>JABMMX010000176.1 GCA_013205435.1 Deltaproteobacteria bacterium
CAGAGGAGGTCGGGCGTGATGCCCGCCTGCTCACAGGCAAAGAGTGTGCCTGTGCGCCCCATGCCGACGAAGACCTCGTCTGCAATGAACAGGGCTCCCGCTGCCTTTGCGAGTTCAAACATGCGCCGGAGCGTGGCGGCGCTGTACATCCGCATCCCGCTCGCGCCGAGGATGAGCGGCTCGACGACCACCGCTGCCACCTCGTGGCCCCGCGCGTCGAGCAGCGCCTCGAGGGCGTCGATCATCTCCGACTCCCACGCAGTGCCGACTGCGCCGTCGCCGGCCGGGATGGAGAGCACGTCGAAGAGCAGGCCGTCGAGCCGGTGGCGGAAGGCCGCGATGCTGCCGAGCGAGACCGTGCCGAGCGTGTCGCCATGGTAGGCGCCTTCGAGTGTCACAAAGCGGCGTCGCGCCGTCGCGCCAGACTGCTGCCACGATTCATAGGCGACGCGGATTGCCACCTCGACAGCGGTTGAACCGTTGTCCGAAAAGAAGGTGCGCGTGAGCCCCGGCGGAGCGACCGCTGCAAGCCGTGCAGCAAGGGTTGCAGCAGGCGCGTGCGTGGCGCCGCCGAACATCACATGGGAGGCCTTGTCGAGCTGCGCATGGAGCGCCTCTCGGACCCTAGGGTAGCCATGCCCGAGGTTCGAAACCCACCAACTGCCACTGCCGTCCATCCATCGCCGGCCGTCTTCATCTGTGAGCCAGATGCCCTGCGCGGAGGCGATGACGGGAGGCTCCTCGAGCACCCATGCGTCGTGCTGCGTGTAAGGGTGCCAGATGTGGCGGTGGTCCTGCGCGAGGATGTCGCTGCGTCTCGTAGCCATGGGCTTCAGCGCTTCGTCAGCATGAGGCAGGAGACGGTTGCATCGGTGGCAAGGTAGCGGATGCGGACGCGGCCCCGATCGTTCCAGAAGGTCTGCAGCGCCACCTTGGAGGCGAGTCGCTGGCTGCCGGTGTGCATGAGGCCGTCGACCCCCTCAAATTCGTAGGTCACCCAGAACTCCGAGCCGCCGATCAGGCTCACCCGCTCGATGGCCTCCAGCGTGCGGACACTGGCTACCTCGCCGCCGCTCTTGAGCCGCTTGGCGGCCTGTGTTCCGGCCGTCCGTGGCATGGTGAGGAGGAGCCCCAACAGGCCGACGATGCCCGCGCCGATGAGATAGCCGACCTTGTCGTAGCGCGCGGCGTTGCTCATGGAGAAGAGGGCGAGACCGAGCGAGATGGCGATGGGCAGCAGCGCCACACGGGTGGCTCCGTGACCGCTGGGCAGAAGCGCATGGTAGAGCGCAACTTCTTGGCGGCGGAGCGGCACGGCCTCGATGGGTGCAGAGACGGAGGGTGGCTCGATGCGCGAAGGCGCGGGCGCGGGTGCAGCATTCGGCGCGGGCGCAGCAAGCGGTGCGGGAGCCGACACCGCAGCAGGCGCGGGAGCCAAGGCGATCGGCGGCACGGACGAAGGCGCAGCGAGGCCGCCCATGCTGGGCGATGAGATGGGCGATGAGATGGGCGAGGAGACGGGCTGGCTCGCCCCCTCCGGAACGACGATCCGTACGCAGGGGCCGTTGGCCGCCTCCCACCGCTCCAGTGCACGCACCAGCGCGTCGACCGACGGGTAGCGGTCCTCCATTGCCGGCTCCAGGAGCAGGTCGAGGATGGCGGCGATGGCGGGGTCGTGGGTCAGATGGGGAAAGACATCGGGCTTGAGGCGACGGATCTCGAACCGGGCTGGTTCGATGCCCGTGATCAGATGCAAAGCGGTGGCGCCGAGCGCGTAGAGGTCGGTGGTGGCAAAGGCGCGGGCCTGAAACTGTTCGGGCGCCATGTAGCCGAAGGTGCCGACCACGCTCGAGCCGCCGGCACGCGGGTCGAGGACCGCTTCGCGCACGGCGCCGAAGTCGATGAGAACGCAGTCGCCGTTGGGTCGAAGCACGAGGTTGGAGGGCTTGATGTCGCGATGGTAGAGCGGCGGATTGCGCGCATGGAGATAGCCGAGCGGCACCAGGCAGCTCTTCATCAGCCAGACGACCTCGGGGATGGGGATGGTGCCGCGCACCTCGAGCAGCTGCTGCAGCGAGGGCCCCTCGATGAACTCCTGCACGAGGTAGAAGGCGATGGTCTCTTCGCGGCGGTCGACGATGGTCTCGGTGAACTCAGGGACCTGCGCGTGATGGATGGTTTTGAGGGTGGCGCACTCGCGCTCAAACAGCTCAATCTGCTTGGTGTGGCGCTGTTTGACGAGCTTGAGCTCCTTGATCGCGCGGAGCTGGTCGGAGCGCTGGTCGCGGGCCAGGTAGGTGCGTGCGTTTCCGCCTTCGCCGAGGAGGCGGAGGAGCTGGTAGGGACCGATTTCTCTGAGCACGGCGGACCTGCGTCGGTGTCGTGGGGGTGCGCCTCGAAGCGGAGCATCGCACGCATAGCAATCGGCGGGTTTGACCGCTATTTTTCTGTGCCGCCGCTGCCAGCCCGCGCGCGAGGCGTGGCCCTCTGCGCTCGCCTGCGGCCGAGTTCGTAGACCTGCCAGAAGGCGTCTCCCTTGCCCTCGGCGGCCCGCAGGGTCACGGTGGTCATGCCCGCATGATCGATGCAGACCTCCGGGATGACCACGTCGGGTTTGGGTCCGGTGTCTTCCTCGAGCTCTTGGCCTTCTGCGGTCGCGAGGTAGAGGTCCAGATCGATGAGCTCTTTGCTGCCAACGGCCACAACGCCGTAGCAGTGGCCGGCAAGGGCGGCGAAGGTGAGGCGGGCCGCCTGGCCGGGGAGCAGACTCTCGCGGTGCACGGGGCTCATGGCCGTGGCGCCGGGGAGGTAGCGGCCAGCCAGCGCCTGGAGGTCGCGCCCCGCGAAGGTCTCCGGGAGGGTCGCCTCTTCGAAGCCCATCAGCAGCGCCTCTCCCGCACCATCGGCAGTGGCGCGCAGGTTGTAGATGCCGTCGCGTGGCACCACGAAATGGACGATGACCGGCATCTCGTCGGGCGACCTGTCCTCGGCGGCCTGTAGCCCGTCGGGCAGCGTTAGGACGAGGTCGAGATCGATCTCAGAGGGCTGGGCATAGGCCAGAAAGGCCACCCGCATTCCCTGCTTCAGTGTTACTGGCAGGTCTCGTCGTCCGGCCTGGCTGAACTTCCAGGGAACGGGCGCAAAGAGCGGTCGGCCCTGGGGCGCAAAGGTGGAGGCGAGCCGTGCTGCGCCACGCGCCAGTCGCGGGCCCGAGCTCTCAGCGGAGCCATCGCCCGCCGCCGTCCCAGCGATGCGGGTCACGCTCAGTCCACCCTGCGTCTCCACATTCGTCTGCGCCGTCACGGCAGCGAAGGGCTCCTTGTCGCGGCACCCAGCTAGCAGGGTCGCGGCGCAGAGTGCCGCGAGGCTCCCTGCTCCCCGAAAGAGTGCCCCGAGCGGGCTTCGCTGCGCGTCTGGCCTCGTCATGGGCGCGGTATGCTCCCTCTGTCCGCGAAGTTCAAGTCTCGCCTGCCCAGCACGGCCTGTCTGGCGGGGTTGCACGCCCCGTGGCGGCAAGGTATCGCCCCTCCGCCCAGACCGCTCCTCCGGACGCCGCCATGGAATCCACAGCTCCCCGAGACCCGCTCTCGCCGCTTCAGCCAGCCGACCAAGGGCTCGTCATCGCAGGGCGCCGCTTCTCCTCTCGCCTCTTCATGGGAACGGGCAGGTATCGGAGCCTCGACGCGCTCATGCGCACCGTCGAGGCCTCGGGTGCCGAGGTCGTCACCGTGGCCGTGCGGCGCGTCGATCCGACCGAGCCCGATGAGTCCTCCCTCTTCGGCGCCCTCCGCCGAGCTGGACGATTCCTCCTCCCCAACACGGCCGGCTGCTACTCGGCCCGCGACGCCATTCTCACCGCTCACCTCGCCCGCGAGGCCTTCGACACCCCCTGGATCAAGCTCGAGGTCATCGGCGACGACACCACGCTGCTCCCCGACCCGATCGAACTCCTCAAGGCCGCCACGCAGCTCGTCCGCGACGGCTTCATCGTGCTGCCCTACACCAACGACGACCCCATCCTCGCCCTCCGGCTCCGCGACGCAGGTTGCGCCGCCATCATGCCGCTCGGTAGCCCCATTGGCAGCGGCATGGGCATTCGGAACCCCTATAACCTGCGCATCATCCGCGAGCAGATCACAGAGCTGCCCGTCATCCTCGACGCCGGTGTCGGCACCGCCTCGGATGTGGTCCAGGCCTTCGAACTCGGCTGCGACGCCGTCCTCCTCTCCACGGCGGTCTCGGGCGCCAAGCACCCCACGCTCATGGCAGAGGCGATGCGACATGCGGCGGCGGCAGGATGGGCGGCACGGCAGGCCGGACGCATTCCACGCAAGCTTCATGCCTCGGCGAGCTCGCCCGAAGAGGGCGGCTTCTGGTCCTAGCCGGACTGTGCGGAGCGACGCAGCCGCGTTGCGCAGGGCGTCACGATTGCGTAGCAAGGTGCCATCCCGCTCCCCGAGCCACCAATGATCTCCGCAGCAGAGGCACTTGAACGACTTCGCGTTGGAAACCAGCGCTTTGCCGAGCGCCTGACGCTTCCCGTTGCAGGTCTCGAGCGTGGACGTGACGCCGTCCTCGGCGCCGCTCAAGAGCCCTTCGCCATCATCCTCGGCTGCTCCGACTCCCGCGTCCCGGCAGAGCTCGTCTTTGACCAAGGCTTCGGCGATCTCTTTGTCATCCGCGTCGCCGGCAACATCGTCGCCCCGTCGCAGGTCGGCAGCATCGAGTTCGCGGCTGCCCGCTTCCACACCCCGCTCGTGGTTGTGCTTGGTCACACCTCCTGTGGCGCCATCGAGGCGACGCTCGAGGAGCTCCGCCGACCCGTTGCCCAGCAGTCGCCCAACCTCCGCTCCATCGTCGATCGTATCCGACCTTCGGTCGAGACGCTGCTCGAGACCCACCGCCCCGAAGATTCCGACGACGACCTGCTTGCGCACGCTGTGCGAGCGAATGTGCGCGCCTCAGTCAACCACCTGCGCCACGGGTCGACCCTGCTCGAGTCGCTCATCGCCACCAACGGGCTCCGTGTCGTGGGCGCCGAGTATTCGCTCACGACGGGGCGTGTTGAGTTCCTCGACGGCGTCGACTGACTCGGGCTACTTCCCTGCGGCGAAGGCGCGGAGCAGGGCAGAGATTGGCTCCACGGTGACAACCGGCTTGGCGCTCTCGGCCGCGAGGAGCACCTCCACCTGCTCCCGCGCCTCGATGGCGGCCGTCTCCTCGCGCTGCTCGCTGAGCGCTGTGGCGATCTCCGCTTGGTGGGGGTCACGCGGGCGATGAGCTTGACCACAACGAGGCCGTAGCCGGTGAAGTAGGGCTCGGGAAAGGTGTCGCCAGGCTTTGCAAGGCTGGCAAAGAGACGGTCGCTCAGCGCTGGGTTGGGGCCCACACCCGGCACCATGCCACTGGCAGTGCGGCGGAAGGGCTTCGGCGTCGCGAGGACAACCCCCTTCTCGCTCTTGATGGCCCCGAGGGCGGCACCGCCGCGCACCATGGCCTGCTGCACCTGCGAGGCGAGCGCCTTCTCCTTGTCTGTCGGCCCGGACTCGCGCGCGAGCGTCGCCGCGATCTCGCTCCGCATCCCGTCATCCAGCGGCCGCCGCTCAGGCGCGATCTGCTCCTCGACGCGGGCAAACATGAGGTCGGTCTCCGACTCAAAGAGGGCTGTGGTCTCGCCAACCGGCGTGGTGAAGACGAGTGGCATCTGGGTCTCGGTGACGAGTCCGTAGCTGCCTCCTGCCGGTGCAGAGGCATCGGCTGAGTGGGCTGTTGCGGTCGCAGCGAAGGCCGCAGGGCTCGCGGAGGCGGCCTCGCGCCAGCCTCTCATCTGCTCCTTGAGCGCCTCGAGAGCCGCCGTGTCGGCAGGCTTGGGCTGGCGGACGAGCGAGATGCGGCGCCGCGGCGGCAGCCAGTGCTGGTCGGAGGTCTCAGCGTAGCGCTTGTCGATTTCGGGGACGCGGGTGGTGAGCACGGCGCTCAGCCGGCCGGCCTCCAGCGGGAGCCGGATGGAGCCGAACTGCATCTCAATGGTCTCGCGTTCGAAGAGCAGGCGGGCGCGGAGCGTAGCCTCGTCGAAGCCTGCAGCGAGCTTCTCCTCGAGGCATTTGCGCAGGAGTTCATCGGTGAAGACTGCTTCGAGGGTCTCCATCGATAGCATGCTGTAGGGCGCGAAGGCCGCCGTGAGAGCGGCGGCATCAAGCGCGAATAGCCGGCCCACTTCGGGGTCGCTCTGCATGGCCGCACGGGCCTGTTCCGCAGAGACGCTGCAGCCCCTGTTTGCGGCAAGTGCGCCGGCGCGGCGGGCGAGGAGCTGGTCGCTGGCGAAGAGCCTGATGACCCGCTGGTCTTCGGCGAGCATGAGGGCATCTTTGGCCGTCGGCCGCAGCCCCTTCCGGAAGGCGTGAGCCTCGAAGCGGGCGACGACATCGGCATCCGTGAGCTGCACAGGCCCCTGCTGCGCGGCGATGGCGCCAGTCTTCGGCGCGGCTGCAGGCGTGGAAACCTGGAGGCCGCTGCCGCTGCCTGCTCCGGCCGGTTCTGCGCTGGGCGTGGTGCGGCAGGCTGCGACCGTGGCAGCGAGCAGCAGCGGGGTGAGCAGCGGGGCTGCGAGGCGAAGAGCAAGAGGGGGGTTGAAAAACATGGTCAAAACCAGTAGAAGGCAGGCCACTCTGAACGCCTAGCTGGTCTTTACAAGCCATGCCGGCAGCGCGGTCGGTCTGCTAACAGCCGCAACGCTGTGAGACAATTCAGGAATAGTCCGACACCATGGGGTGTTGGAGATGCGCTCGGCGGACTGCCGAGCTGTGAGGAAGGTTGACGATGTCGAAGAGCCCGCTGACCCAGGTCCGAGAGCAGTTCGGTTCCAAGAAGGAACTTGCCACGAAGCTTCTTCCGCTTCTCGATCGCCGCGACGGCGAGACCGAGAAGGAGTTCGCCGCCCGCATTCAGGGTGCTTCCAACAAGCAGCTTCTCCGCCTTTCGGCGGTGGAAGAGAAGGTCGCAAGCACCTTCGGCTCAAAGGATGCGCTCGTGGATGCCATCGTCGCCCTCAAGTTCGGCAAGCCGAACCCCGACTACAAGTCGAAGCTGTCGACCTTCACGAAGGCCAAACTGCTCGACCTACACGGTTCGTTCTCGAAGACGGCCAAATAGTCGCCTTCCTGTCGCTGTCTGGTTTCTGTGAACGGTTCAGATCTTTTGACGTAGGGCGGTTAGCATGACTCGCTCGAAGTCTGGTGCCCGGCGAGAACTCTCCTTGAAGATTGGCGACATGGTCGTCTATCCGGCTCAAGGTGTGGCGAAAGTCGAGGGACTTGAAGAAAAAGTTATTATGGATGCCACGATGAGGTTCTTTGTCCTGCGCGTGCTGGACTCAGACAAGAAGATCATGGTGCCCGAAAACAAGGTGGACTCCGTCGATATCCGCAAGGTCATCGAGGAGGACGAGGTTGACGAGGTCTTCGACATCCTGCGCGAGCGGAATGTGTCGTTCGACCACGGCACCTGGAACCGCCGCTACCGTGCCTACGTCGAGAAGATCAAGACGGGCTCCATCTTCGAAATCGCCGAGGTTCTCCGCGACCTGAATCTGATTCGGGCCGACAAGAACCTCAGCTTCGGAGAGCGGAAGATGCTCGACACCGCCCGCCGTCTCCTCGTGCAGGAGCTCAGCGTGGCGATGAAAACCACCGAAGATCACATCGAAAAAGAGCTCGATAGCCTCTTTACCTCCGGCTAGCCGCCGAGCATCGATGACAGCGGCCGGACCGCGTGCCGAAGCGCATGCGAACCGGTCGCGCGGTGGTTGCCGCTCTGCTTGATGCCACCAAACGGCAGCAGTGCATTGGAGCCGACCGTAGGCCGGTTCCAGTTCACCACGCCTGCCTCCAGCTCCAGACGTAGCCGTTCAAAGCGTGACTGGGTCCGCGTAAAGAGCGACATCGCAAGCCCGTAGGGCGTCGCGTTGGCTCGCTCCACGGCCTCTTCCTCGGTGTCGACCACCTCGACCAGCAGATCGGGGCCGAACAGCTCCCGCTCGATGCGCCCCTTCGCCGCCTCGATGTCCCGAACAAGGTGCAGCCCGGGCTTCACAAAGTAGCCCTGCTTCGCCCGCTCCACCGCAGCGCCCTTGAGCAGCGTCTGCAGACCGGCCGTCTCTTCCTGTGCGGCGAGGAACCGCTCGTAGCCACCCGGCGTCGCGAGCGGCCCCATCACGCTGCTCTCCAGCGTTGGGTCGTCGCTCTCCATCCAGTCCAGCCGAATGGAGAGCTCATCGAGCAGCGCCTCGGCAACCCCGCGCGTCGCCACGACCCGGCTCACGCAGGTGCAGCGCTGCCCTGTCGTTGCGGTCGCGGCCGTGAGGATGGCCTCGGTCGCGAGCGCCAGGTCTGCATCGTCGAGCACGATGGCTGTGTTCTTTCCTCCTAACTCCAGCGCGATGAGCTTGCTCGGCTGCGCCGCAGCCGCCCGAACGATGGAGACGCCGACGTTGTAGGAGCCGGTGAAGGAGACGCTGTCGACGCCGGGGTGTGCAGCCAGCGCCGCGCCGGTCGGTCCGCCGCCTTGAATGAGTTGGAGCAGGCTCGGATCGGCGCCGCTCTCCTCGGCGGCCTCCTGCCAGGCGAAGAAGTAGCGCTCCGCGCAGCCGGCGGTCCAATCCGACGGCTTGAGGATGCAGGCGTTGCCCGCAACCAGCGCCGCAAGCAGCTGCCCGTGCGCCAGGTGAATCGGGAAGTTGAAGGGGCTGATGACCGCCACCACCCCGAGCGGGACGAGGTCGTAGCAGGCGTCGGCTGCCGGCTGGTGGCGCTGCAACTCAGCCAGCGCGATCTGCTTTGTGTGTTCCCAGCGCGAGAGCACGCCCTTCATCTCGGCGGCGGCATCTACGGCCAGTTTGCCTGTCTCACGCATGATCTGAAGCGCAATCTTGGGCGAGTGCTCGCCGAGCCGATCGTTGAACCGGTCGATGACTGCAATCCGCTCCTCGAGCGGCCGGACTTTCCAGCCCCGCTGCGCCCGTCGTCCCTGCTCGACGGCGGCGTCGATGAGGGCGGTTCCCTCCGTTCCGATGAAGACTGGCATGGAGAGGTCGTAGGGGGCAAAGCGCTCCCAGCGCTCTGCGCGGTCGTGGTTCCAGCGGCCCGCTACAAAGCCGCCGGCCAGTCGCATGGGTGCAGGGTGTGTCATCGTGGAGTCTCGTGTTTGCGTGGAGAGGTGAGCGGCAGGCTGAGGAGCAGATCGCCGGCCTGCAGGTTGAGTTGGGTAGCGGTGACTGCGTCGACGAGGGCGCCGTCGCCCGTCTCGCGCCAGGAGCCGAGCGCCGCACGGAAGGGGCCGTCGCCAACGCGTGTGATGAGCCTCTTGGGAGCGTCGTCGGCCGAGGTCAAGCCCGCGAAGGGCAGCGTGCAGGCCTGTTGGAGCGGCAGGATATCTGCCCGTTTCGCATCAAAGTGGGGGCCGCCGTCAAAGGGGTCGATGTGCAGATTGAAGCGGAAGCCGGCTGCGGTCAGCATGCGCGCGACGCCGCGGGTCTGCACTCCCACCGCGCCGATAACAGCCTGCACCTCGGCCGGTGCGAGTGCGGTGTGGATGGGCGTGCGTGGGAAGAGTGAACGGATGAACTCGCGGTTTCCGCGCGAGAGGCGATCGGCGTCGCGGTAGCTGAGTCGGGTGAAGGGGCGGCCGACCCACTCCCAGAGCAGGCTTGAGCCATCGGCCTCGAGCGGCGGGAGCAGCTCTGCCTCGACGCGGTCGTGGAAGCGGCCTGGCTGCAGCGCCATGTAGAGAAAACGGACGAAGGAGAGCCCCTGCCCGAGCCGGTCGGGATGGCCGCGGAAGTCGGGGTGGAGCACCAGCGCGCCGAGCTCGGTGTGGGGTCGGTAGGACTGCACGAGGGTAAGTGTCTGGTGGGCGAAGAGCTCGCCGAGCGACTCGCTGTAACGCTCCTCGACGTCAACGCGGAAGGCGTGGTGCGGGTCGGCGGTGGTGCCGTGCGAGGCCACAATCATGGAGGTCCCGAGCAGCACGCGGTCACTGGTGCGTTCGAGCACAAAGAGGAAGCGGCCCGTGCGGTCATCGGGGTCGTTTCGTCCGAAGGAGCTCACCGATGCCTCGATCATCGCTGCGATCGCGTCGGCATCGGCGGGCAGGTTGAGCGAGTCGAGGTGGGCAGCGAGGCGCACGACGCCTTCGAGGTCGTCGGGGTGTACTTCGCGATAGAGATAGCCAGACATGGAGTACTCGGTGGCGACGCGATGTGTCCTGCTTGCCCCAGATTGTGCTCGGCGTCGAGCGCAGAAGGTGCCGCGGCGCGTCAGTTCTTGGCGCGCCGGAAGGTCCAGAAGTGGTTCACGAGGAAGTTCACCGGCATGGCAACGAGGATGGCGACGCAGGCCGCCACCTTGAGCCGCAGGGCATCTGCGCTCATGAACCAGAAGCCCTCGTTGGGCAGGTAGAAGTGGTGAATGAGGAGCGACGTGGCCCACTGGAGGAGGGCGGCGCCAGCGCTGGTGAGGTAGAACTTGCGGCAGCGGACCAGCCAGGGGTCGCGACCCCGTTGGTCGGCCCAGGTCCAGCCGTCGTTGAAGAGGAAGTTGGTGAAGATGGAGACCGTGATCCCGGCGACGAGGGCGGCCGGCGTAGCGCCCCCGATGCTGAATCCTTCGCGCACCATGAGGTCGCTGACCGCTCCGGCGATGAGCAGGTTGACGGCAACCCCCGAGACGCCGACGACCCCGAACTTGATGATGCGGGCGCGAGCGAGCTTCGCGGCATTCTGCGCGAGAACGAGCCTCATGGAGCGTCGCTCGAGCGCGGGGTGTTGGGGAGCAGGTTCGCGCATAACTGCCTGGCAAGTATCAGAGAGGCGACTCGGTTACGGCGAGCCGCCGTGCCGGTCAAGCAGGCCAATCAGCGGATGCGCGCGACAAGCCCGTCGGTCATTGTGAGCAGGTGGGCGCGTGCCTCGCTGTCGGGCAGCGTGAGCAGTGCGCGGCGTGCCGCCGAGGCCTCTGCGCGGGCACGCTCGCGGGCGGCTTCGATGCCTCCCGAGGCTCGGACGGCCTTTGCGAAGGCAAAGGCTGCCTCGCCGCCTTCTTCGTTGGCAGCTTGGCGCTCGGCGAGCTGGAGCCAGCCCTGCCGCAGCGATGGGTCGCGCTCCATGCCTAGGATGACGGGAAGGGTGGCCTTGCCGCCCGCAAGGTCGACGAGCAGCTGCTTGCCCAGCGTCGTTTCATCAGCCTCGAGGTCGAGGATATCGTCGACCATCTGGAAGCAGAGACCAAGCGACCTGCCGAAACTGGTCATGGCTTCTAGCAGCGCCGGGTTGTCGGTGAGGTGAACCGGCGCGCGGCAGCACCAGACGAAGAGGCTCGCGGTCTTTCGCTCGGCAACCTCCAGATAGGCTGCCTCGGTGGGGGTTGGCGTGTGCCGCTGCTGCAGCTGCAACATCTCGCCTTCGACGAGGAGCCGGAGCGTGGAGATGGCCTCTTTGAGCGGGGCTGGTGACGGCACGGAGGCGACCAGGTCGAGCGCGCGGGTCAGGGCATAGTCTCCGCCCAAAACGCTCGCAGTGTTCGACCAAACCATCCGGGGCGCGGGCCTGCCGCGGCGGACCATGCCCTCATCAACGACATCGTCGTGCAGCAGGGTCGCGAGGTGCACGAGTTCGCCGGAGCAGGCCAGTTTGATGGCCTCCTCGCCGCGCGTGCCGGCAAGGTGCGCTGCGAGCAGCACAAGCATGGGGCGAAGCCGTTTTCCGCCTGCCGCGATGAGGTGACGACCCGTCTCGGCAAGCGGGTGGACGGTGAGCGGGAGCGACTCTGGGAGCGCTGCCGCAACCTCATCGAGCTCGCTCGCGAGGAAGGCGGTCAACGAGCTCACATCCTCCCGGATTCGGCCCGATGAGCCGCGTTCGGCAGCGCGTTCGAGCGCCTCAAGTGATGCGGTGCGATCCATCGAAACTCGTCCATGGCAGAGGGGCGACCGGTCGGCCGCCGGCGGAGCGCTCGGCAGGGGGCCGTACTTGGCCGATCTTGCCCATATTGGCAAGCGAAGCCTGCCTGCTTGGATGCTCGCCAACGCGGCTTGATGCGCCGCGCAAGCCGAACGTCAGCGGAGGCGGCGGAGGTGGACTCCCTCGCGCGGGAGAGCGTCGAAGTGGCGCTTCCAGCCGGGGTCGGAGATGCCCTTGGGGAGGGCGCAGACAACAATGTAGCTGCCAGTGCCAAAGCCGTAACGAGAGGCCACCGCGCCCACCGTGGCGGCGTCGAGTTCGGAGAGACGCCGCGGGTGCTCCCACAGTTCACTCACCTGCCGGTTCGATGCCGCATACTGCACCGCTTGCCCCATGCGCTGTCGCACCGTCTCGGCCCGCATCAGCAGCGTGCCCAAGTAGTAGGACTTCACCTGATCGAGGTAGGTATCCGTCATGGGCGTCTCGACAAAACGGTCCCAGGCATCAAGGCAGACCGAAGCGGTATAGGCGGCCTTGCTCCCCTGCGGCGAACACTGCACAGCAAAGAGCGACTCGTCGCGGTCGGGTACGAGCGTGCTCCCGATGCCGTAGGAGAGCCCCTCCTTGCCACGCACACGCTGTACGAGCGGGGTCATGAAACCCGACCCGAAGGCGGCATTGTGGAGCACAACCGCGTCCCAACTCTCGTCGAGGCTCGAGGGAGCTGGCGCGCTGAGCATGAGGGCAGCCTGTGCGCCGCCCCGCGTCCGCGCCGCGCTCACCGCGCCGGTCCGGATGGGCGGTCGCCGCACCTTCTCGCTCTTGTTCACGGGTACCAGCGTGCGGAGCTTGGCCATCCAACCGGCAACAGCCTTGGCGTGGTGGCCCGGGTCTTCGGCGGCGATGCCTGCGACGGCCTTGGCGCCAAGCGCCTCGAGCATGCGCGGCCCGAGCATCTCGGCCTTGATGCGCCGCCTGGTCTCAACCCGTCCGTCGGGGTGATGCTCCCAAGCTGTACCGCTCCAGAGTACCGGACCGTTCATGCGGGCGAGGATGCCGCTCGGGTCTTCGAGCGCGGTCTCTGCCTCCTCCTCGGCCTCGGTGAGCACGTCGCTCAGCTCTTCGGCGTCGAAGGCGGAGTCGGTGAGGTATTCGAGGAGCAGGTCGAGGGCCTGGTCGAGATACTCCTCGAGCACGGTCAGGTCGACATACCATGAGGTCCGGAAGGCCCGCACGCCAAGCGAAGCACCGAGGCGCTCAAAGGCACGGCTGAGCACCAGGCGAGGCATGCGGTGGGTGCCGCGGTCGAGCATGGTGAGCGCGACGTCGAGTAGCCCCGAGACCTCGTCGGGCTCACTGGCTGTGCCGTGGTCGAAATGGATTCGGATGCTGACGATGCCGAACGAGGGGCCACCGGAGAGCACCATCCGGTCCATGCCCGGCAGCGGCTCAAGAGCCACATCAAATCTCGGAATCTGAATCATGCTTCCTCATCACTGCCGGTTGGCAGCACGACGAGCTCGTAGCGCGGCAGCTCGTGGAGCATCCGATGCGCAAGCCTGCGGATCTCTGCAGCTGTAACAGCCACAATCTCATCTCGTAGCCGGAGGCCAGCGAGCGGGTCGCCGAACGCGATCCAGCTCTCTCCCAGCTCCTCGGCGCGGGCGTAGGTACCTGCCAGCGACAGGGCGTCTTGCGCGCGCAGCCGTGTCTTGGCCACGGCCATGTCGTCCTCCGTCGGTCCCGACGCGGCGAGCATGGTGAGCACCGCGTCCACTGCCTTCCGGATGCGCTCCGGTCCAACGCCTTGGCGGAGTGTTGCGCTGATCTCGAAGAGCGAGGGCAGGGCGTGGTCATACTGGCTCGCGTTGATGTCGAGCACGAGCTTCTCGTTGACCTCAAGCGCCGCCGGCAGCAGGGCTGAGTCGCCGCCGCTGAGCAGGTCGTGGAGCAGGCACCAGGCCGCAAAGCTGGGCGCGCGGCGGCCCTCGGTGGGCCAGGCCAGATTCACGCGCGGTGCAGCGACCGGAAGCGTCATCGTCCTGCAGAAACTCTCCGATAGCGCGACCTCCCGCTCTGGCCGGACACTCTTGCGCGGCATCAGTCCGCCAAGGGTCTGCTCGAGAAGCGCGAGCGTCTGAGACGGGTCAACAGCGCCCGCGATGGAGACAAAGAGGCGGCTTGGCGCATAGGCTTCATGATGGAAGGCTTGGGCATCTTCGGCACGGTAGCCGGCGATATCGTCGCTCCATCCGATCGTGGGCCAGCCGTAACAAGACTCGCCGTAGATCTCGCGGTAGAACCGCTCCATCATCATCGACTCCGGGTCCGACTCGACAACCTGCCGGCGCTCGTTGGCCACCACCTCTCGCTCGGCGCGGAAGACTTCCTGCGTGATGAGCAGATGGGCGAACCGGTCGGCTTCGAGCTCGAGCACCTCCGGCAGCGCGGCGGCATGCACGGTGGTGGTGTAGTAGGTGTAGTCGAGCCAGGTGGCCGCGTTGACCTGAGCGCCTAGCGACTCCATGCGGCGGTCGAACTCGCCGTCCGGGACGGAGGCGCTACCGCGGAACATGAGGTGCTCGAGCATGTGGGCGAGCCCGGTTTTTCCCTTTGCCTCGTCGCGCGAGCCGACGGAGACCCAGATCTGCAGCGTGGCTACGGCGTCGCGGGAGTCGGGCCAGAGGGCATAGGAGAGGCCATTTTGCAACTGGCCGAGGCGGATGGCCTCAAACTTCGAGTCTTTGCGGTTAAGGCGCATTCGCGCTCTTGCTACGGTAGATATGACTGACCTCGGAAGTGGTCGCCTTGTCGTTGTCGCGAGCCACGATGAGGATGCGGTTGTAGCCGGGCCGCAGCGGAATCTCTGCGCTGAAGGGCGACGAGATGAGGTCGATGGACTCGTAGGCGCGCTTGACTGACTGTGGATTGAAGGGCGACGACTCGTTCTCCACGAAGATGTAGAGGTCCTTCACGAGGTGATCGTCGCTGACGACGCCCGAGAGGGTGATGGTGGCCTGGTCGGTGATGGAGGGGCCGGTCTTGAGGTCGATGAAGGGGGCCTGGAACTGCAGGAGCATGGGCGGGTGCACGGAGGTCGGCGCGGGCTTCGTACGGAGCTTCACGGCGGCGGCAGGGACCCAGCCGAACCGGGCCTTTTCGAGCTCCACGCGGAACCAGTCGGTGCGCTGGCCGACGACGCGGAGGATGGCGCCCGCCTCCAGTTCCGCGAGCATCGGCGTACCGATCATTGCGCCGGCATGGATGGGTGCCCGCCTTGAAGAGACCTCTGCCGATGCGTTGGCTGGTGCGGTGGGGGTAGCGGCGCCCGCCTCGTCGACGGGGATGGAGAGGGTCTCGCGTAGAAGCTCGATGTAGTCCGTATCGAAGACCTCCGCGTCGAGCTTGATGTTGCCATCGGCGGGCCGCGAACGGACCGAGAAGTCGAAGATGGAGGTGTGCTCTTCGCCGACGCCCAGCTTGGGGGCGTTGCCGCGGCCGTTGGTAATGAAGACGGCGCTCTCCGACTTGTTGCGGATGTTGAAGTTGACCTTGCCGGCCACGCCGCCGCCCGTGTTGCGGACGAGCATGTGGAACTTCACGCTCTCGCCCACCTGCAGGAGACCGTCGCTGTTGCCGCTCTCGGAGTCGTCGATCCAGTAGGAGAAGCCAAACTGCGGCCGCGGCTTACCCTCCACGCGGACAAAGGCGGAGGCCGAACTGCCAACGTCGATCTCATCCGCAAAGGCCTTGAAGCGGATCTCGTCCACGCGGGTGGTGTCCTCCTGCGGCACAGCGACCTCGACGGTCCAGGTGGCCGTGGCGCCGGGCTCCACGCGACCGAAGATCCACTCCTGATCGGTGAAGGCCTCGTAGCTGCTCTCGCTCACCGCGCGCACCTGCGAGAGCGGGCGGTTGCCGAGGTTGGTGGCAGAGACGGTAAGTTTGATCTTCTCGCCGACAGTGACCTGATTGTTGGGATGATCGCTCGTGATCTGGAGCTTCACGGGCTGGATGATGTTGTCGGCGCGGCTCCAGTCAATCTTCTGTTTGACCAACTTGAGACGAATCTCCTCCGCCTGGTGCTGCGCGAGTTTGTCGATGGCGGGCTGCGCCTTGGCAAGCACCGCGGAGCGCTCCCAGACGGGACCGGCCGCGACAAGCATGTCGTGGGCGATGCTGATCTCCATGTCGAGTTTGAACTCGTTGGGGTCGTTGATGGCCTCCGGGTCGGCCTCCTCCGGCTCATGGTAGTATTTGATGACCGAGCTCGGCAGCTCCTGTTCGGCGGCAGTATGGGTGGAGGCGAGGTGGGTCTCGAGGTCGCCTTCGCGCAGCACCTCGGTGCTCGGGTAGAGGTCGACCGCCTTGTCGGTGATGGAGACGGGGACAAGCTGCACATCGGGAACGATGCCGACGCCTTGTATGGAGACACCGTTGGGCGAACCGTTGCGGCCGGGCGTGAGATACTGCGCGATGGTCAACTTGAGCGCGGAGCCATCGTCCATCTCGAGCACATTCTGAACACTGCCTTTGCCGAAGCTCCGCTCGCCAACCACGATGGCGCGGTCGTTGTTCTTGAGGGCACCTGCCACTACCTCGCTCGCGGAGGCCGAGCCGGGGTTCATCAGGAGCACCAACGGGTAGTTGGGCTGGGTGCCGGCGCGGTTGGCGCGGACCTCGTCGCGGAGCTTGTCGGCCTCGCCCACGGTGGTGACGATGGTGCCCGACTCGAGGAAGAGGTCGGAGATGCTGATGGCCTCGCGGAGCAGGCCGCCGGGGTTGTTTCGCAGGTCGAGGACGAGCCCCTTCATGCCTCCCATCTCCTTGGAGAGCGCGTTCACGGCATCACCCACCTCGCGGGCCGTGTTGCCCTGGAAGCCGCGCACCTGCACGTAGCCGATGTTGTTGGCGAGCGCCTTGCTCGTCACCGACTGCACCTCAATCTCTTCGCGCTCGAAGGTATATTTGTGAGCCTCAGACCAGCCGTGGCGCATGAACTCCACCGTGACGGTGGTGCCCGGCGGTCCGCGGAGCCTGCCGACGGCCTCGTCGAGCGGCATGTTGATGGTGGAGTCTTCGTTGATCTTCAGGATCTTGTCGCCCGACTTGATGCCGGCGCGGCCGGCTGGTGTGTCTGGCATGGGCGAGATGACGGTGAGTTCACCGCCGCGAATCGAGATGACGATGCCCAGTCCACCGAAATTGCCCCGGTTGCTGTTCTTCATGTCGTCGTAGACGTCGGGCGTCAGCAATGTCGTGTGCGGATCGAGTGTATCGAGGATGCCATTGACCGCCGCATACTCAACCTCCTGCAGCTTGGTCTCCTCGGTGTCGATGTGCGGTCCGATGAAGCTGAAGATCTGGCGCAGGTGAAGGGGTACCTCCCACGGCGATTGCACCTTCGAGATGTCGAAGACCTTCTTTTGCGTGCCGATGCGGATCTCGACCGATGCAGGGTTCTTGTCCATGTCGGAGGAGAAGATGGCGACCAGCTCTGGCACCGTCTTCTGCACCCGGTCGATGGCCCGGACCAGCATCTTCTTGCCGTCGATGCGCTCCGGTTCCACATAGCTGTTGGTCACCTGAAGCGCGACGCGGCTGAGCAGCCGGAGGCTCGTCAGGTCATAGTCGCCCTCTGTGACCGTCGCGGTCGCGAGCGGGCTGCCAGCCTCAGCGTCGAGCACATAGCCGCGGTCGCTGAACCGGATGCTGAGGGCAAAACCGGCGACGAGCGCCAGTGCGGTGATGGTGTACTGAACAAGGGCCCAGGAACGGCGCATGGCAATCTCGTCTCTACCCCCAAAATCGGGGCGTCGGTCTACCCTATTGAAGCAGGCCGACAAGGGCAACGACCCCCGCCCCCGATTTGTTTCGATGCCCGATCCTTCCGGCGCTCGAACGGGGCTCAGACGGGGTTGTCGATGTCGATGACCAGCAGCTCGACGCCAAAGGTCTGCACGAGGTGCCTGCCCAGCAGCTCCACGCCGAAGCGCTCCGTCGCATGGTGACCCGCGGCGACGAACATTCCACCCAGCTCTTCGCTCATCGCCTGGCTTGACTCCGCCGCCTCGCCCGTGATGAAGAGGTCGACGCCTGCCACGCGGGCCGCCTCGAAGTAGCCCGCGCCGCCACCCGAGAGCATCCCGATGGTGGCGACCAGCTGGTCCGGATCGCCGAAAACGAGCGGTTCGCGGCCCGTGACGGCCTCCACCCGCTCAATCACCTCCAGCGCCGTCATGGCGGTGGAGAGCCTGCTGACGAAGCCGAGGGTCAGGCCGTCGACGGTGAGCGGCTCTGTCGGCTCGAACGCCATGGCGCGGAGCATGCCGGCGTTGTTGCCAAACTCGGGGTGGGCATCGAGAGGCAGATGGTAGGCGAACAGGGACTGGTCTGCCTGCATCAGGCTTCGCACCCGCGCAGCCCGCCAGCACGTGAGCGTGCGTGGATCCTTGTTCCAGAAGAGGCCGTGGTGCACGAGGACTGCATCGGCCTCTGCCTCGCGGGCCGCCTCGAGGAGGGCGAGATTGGCGGTCACGCCGACTGCCAGACGCTGAATCTGCCTTCCGCCCTCCACCTGCAGTCCGTTGGGGCAGTAGTCGGCAAAGGCGCTCACGCCGAGCAGCGTGGCGAGGTAGGATTCGAGTTCGCGGGGCGTGCAGCTCATGGTTTCACGGCAGGTGTCGGTGGGGGCGCGGGGAGTGCGGCAGGTGCCGGCGCGGGTGCGGTCAGGAGTCCCTCGACCAGGCGGTCGAGCGTTGCTCCGCTGACCTCCAGCGAGAGGACTACGCTGCCGTCTGGGGCGGGCGGGGCGACGCGGACGGAGGTCAACAGACCCGCCATCAGCCCGGGCTCGCCGGAGCCCGCCGAGCCCTCCGACTGTGCAACGAGCCCTTGCGCAACCGCGAGTAGCGCGGTCACCAGCTCGGCCGCCCGAGCGCCAAACTCCGGCTTCGTCGGCACGACGGATACGACCAGATCGAGCCCGAGTCCGAGCGTGGCGGAGGCCTCGATGCGCGCGATGTCTGCGGCCCGATCGGTGATCTCTTTGTAGTCCACCTGGGTGGCCAGCCAGATGGCGTGGGCGGGGTCTGCCACAAAGACCGCACGAGCGACGGCGGGCGGTCCACCTACGGCGGCGCGCCAGGCTTCATCGGTTCCGGGCTGGGCGACACGGATCCGGGCACCGGACTGCAGCACGAGCTCCGGGTCGCCGGCGACGAGCAGGTCTTCGGTTGGGCTCCAGACCCGCCAGTCGGGGGTTGGCTTGCGGCCACTGCCCTCGCCATCGGCTTCTAGCGCCGGCAAGAAGGCGCCGCGCAGAAGGCGGAGCGGGCGCGAACCGTCCATCCCATACCAGGCCACCACAAGCTCCGAGGCCTGTGACATGAGCCGGTCACGGTCTCCTTCGCGGGTAGCACCGCCCGGCATCCCCACCTCCTGCCAGATGCGCTGCAGCCGCGGATCGCGCCGCACCGCAGCAAGGTCGAGCCAGGCCGCTGCGGTGACACCACGCGGCAGAATGGCCTGCAGCGGCAACGATGCGGAGCGCGTCGGCATGGCTGGCGGCGGGGCCGGCGGCGGGTGCTTGGGCTCCTTCCTGCAGGCCCCGAGGAGCGCCAGCAGCGACAGAGCTATGGCGACGGCGAGGGCGCGATGCTGTTGCGGCGAGGGTCGTCTCATGTAAGGTAACTCGTCAGGCTCGGGAGCGGCCCTCTCTTTCACGCGCGGCGTGTGGATGCAATCCCGAAACGGCCTTTCGCAGCCCTCCTCCCTCCCTCCACGCATGTCCGCCATGGCAGAGCATCACGCACCGGCCCTCGACCCGCACGACCCACGGCTGGTCGAGGTCAATGACCTCTCCGACATCTTCTCCGAACTCGAGGGCACCGCGGTCGCAGACCTGCTCCGCTGGCACAATCTGCCCGAGAGCAGAGGCTCCATGCCCGCCACCACTGCCCGGGCCCGCCTGCTGGTGAGCATGTGCATGGACCACCGCGCCGACCTCGTCATCCCCAACGAGTTCGCCTACGTCCTCCGCTCTGCTGGCGGCACGCTCCGCGACAGTGACTTTGAGGTGCAGTATGCCATCGCCGTCGGCGGCGTGACAGAGATTGCGCTCCTCGCCCACACCGATTGCGGCATGGTGGGCGTGAGCGGAAAGCGGGCCAAGTTCGTCGAGGGGCTCGTTGCCCGCGGCGGCTGCACCGCCGACTTTGCCAACAATGAGTTTGACCGCTTCTCCACCCTCTACGAGCAGCAGGATGTGGTCGCCTTCGTGATTCAAGAGTGCCGCCGGCTCGAGGCGATGCTCCCCAGCCTCCGCGCCATCCCGCTCCTCTACCGGGTAGCGGACGACAAACTTCTCCAGATCCGCACCACCCCTTGAACGCCGAAGTTACCCGATGAAGCAGCAACTCCAACTCCTCCAGTCACCGGGCGGAAAGCCGGGTGAACTGGGTTTCAAACTCACCGGCACCTCCGCCGATGGAACGCAGATGTTTCGCGTCTGGCTCCGGCAGGCAAAAGCTTGGGACCGGGCCATCAATCCGCTGGTCGACAGCAGCACCTGGGATCTGCGCTGCTACCGCTTGGTCGACTCGGCCTTTGCGCTCGAGACCGAGCAGAACCTCGAGGTGCCAAACGTGGGCCGCCCCGGCACCTCGACCGTCCATTCGGCGATTGAGTTCAAGCTCGCGGCCCTCGCTGAGGAGTATCGCTTCGCGCCCGCGCCGGAGCTCCAGAAGCTCTTGGCCAACGGCGACAAGGTGCACGATACCGTCCTCGCCTGGGCCAAAAAAGTCACCTCGCCCTAGTCTGCAGCGGAGTTTCTCATGTCTCACCTGGCTCGGCTTATCTTCCGCACCATGCTGACCTGCGCGCTGCTGGCTAGCCTGCTGCCCGTCTATGCGCTGTTTGGCGCATCCAGCGCCTCGGCGGCGGGGCTCCCCATCGAGATGAGCTGGCGAACGATTGATCAGGGCGTCGAGGTGCGCATCCTCGCCGACGACGAGATCACCGACCTGACGGTCGAGGTGACGCGGCTCCGCGACAAGAAGGTCTATCGGGACAAGCGGGCAAAGCTTGGCACCGACCAGGCCCACTCGCTCAAGTTCCCGTCCTCCGACCGCACGGAATCCTACCGCTGCACCGTGTCGGGCAAGTTCGCCGGCGAGCCGGGTACGCTGGCCATGGACTTTGAGGTGCCAGTCGTCCGTCCGCTCGACTTCACTCTCGTTGCGGGCAGCTACGATGTGGAGGGCGCAAGGTTGGCGCTCGAACTCACTGCGCCGGCCGGCCATGTGGAGCTGCTGGTGCGGGGCGATAAGGGCGAAATCCTCGCCGACACGGCGGTTGCCTTTGCGGGCGAACCGGCCGGAACTGTGCTCCCTGTAAGCTGGGCTCAGGCGCCCGGCCATGTGTTGACCATCGACCTCAAAGTCTTCTCGGAAGAGGGGGCCTGGATCGGGCGCCAGTACATCCCGTGGCGCGTCGACTACACCGTCGCGGGCATCAAGTTCGCGACCGGCAGCGCAGTGATTCCTGAGTCAGATCTTCCCGTGATCTCCGCCTTTTATGACCAGATCGCCGAGACGGCGACGCGGGTCTCGAAGTGGGTCGCCGTCGAGCTCTACATCGGCGGCTTTACCGACACCGTTGGGCCCGGCGAAGACAACCGCAAACTCTCCGATGCACGCGCCGAGTCGCTTGCGCGCTACTTCATGAAGCGTGGTCTCAAGGTGCCCGTCCATGTCTACGGGTTCGGCGAAAACGGGCAGGTGGTGAAGACCGACGACAACACCAACGAGGCTGCGAACCGCCGTGCGCAGTGTGTGCTGTCGGTTGGCCCGCCGCCGACCAGCGAGACGCTTCCGCCGGCCTCATGGCGGCGCATCCGGCCCTAGCGCCGCACCCAGCGCTCCTGCAGCTCTCCGAGCGGACCGCGGGCGGTGAACTCGATGGTGGTCTCGCCGCGATCGGGGCAGAGTTGCCGCTCTTCGATCCGAACGAACGGGGCCGTGGCGTCGTCGCCCTCGTCGCGGCCCGCGATCCGGAGTCGGAGGCAGCCATCGGCGCGGTCGCCTGAGCCGGTTGCCTGCTCCGTCGTCACCGTTGTGCGAAGCTCTCCGCGCTCCCTGCTCACGGGCTCGGAGGTGGGTGCGCTGCCTTCGATGGTCTGCCAGCGGTCGCCATCCCAGAGCGCAAGCCCCGAGTCGGAACGCCACCAGAGCTCGGTGTGCAGCCCTTCGACACGGAGCACTTCGATGCCGTCGGGGGCGTCGGCCGACCAGAGCCAACGCACCGTCGCCGTAGCGGAGGAGGTGTCTGAGCGGCCGTCAACGGTGGCGACGCGCTCGATGGCGAAGGTGTCGTCTGGCCTCGGAAGTGGCAGCAGGCGCGCCTGCTGTTGGTTCGTCGAGGGGGCCGGCGCAACATCGCGACCGCAGGCCGCGTAGCCCAATGCGGCGAGCAGGATGGTGCCGGCGAGCGTGGCCTTCACGGCAGATACTGCGTCGAGACGAGCTGCATCATGAGGTTCGATAGCACATGCAGCGTCACCGAGGCGGCGATGCCTCCCGTCCGTTCGGCGAGCCTGCCGAAGAGCAGAGACGGGAAGAAGACCGCGAGGCGCGCGGGGTGAAAGCCGATGGCGAAGTGGGCGAGCGCAAAGATGGCTGAGCTGGCAAGGTTGGCTGCGCTAACATGGAGGAATCGCTCGGAGCCTGCGGAGGGCCAGAGCCGCGCAAACCTTCGCAGGAGGTAGCCGCGGAAGAAGGTCTCTTCGGGGATGGCGACCAGCACCACCTGCATGAGGAGCATCCAGGGGATCCAGCGGAGATGGTAGGGGATGGAGAAGGCGGTGGCGCTGGGCAGGGCGTCGCTGCCGAGCCAGAGGTCGGTTGCAGGGTCGACGGTGCCGGACAGGGAGTGCGCGCTTTCTACCCGCAAACGGAGAGCGAGCGACTCTCCGGCAGGGAGCGCAAAGCGGAGCGCACCATCGGGCGATCGGCTGGGGATGGGTGCGCCCGACACCCGTTCGAGCTTTCCGTCGCTGAGGAGCGTGAGCGTGGCGGTCGTCGCGGGCTGCCAGTGCAGGAGCAGGTCGCGGCCGTCGCGCTCGATCATCAGATCGGTCGGGGCGGCGGAGGCGGGGCGGAGGCTCAACTCATTTGCCGGCTGCCGGAGCGCGCTGAGCGAGGGGGCGAGGCTCCGTCCGGCGAAGCGCGTGTTCCACAGGTGGTAGCCTGGGACGAAGCCGGCAAAGACTACGGTGGCGAACGCGAGTCCGATTGCAATCCCGCGCAGTTGCTCGCGGCGCGGCCGGTCGGCCTGGCTCGGATGGGCTCTTCCAGCGGGCCAGATGAGATCGGGAAGCAGGAGAAAGGTGGCTGCGACGAAGGCGAGGAGGTTGCTGCCAACCCACCCGACGGCGCTGCCGAGGAGGTCAAATGCTACCAGGAGAAGCAGGAGACCGGCGGTTGCACCGAACAGTTCGCGGCTGCCGGGAGCTGCGGGAGCCTCGTCTGTCACGGCGCTGCCAACCTCTGTGGCGGCGGGCGATTTTGTATTCAACTCCATGGGTTTCGTTGTATGCTCGCTCGGCCGTTGGTGACAAGCATCAAGGGTAGTCTGCTCGCCTAGGCGTCCGCGGAGGGGAGACCTTCTGGCGATGCGTTGCGTGGCAGATGGAGCGACCTACTGGAGACGGAATCGACGATGGCGATCAAGCACGGTGGACCTGATAATGGTGCAGAGCGTTCCGATGCCGACTCCGATAGGTCGGTGAGCGGCCATGGAGCGACGATGATCGGCAGCCCTTCGCTTGTGGCGCTTCCGCAGGCGGTGGAGGAGCAATTCTCGGTCCGGGGTGTGGATGGGCAGGTCGAAGGTCCGATGGCCACCGACGCGCTCATCGGCGCCATCCGTGCCGGACGCTACACTGGTGATGAGTCGGTCTCACGTGACGGCCGTTTCTGGATCCCCATCGTGGCGATCCCTGATCTTGGCGCTGCCTTTCGCTCCGCTGAGGTCCCTTCGGGGTCGACGCTCTTCGGCGGCGCGCCGCTGGTCTTCCCGGGCGATCCGTCGGATGCGTCGGACGACGCGCTCGGCCTGATGAGCGACTCCGAGTTGGAGGCGCTCCCCGTGCCGACGGGCGCGGCGACGATGGCAATGGAGCTTCCCGCAGGCTTTGCGCTCGGCGAGAGCCCGGCGCCTGCTCCAAGCGGCGCAACGATGAACTTCGACATCGACGAGCTCCCGGCCGAGGCATCGATCCTGGCCGACCTGATGGATCTCGACCTTACGGAGGAGGCGAAGGAGGTTCCTGCGCCCAAGGTTGCCGAGGAGCTCGAACTCGACGATGAGCCGTTCAGCGAGTCGCTGTTGCTCCCTCCGCCGAAGGGCTTCACCGCCTTCTCCGATGCGCCGCTTGCACTGATGGAGGCCGTGCGCGAGAACCCGCCTCCGCAGACCACAGAACTGCCGCTTCCTCATGGCTTTACCCATCTTGGGCAGGCCGACCTTAGCGTGGTGGAGGCCTTGGGGCTCGAGGTAGAAGACCTTCCGATCTCTGCTGGTGCTGGAGCCGAACTACCGCGCTCAGCGTCTGAGGGGCTGCCGCGCTCGGCGGGCGGGCTATCGAATCTTCCGACGCCGACTGCAGGGCTTCCGCGCGGCGGAGCCACGCTCGTCGCTGCGGACGTAGCGGGTTTGGACGGGTCGGCCGAATTCCCCGCCAACCGTGGCGCTGCGGTGGGGAGCATCCAGTCGCTTGATGGGCTGGTGGGCGACTTTGGCGAGCCGCTGGATGAGCCCATCGGCGGCGGAGAACTGCCTGCCTCAGCGCGTGCCGCCGGCGCCAACATTCTCGATACTTTTTCATCGGTGGAGGCCATCTGGGCCGGTCCCGCCGAGGGCAAATCTGCCCCCTCTTCCGATCTCCGCGGTGGCGGCGCGCGGACCGTTGCGGCTGCACGCGCAGCGACCGTCTTCGGCGCTTCGACGGTGCCCAGCGGCGCCCACTTTGACGACTTCGATGCGCCCGATGCGGGCAGCGCTCACACCGCCGGCGCAACGCCCTACCTCTCCGGCTTGGATCAGCCTGCCGAACCGTCCGGATTCAACAACTACCAGCCAGCCGACGGCGGCGGAGACCCGTGGGGGCAGCCGTCCGAGGGAGCCGAAGCGGGCGAAGAGCAGGTCGCAACGGACGAGTATGGCGAATATTTTGGCTCTGGAACCGGACAGTCGACGAGCACGCGGAAGGTAGCCCGTCCGGCGAGCAACAAGAAGCCCTGGCTGGCCATCGCCATAGGCCTGTTGGTCGCCGGCGGCGGAGGCTACTACGGTTTCACGGTCTATCAGCAGAAGCAGGTAGAGGAGGCAGCCCGTCTGGCCGCCATCGAGGCGGCGCAGAATCGGGTGGTCGAACAGCCCAAGATCGTGCTGGGTCAGCTCACGGAGCTCGAGTCGGGCTCGTCGAAGGCCTACCAGACCTTTGTGGACAACGGCCGCAAGTTGTTGGCGCGTGGTGGCTCCGACGAGGAGCGGGCACGGGTGATGATCGCCGCCGCGCTGCTCCTCGCCGAGCAGCCGGAACAGCGCGATCTGTTCACGGATCTTGAGAAGTGGAACGGGCAGCTCAAGGCGGTCGATGCCCCACTGGCGCGGCTTGCCCGTGGCGCCTACCTCGCGATGCGCAGAGACGAGACGGCGAAGGCGACGCTTGAGGGCGTCTCCGACCCCAACCTTCGGGCTTTTGCATCGCTGTTTCAGGCGATTGGCGCACTTCAGATCTATCGCGGCATCGACCTGACGATCCCGCTCACGCCGCCCAAGGCTGGCAAGGCTGCACCGGGCAAGGCGAAGCCTGCAGGTGATGGTTCGGGCGCTGTTGAGGGCAGCGGCAAGACGACTGCGACACCGAAGCCTGACACCGCCGCGAAGGCGGTCGCAGCGGCGCCAGCAGACAAGGCCGCGCCGGCCACCGAGGCCGTGGCTGCGGCCCCTGCCGAGGCAGAGGTGAGCCGTGAACTGCCTAAGGGGACCATCGAGGCGCTCGAGCGTTCTGCGACGCTCGATCCGAAGTTTGTGGCGCCACACTACTGGCTCGGCTGGATCGCGCTTTCGGAAAAGGATCCGGCGCGGGCGCAGCTCTCGTTTGGCAGGGCGCTTGCACTCAATCCGCAGCATGTCCGCTCGGTTGTGGGCATGGCAGAGGCGCAGCTTCGTGAGGCGAAATTGGTCGACGCTGAGACGCGCGTGACGCGTGCGATCGGAGACCTCGCTGCGACCATGACGCAGTCGGAGCGTTGCGAGACCTACCTGCTCGCGGCGAGCATCGCCGTTGCCCGGATGCAGCCGCCGCTGGCGATTGAGAATCTGCTCTCGGCACTTCAGGCAGATCCCCGCAATCGGCGCGCGACCCGCGAACTCGGCGAGCAGTTCTTTCGGGCCGGTGAGTTCGACCGCGCGCTTGAACACTTCAAGCAAAACGCCGCGCTGTCGGCCAGTGATCCCGAGTCGACGCTGGGGCTCGTCAAGGCGCAGTTCGGCAAGAAGGACCTGCCCACCCTCAACAAGATACTGCCGCCTGCGATCGCGCAGTATCCGCGCGATGGCCGCTTCCTCTACTGGCTCGGCAGGGTCAACGAGGAGGAGGTGAAGTTCGACGGGGCCCGCGCGCAGTATGAAAAGGCGATTCAGGCCGATCCGAACTATCTGCAGCCCTACATCCGGCTCGCGAATCTCGACTTCCGCTCCAACGATCTTCCCTCTGCGCGCAAGCGGCTCGACGAGGCGCTCGGCGTAGGCAGCACCTCCTCGGATCTGGCCAACGAGGTGGGCGAGACCTTCCTCGAGATGGGCGAGACGAACCGAGCCGTCGCAGCCTTCCGCACGGCGCTCGCCATCGATCGGAGTAACCCCGATGCCCGCATCAACCTGGCCGGCCACTTCATTGCGACACGGCAGTTCAGCGAAGCGCTCGAGGAACTCAATGAGATGATCGCCGCCGGCGTTGCGAGCCCCAAGGTGAAGCTCCGACAGGCGAGCGCGATGATTGGGGTCGGCGAGGCAGACCGGGCCATCGAGACACTGCTCAAGCTGCTCGAGGCGGAGCCGAAGAACGCTGCCTATCTCTTTGAACTCGGGCGCGCCCACATGGAGAACAAGTCGTGGCAGTCCGCCCGCGAAAACTTCGCGCGTGCCTACGAGCAGGATCCTACGATGGACAGTGCACTCTACCATGTCGGCCGGTGCGAGTTCGAACTTGGACACCTCAACGAGGCCGTCAGCGCGCTCACCCGTGTTTCACAGCGCAATCCGTCGGGCGAATATCACTACTGGCTCGGGCGGGCGATGGCGCGGGTATCCGGCGATCAGGCCATGGCCGAGTACACTCAGGCTATCGAACTGGACGCTCCTTGGTCGCTAGAAAATCCCGAGGTCTTCTTTGCGCGGGCGAGCATCTATCAGACGCGCAAGCAGAACAGCCTCGCCAAGCTCGACCTGGGCGTCGTACTGGCCCTGCATCCCGACCATGCGCCGGCCTCCTGGCTGCTCGGCCGTGTGCTCTACGAGGAGCGAGACTTTATGGGTGCGATCGAGCAGCTCGATCACGCGCTGTCGGTCGATCCCAAGCTGTCCGAGGCGCACCACTATGCGGCGCTCTGCTATCTCGCTCTTCCGGTTCCTGACAATGGCAAGGCCCTTCGGCATCTCGAGCAGGCGGTGGCCGGCGGTCTGGCCGAAATGAACCCTCGCGTACTCGAAAAGTTGGCCTACGCGAAGGCGCAGGCGGGTAACAACGTGGGCGCAGCCAGCGATCTGCAGCGCTATCTTGAGAAGGTACCCACGCTGCCGAGCGAGCAGCAGCGGAGCTACAAAAACCAGATCGACAGGTGGCGGTCGAACCGCTAGCACCCTTCGCGGAGGTCACCCGTGAAGATACTTTGCCTTCTCTCACATCCTCGCGCTGACATCCTGCTTCAGGCCCTCTCGGGCTTGGAAGGGGCGGATGTTCGGACGTCCGACTCCTGGTCCTCCTTCATGGAGGCAGTCGTCGAGGAAGGGCCGTCGATCGCCTTTCTCGGCTTCCGAGCGCTCTTGCTTGCAGGCGAGGAGACGCTGTCCTCCGCGCCCTGGGCGCTGCAGGCGTTGGGGATTCCGAGCGTGGTCGCGTTTGCCGATCAAGAGGAGCTCTCAGCCTGCGAGGGGCCGCTTGATGGTTTTGACGGCATCTGCCTGCTCTCGGAGGACGCCGATGAGATTTCGAGAGTGTGTGCAGACGCGGTCAGCGCACATGCTGCTCGTGCCGATATGCCCGCTGCGTTGCCGGTAAACGATGAATGGCCTGCGGTTGGTCAGCCTGTCGGAGCCGCCGACGATGACACCCCTTTCGATCCGGATGACGCCGGCTTTCAAGAAGACCTCTACGGCACAAGCGACGATGCGAGCGGGCACTTTGCTTCGGTGGCTTCGGCTGCCGGCGGAGACGATGCCCCTGAGACGGGCGAGCGCGACGCGCTGCTGGAGGCAGATTCTCACGCGCGCGAGCTGCTGGCGGGTAGCCTGCTCCGGAGCACGCCCACGAGCGGCACGGTGCTTGCGGTTGAGGGCTCGCTGCAGGTGCAGATAGAGCTCCCCTCGATTGATTCGGGAGAGATAACACCGCTTGTCTTCGCGCGGCTGATGCTGGCCATTGGCTTGGCGCGCCGGTCTGGCGAGTTGGTGCTCCGCAATGGCAATGTGGAGCGTCACTTCGTGGTGTCGGGCGGCGAGATTGGTCGACTGGACCACCCAATCAGCACCGTCGACGAGGCCAAACTCTTTTCGGTGATCACCTGGAACTCCGGACACTACGAGTTCGTGAGCGGGCAGGTTTCGCGCCCTCGCTTCTACGGCTTCGGGAATGCCGCATCGGTGGTCCTCCGCAGCGTGCAGCGGCACGCAAGCGTGAACGAGATCGCCGCTTCGCTTGTGCGGCACTTTTCGAGCTACCCTGTCGCAGCCACGACGAGCGATTCGCTCGCAGTGTTGCGGGAGTCGAACCCTGAAGTGGCCCGCTTCCTCGATTCGGCGACAGGTGCCTTGACGCTCGAGCAGCTCCTCGCCCGCGCGGCTGGTAGTATGGACGCGACGATGCAGTATGCGCACATTTGCTGGAGCCTCGGCGGCATCGTATTCCTCCCCGAACCCGCGTCGCAGCCTGTCGCTGTGCTGCTTCGGCGGGCGAAGCCTGCCGGAGGCTTCGCCATTTCCGACGACTCGGATGGCAGCATCAATTCGCTCGGGCCGCACTCCTCCGGCTCCATCGGCGTGCTGAACCAACTCGAGGAGTTGCAGTCCCGTTTCGGGAAGTCGGACCCCTACGCAGCCTTCGGCTTGGCGCCTGGCTGCGGTCTCGCGTCGGTCGAGCGCCGGTATTACGAGCTGGTTCGGGAGTTCCACCCCGACCGTTTCGGACGCTCGAACCACGCGTCTGTGCGCGCAGAGGCCGACGCGCTCTTCGTGCGGCTGCGCGATCTTCAGGGAATTCTTGGTGGTCTCGAACGGTCGCGACCCGCGCCGGAGAGCGTGCCGACGGCTGGATCCTCGGCATACGGTACCAACCCTTCGGCTCCTCTGTCCCCTCTGATGGCGACTACCCCGCGGCCTGTGGTTCCGCGGCCCGCGGATGCGCGTACATCGGCTGCTCAAGAGGCACTCGAGCAGGCCCGTCGTAGCGCCGGCCACGCGACGGCACAGTCCGGTGTGCACCCTCGGGTGGGAGCGCCGCCCTCCATGGGCACCTCGGCCGTTCGCACCGGCCCGGCGCCACTGGTCTCATCGCACCCCTCCATGGCGCGGACCGTGGCCACGACGGCGGTGCCCAGCGCAGCAATGTCTCAGGCGGCCCCGCGTGCGGCAGCCCCTCCGGTTGGCAGAGTGAGCGGCGACCAACTCTTCCGCAACGCCCAAAAGGTGCTTGAGACGGGTGCCGTGGACAAGGCTTGGGATATGCTCGTGGCGGCGCGTCAGAAGGGCGCTGCGGGGCCGCTGGTCGACGCAGTTGAGGCCTATCTGCAGGTGATGCGCAAGAAGCTCGATAAGCGGACCGCAAAGAAGCAGATGGAGAAGGCGCTTGAGGAACTCGTAGAGCCCCACCTGCGTAGCGCCGCAGCCGTGCTGCTTGGCCATCTCGCCCGCGCTGAAGAGAACTACACCGAGGCGCTCTCCTGCTATCGTCAGGCCACCGACATCGACGGCAACAATCAGGAGGCCAACCGCTGGGTTCGCCACCTCCGTCAGCAACTCGACAAGGCCAAGAGGCCGGTAAGCTTCCTCGACCGTCTCCTCACCCCCAAGAAGTCGGGCTAACCGACCTCCTGGAGCGCTGTGCTCCCTTCCGCGTAAGTATCATACATGGGTAGAATCATCGGGATCGATCTGGGCACCACGAATTCGTGCGTCGCGGTGATTGAGGGGAACGAACCCATCGTGCTTCCGAACGCGGAGGGTGCCCGTACCACTCCGTCGGTGGTGGCCATCACAGAGAACCGTGAGCGGCTTGTCGGACAGCAGGCAAAGCGGCAGGCGATCATCAATCCGGAGCGCACCATCTCCGGCGTCAAGCGGCTGATCGGACGCAAGTTCGATTCTGCCGAGGTGGACGAGATCAAGGGGCTGTTGCCCTACCGCATTACCGACGCTGCCAACGGCGACTGCCTCATTACCATCAACGGGCAGGACTACTCCCCGCAGGAGATCTCGGCCTTCGTGCTTCAGAAGATGAAGTCGACCGCCGAAGACTATTTCGGCGAGCCGGTCACCGAGGCTGTCATCACCGTCCCGGCCTACTTCGACGATGCCATGCGACAGGCGACCAAGGATGCCGGCCGGATCGCTGGCCTGGAGGTCAAGCGCATCATCAACGAGCCCACAGCCGCAGCGCTGGCATATGG
>JABMMX010000177.1 GCA_013205435.1 Deltaproteobacteria bacterium
CCAAATCGGCATCCCCGAGGCCTACGCCGCCGCCGCCGGTATCTCGGAGTTCACACCTTGGCTGCGCGGGCTTGGCCGCGGCGACTGGGCCCGCTTCTTCGACGTCGCAACAACCGCCGAAGAGATCTCCCTTCATCGCCCCTTCTACCCAAACAACCCTGGTGGGCGCCGGCAGGCACACCTGCTGCAAGGGCTCGGCGTCAACGCAATGACCGACCTCCTGAGACGGTGCGACCGACCCTCCGACAAACGTGGCGCGGCCTCTACGCTCTTCTGGACGCTCGGTGCCAAGCAGGTGGGCAAAGGGGCCATCATCGCCTGGCGCGACCTCATCCTCCCTGCCATCTCCGGCGACGCTCCCGCAGCCGCGCTCTGGCCCTTCGATGGTACCCTCGCGGAGCTACGCGCCAGCCACCCCATCACCCTCTGCGAGACCTACCCTGCGGAGGCTGGCACCCACCTCGGGATCACGCCGCCGGGACGCGGCTGGAGCAAGCGCAAACAGAGTGACCGTGCGACCGTTGGAGCGACGCTGCTCAGACATGCCGACGAACACGGCCTCATCCTCGACGAGGCGCTGCGCGAAAGCCTCGCCGATGGCTTCGGCCCGGATGCCGATGGGGAAGACCCCTTCGATGCAACCATCGGCCTGTTCGGAATGCTCGAAGTCGCGACAGGGCGGCGCACTGAGAGCGGGCCACTCGACCCCTCCATCCTGAGCCTCGAGGGCTGGATGCTCGGCATGGGAACACCCCTTTTGACGCGCCACGCCATTTAACCTTGCGAAGCGCACACCATCGCGTGCATCTTCACAAGGTTGCCATCTGCTGGAGGTCCGTCATGCTGAGGTCTGCCTTGCTTCGCTCCCACCACCTGCTCTTCGTGGGCCTGATTCTCACGACCGCCTGCACCGCTGCAGGTGACGGCGCAACGGCAGTCGATGACGCCGCAGCCGATACCGCTACGTCAGACGCCGATACCGCGGGCGAGGACGCCAGCGACACCCCGGACGACACAGCAGATACGGCTGTGGCCCCAGATACAACCAACCCGGATGGCGCGAGCCTCGGCGAGGCCTGCGGGGAAAGCGGAGACTGCGCCTCCAACCTCTGCTTCTTCCTCGACGACGGCGCGGTCGGATACTGCTCCAACTACTGCCTCGACGCATCGAACTGCGGGGGCGAGGACTTCGACTGCGTCCTCCTTGCCAACAGCGGCGGCGACGTCTCGCGCGTCTGTGTGCCGACCACCCTCTGTCTCGACCCTGACGGTGACGCCTATGGCATCGGACCGGCCTGCGCCGGCGCAGACTGCGACGAGACCAGCGCCGACATCCACCCCGGCAACGACGAACAGTGCGATGCCATCGACAACGACTGCGATGGCCTGACCGACGAGAACACGCTCGGCGACGGTGAGGCCTGCGACACGGGCCTGCTCGGTATCTGCGGTGCAGGACGCAGGTTCTGCGAAGGAGGTGTCCCGCTCTGCGTGCCGGCGCAGGCCGCGGGCGAGGAGTTCTGCGACGGGCTCGACAATGACTGCGACGGTACGGTCGACAACGACACTGCGATCGCCGGACTGCCCTGCTCCACAGGCCTGCCCGGTGTCTGCGCGATCGGTGCGTCTGAGTGCGCGGCCGGCCGCGTCATCTGCGAGGAGACGACGACTGTCGGAGACCAAACGGAGCTCTGCGACGGCCTCGACAACGACTGCGACAACGAGGTGGACGAGCTCTTCAACGGCGTCGGCGGAAGCTGCTTCACCGGCATCGGTGCATGCAGGCGGGCCGGTGTCGCCGTCTGCAATCCGCTCGACCGGACAGCCGCGCCACTCTGCAACGCAGTCGCTGCAGACCCTGCCCCGAGCGACTCCTGCAACTACGAAGATGACGACTGCGATGGCAGCGTGGACGAAGACTTCAAGTCAGGCGACGAGTATGCAGCCGACACCGCCTGTGGCAACTGCTTCACAGACTGCACCCGCATCCTCGATCGCGAGAACGCCTATGGGCTGTGCAGCCTCGCAACGGGTGACCGCACCTGCGAGATGTTCTGCGACCCGGGCTTCTTCGACCTCAACGCCAACACCATCGACGGCTGCGAGTTCGAGCTCGACTCACAGGCCGTCTACGTTTCACAGACCGATCCGCTCGCGGCAGATGCGGCCGGCTGCGGCCTAGGCCCCTCCGCAACAGAGCGGGGACGCTTCCCCTGCCTCTCCGTCGGCTATGGTATCGGGCGCGCGGCGACGCTCGGACGGACGAAGGTACGCGTGGAGGATGGAGCCTACGAAGAGACCGTGACGCTGGTCGACGGCATCTCCCTCTACGGCGGCCACCGCGCAGGAACCTGGAGCTTCCAACCCTTCACGACCGGCACCGCCATCCGCGGTGTTGCCTCCGAGGGCGATGCGAAGACACTCATTGCCACGAACATCGTTCAGCCGACCACTGTGCGCGGCTTCCTGCTCTACGGCCAGTCCCCGACTACCTCTGCCGCAAACGCCTACGTCATCTACATTCGCGATTCCGGCCCATCGCTCATCATCACCGACAATCGCATCTTCGGCGGCAATGCTGCTGACGCCGTCAACGGCAGTTCGGGCCAGAACGGCGCGGCGGGCGCTACGGGTGCAGGGGGGCGCGCGACCTACGCCGTGAACAGCTGCTCGCCCCGCGGTTCGGCCATGCAGGCCGGCGGCTCCGGCGGCGGCCTCTCGTGTCAAGACCCCGTCACTTTCTCGGCCGCAGTGCCCGACACCTTCACGGCGGTCTCTGGCGGCAATGGTGGTGGCTCCGTCTGCCCCAACGTGAACCAGCAAGAGGGCACGGGCACGGGCGGCGCCAACGGCGGCGGTGCCGGAGGCGCGGGCGGTTGGGGCCACCTCTACTACACGACGGGCGGCTGCAACCCGACCGCCTCACAGCCGGAGACCGGAACCCCAGGCGCCAACGCCTCTGCGGCGAACAACGGTGACGGCGGTCTGGCCTGCTCGGCATCCCGCGGTTCTGTGGTCGGCGGAGAGTGGCGGGCCGGCACGGGCGTGCAAGGAGTGAATGGCAACCACGGCAAGGGCGGCGGAGGCGGAGGCGCCGGAAGCGGCCAGAAGCTCAACGGCTTCAGTAACTCC
>JABMMX010000178.1 GCA_013205435.1 Deltaproteobacteria bacterium
ATGATCAACGGTCTGGGCGTGCTGGGCTGGGGTGTCGGCGGCATCGAGGCCGAGGCTGCGATGCTCGGCCAGCCGATGTACATGCTGCTCCCCGACGTCATCGGCTTCAAGCTCACGGGCAAGCTCAAGCCCGGCGTCACCGCCACCGACATGACCCTCCGCATCACCGAGATGCTCCGGAAGAAGGGCGTCGTCGACAAGTTCGTCGAATACTACGGCGACGGCCTCGCCAGCATGACGCTCGCCGACCGCGCAACGGTCGCCAACATGGCCCCAGAGTATGGCGCCACCTGCGGCTTCTTCCCCGTAGACGATGCCACGCTCGACTACCTCCGCCTCTCCGGCCGCGACGAAGAGCAAGTGAAGAATGTCGAGGCCTACTACCGGGCCCAGGGTCTCTTCCGCACGGCAGAGACGCCCGACCCCATCTACACCGACACCCTCACACTCGACCTCTCGACCGTTGAGCCCGCCCTCGCCGGACCCAAGCGCCCACAGGACCGCATCAACCTCGCAGACATGAAGAGAGATTGGGACAACTGCCTCACCGCTCCCGTCGGTCACAAGGGCCATGGCATCGCTGCCGACCAGATCGACACGGCCATCACCTACACCAGCGAGTCGGGCGAGACGGATACGCTCAAGCATGGCGCCGTCGTCATCGCCGCCATCACCTCCTGCACCAACACCTCCAACCCCGGCGTCATGATCGCTGCCGGCCTCGTGGCCCGCAAGGCGGTCGCCCGCGGCGTGAAGATCGCCCCCTGGGTCAAGCCCTCGCTCGGACCCGGCTCGCGCGTCGTCACCGACTACTACGATGCCGCCGGTCTCACCGCAGACCTCGACAAGCTCGGCTTCGCCACCGTCGGCTACGGCTGCACAACCTGCATCGGCAACTCGGGCCCCATCGATTCGGGCATCGAGGGCGCCATCAAGCAGGGCAAGCTGGTCGCCGCCTCCGTACTCTCGGGCAACCGCAACTTCGAGGGCCGCGTCCACTCGTCCGTCAAGGCCAACTTCCTCGCCAGCCCCCCGCTCGTCGTTGCCTACGCCATCGCGGGCACGGTCAACATCGACCTGCAGAACGACCCCATCGCCACCGACACCGACGGCAACCCGGTCTACCTCCGGGAGATCTGGCCCACCGACGAGGAGATCGCCGAGACCATCAAGGCGGCCATCTCGCCCGAGCTCTTCCGCAAGCGCTACGCCGATGCCACCAGCGAGCCCCGCTGGAACGCCATCCCGGCCATCGAGAACGACCTCTACGCCTGGAAGGAGAGTTCGACCTACATCCAGCTCCCCCCCTTCTTCGAGGGAATGAGCCTCACGCCCGACCACATCAAGCCCATCACCGGCGCCAAGGTCCTCCTCAAGCTCGGCGACTCCATCACCACCGACCACATCAGCCCTGCTGGTGACATCGAGGCCGGTGGTCCTGCGGGCCGCTTCCTCGCCGAGGCCGGCATCGCCAAGGCCGACTTCAACTCCTTCGGTTCGCGTCGCGGCAACGACCGCATCATGGTCCGCGGCACCTTCGCCAACGTCCGCATCCGCAACCAGATGGCGCCCGGCACCGAGGGCGGCGTGACCCGTTACCTGCCCACGGGCGAGGTCATGGCGGTCTACGACGCGGCGCAGCTCTACAAGGCCGACGGCACCCCGCTCATCGTCCTCGCGGGCGAGCAGTACGGCACCGGCTCATCGCGTGACTGGGCCGCCAAGGGCACCTTCCTGCTCGGCGTCCGCGCCGTCATCTCCAAGAGCTTTGAGCGCATCCACCGCTCCAACCTCGTGGGCATGGGTGTGCTGCCGCTCAACTTCCTTCCCGGCGAAGATGCCGCCTCGCTCGGCCTCGACGGCACCGAGACCTTCTCCATCCCCTCGCTTAGCGACGATGTGAAGCCGCTCCAGCACATCGATGTCGTGGCCACCAAGACCGACGGCACCGACTTCATCTTCAAGGCCATCGTCCGCCTCGATACCCCCGTCGACGTGAACTACTACCGCAACGGCGGCATCCTGCAGACCGTCCTCCGCAAGATGGCCCAGGCCTAAGCGGCCTCGCGCCTCTCCCACCGGCGCACCAGGGCAATCCCCATCGAGGCAATCGCCAGCCCTCCGACCAGGTCCCACGCATAGTGTTGCTTGGTCGTGAGGATGCTGGGCGCGAGCAGCGCAAAGCCGAGCCAGATAGGCCAGCGAAGCCGCGGCTGTTCGGTCGTCAGCGACCAGCAGAGCACCGCCGGAATGCTGATGTGACCCGACGGAAAGCAGTTCAGCGGCGTGTCGATGCCCACGAGCGTTCGGTAGCCCCACGCGGAGACCCCTTCGCCCATCGGCAGCGGCGGCCGCGGGTAGGTAACGGGCAGCAAGACCCAACCCGCAATGTTGAGGAGCGCCGTTACGCCGTAGCAGCGAATCATCCGCACAAAGGTCTCATCTCGCCGCATCAGAAACGGCAGCGCCAGGTCTGCCAGCAGCAGCACCATGTAGGGCCAGACCGTCCATGGCAGGAGCGGCAGCGCCCGATCGATGACCGTCATGGGGAGCTCGCGGACCGCGCGTAGCGGATGCCAATTGAGCGCCAGGTAGATCGCCATGTTGGCGCTCGCCAGCGGCAGAATCAAAGCCCCCCTCCGGCGCGGCGTCCACCACGATGCCTCTGCTGCAACTGCATCGTCCAAAGCGACCTCCTCCATCGCTGCGAACCCTGCGCTGCCAACCAGGTAACCCCTCCAACAGCGTCACAGAACCGTCAACGAATTCGGCACGAACGGTCACATTCGTATGTATGGAACGTGCCGATTTTGGCGTAAAAAACAGCAACAAACAACTGAAAAACATGTTGATTATCCTCGCATCGGAGCCCTGCGTGCCTACCTTGCAGTGCCCCGCGAGAATCTCCTCGCAGCACCCTCGAAGGACCCATGCAGCAGCAATTCACCCTCGACGAACTTACCCCCGAAGCCCTCCTCGAACTGGCGCAGGAGGCAGGCCACGACGCCCGGATCGACGACGAACATGTCGTGCTCCTCCGGCCCGGCATCATCCTCCTGCAACCCTGCCCGGACCAGCGCGTCCTCCGCTTCGTCGCGCCCTTCTGGCTCGAAGGCCGCCAGCTCGCCATCCTCAAGTTCTGCAACCGCATCAACCGCGTCTCCGTAATGACCCGCGCGTCGGTCGACGAGAAGCGAGATGCGGGTCATGAATGGTATCTCTGCGTCGACCGCGAAATCCCGCTCCATGACGGTCAGGTCATTGCGCGCCACACCCTCCTCAGCCTCCTTGCCGGCTTTGTGGAGTTCGTCGACGTCGAGATCCGTCGCTTCGACACCGACGGCCTCCTCGACTGACCCGCCCTTCCCTTCGCGCGGCCCGACGACTAGTCGCCTCACCCACCTCCACGGGCCGCGCCGCACCATGTTCCACAACCCCACCCGATACGACGCCATCGTCGTCGGCGGCGGCCACGCCGGCTGCGAGGCCGCCCACGCGCTCGCAACCATGGGCTGCCGCACGCTCCTGCTGACGATGAACATCGACACCATCGGCCACATGTCCTGCAACCCCGCCATCGGAGGTCAGGCCAAGGGGCAACTGGTCCGCGAGATCGACGCCATGGGTGGCATCATGGGACGCCTCGCCGACCGCGCCTCCATTCACTTCAAACACCTCAACACCAAGAAGGGGCCCGCAGTCCGCTCCTCGCGTGCCCAGGCCGACATGCAGGTCTACCGCACCGAGATGCTGCGCTTCCTCATGGCGGTCCCCAACCTCGACATCAAACAGGGCACCGTCGAGCGGCTCCTTCTCGAAACAGAGAACGGGCGAGAGGTCTGCCGCGGCGTCGAAGATGGGCTCGGCAACGGCTACGCAGCACGCGCTGTTATCCTCACCACGGGAACCTTCCTCCGCGGCCTCTGCCACGTGGGCCTCGAGAACTTCAAAGGCGGCCGCGCCGGCGACAAGGCCTCATACGGCCTCGCCGACCAGCTCCGCGCGCTGCAACTCGATGTGGGCCGCCTCAAGACCGGCACCACACCGCGCCTCGATGGACGCACCATCGACTGGGCCTCGCTTGAGCCGCAGCCCGGCGACGAGCAGCTCCGCCGCTTCTCCTACTACCACAACGAACCGGTCCTGCCGCAGGTGAGCTGCTACCTCACCCGCACCACCGAGGCGACACACGACATCATCCGCTCGGGCCTCGACCGCTCGCCCATGTATACCGGCCTCATCGAAGGCCTCGGGCCACGCTACTGCCCCAGCGTCGAAGACAAGGTCGTCCGCTTCGCAGACAAGACCAGCCACCACATCTTCCTCGAACCGCAGGGGCTCTCGACCCACGAGGTCTACCCCAACGGCATCTCCACCTCGCTGCCTTACGACATCCAGCTCGCGATGGTCCGCTCCATCCCCGGCCTCGAGCGGGCCGAGATCATGCGGCCCGGCTACGCCGTCGAATACGACTTCGTGAACCCGCAACAGCTCGACCCGACCCTCGAACTCCGCGCCCTCCCCGGCCTCTATCTGGCGGGCCAGATCAACGGCACCTCAGGCTACGAAGAGGCCGCCGCGCAGGGCCTCATGGCGGGCATCAACGCCGCCCGCGCCATCGCCGAAAGCAGCGCCATCGTCCTCGGCCGCGATCAAGCCTACATCGGCGTACTCATCGACGACCTCGTCACCAAGGGCGCAACCGAACCATACCGCATGTTCACCTCGCGCGCCGAGTTCCGCCTCCTGCTCCGCGAAGACAACGCCGACCAGCGCCTCTCTCCCATCGGAAACAGCATCGGCCTGCTCCCCGGTTGGGCCCTCGCGAAGATGGAGGCCAAGAAGGCCGAGATCGACCGCTGCGTCCACCTCATCGAGAACGCCCAGATCGACCCGAGCGATGCCAACAAGGCCATCCTCACCGAGCTCGGCTGGGGCGCCCTCGACAAGAGCGTCACCGCCCAGGCACTCCTCAACCGTCCCGATACGAGCGTCAGCGGACTCGCTGCGCTCCTGCCCGGCCACGGCCTCGACAGGCTCCCCGACGACATCGCCGAGTGCGTCGAAGTGGTCGCCCGCTACAGCGGCTACCTCGGGCGCCAGACCGCCCAAGCCGCCTCGCTCGCAAACACCGACCGCGTCCTCATCCCCACAGACCTCGACTACGCCACCGTCCCGGGGCTCTCGAGCGAGGTGCGCGAAAAGCTCATCCGGGTTCGGCCTCATTCGCTCGGCCAGGCGGGTCGCATTCAGGGCGTCACACCGGCGGCAATCACCAATCTTTGGATGTGGCTTCGACGCGGAGGCGAAGGTCGAGTAGAGGGCGCCCATGGCCTCTGACATCCGACCCGCTTTCGCCCTCCCCGCCGCCGATCTCATCCGCGAGCGCCTCGCTACCGCACTCCGAAACAGGGCGCCCCTCGCGGCCGACCCGGAGACCAACGCCTACCGCCTCGTGCACGGCGAAGGCGATGGCCTGCCCCACCTCTTCATCGACCGCTTCGCCGACGGCGCCGTCATTCACCTCCGCGATGCCGCCTGGATGAACGACGACGCAGCCCGCGCCATCGGAGCCGCGCTCGCCGCAGCGGGCCTCTCCTGGCTGCGCATGATGCTCGACATCGGGCGCAAAGAGCGGGCCGAGCGGGACGCAGATGCCGAGCTCCGCTGGGAGTCGATCGCCCGCCGTGAGGGCCTCGGCGAGACCCCCAAGCGGGTCGTCGCCAAGGAGTCCGGGCGGAGCTTCTCCATCCGGCCGCTCGAGCCCTTCGCGCCCGGCCTCTTCCTCGACATGCGCGCCCCCCGCGCCGCGCTCGCCGAACGCTGGAACGATCGCCGCGTCCTCAACCTCTTCTCCTACACCTGCGGCTTCGGCGTCATGCTCACCCGAGGCAACCAGGTCACCCACGTAGACAGCTCCAAGCGGGCCTTGCTCTGGGGCCAGGAGAACTACGAGCTGGGCGGCCTCAACCCCGCCCGCGACCGCTTCGTCCACGGCGACGTCTTCGGCTTCATGGCCGAGGCCGCCGAGAGTGGCGACAGGTGGGATGCCATCATCCTCGACCCGCCGGTTCACAGCCAGGGAAAGAGCGGACGCGCCCGCACCTTCACCCTCCGCCGCGACTTCGGCTGGCTCCTCGAAAAGGCGCTCGATCTGCTCGCCAAGGATGGCGAACTCTTCGTCTCCACCAACTACGCAGACCTGAGCCACGACGCCTTCCGCTCCCTCGTGGTCGGCGTCTCACGCGACTGGGACTACTGGCTCGAGAAGCAGTGGTCGGCGGCCATCGACTTCCCCGGTCCGCAGGGCAAGCCCCACCTCAAGACGGCCCTCCTCCGACCCCGCGTCGCAGGCACCTCGCCCGGCCGAAAGAACCACACGCTCTCGCGCCGTGAGAAGGGCTTCGAAGAGCCCTCCGCGACCATGGAGCCCCGCCCGAACGCACGGCCGCCCAAGCCTGCCAAGCCCGTCTTCAAGCCGGCACCCAAGCCCTCCGGCAAGCACTCCGCTGCAGCCGCTGCAGCCGCCGCGGAAGCACCGGGCAAGCCATGGGGCAAAGAGGCGCCCAAGGGCAGGCCGGCCAAGACAGACAACCGCCGCGCGGGCACACATGAGACGGGTCGCCCCGACCCCAACGCTGCTCCCAAGCAGTCGGTGCAACGCAGCAAGCCTACCAACCGGCCGCCGACCAACCGCACCAAGAAGCGCTCCCGCTAGAGCGTCTCTGCGGCGCAATCCACGATGCGCACCGCATAGGCCCAGCGCCCGCCCACGGTCGTCACAGAGACGAGATATTCGCCGGGCGGAGTCGGCGCCTCGGCCACCAGCGCCAGCGAGCCCCAACTCCCCTCTCCGCCCACCTGCGCAAGGTAGCTCGAGAAGGGGACCACCAACCCGCTCAACGCATCGGTCACCACAACCTCTGCCCCCTCGAGCGAGGCCGTAGCCGCAAACGACCAGAGCCGCGGAAGCCAGGTGGCAGGAAACGGCCCAGGCCCCGGATAGGCGACGAACGGCGGCGCCGGCCGCGGCACATAGCCACGCACATAGACCGCAGCCGCGTCGCCAACCCGTGCCAAACCCACGCCGTCCAGCACAGGATCAAGCATCCACATTCGGTTCGACAGCGTCGTGTCGTCGGGCGCATCCACAAACAGCGACACCGCCTGCGAAACGCTGGTCACGCCCAATGCGTGGCTCGTCCAACGATAGGCCGTGCCCGTCTCCTCTGTGTAGCAGGCCCAGCTCCGCTCGGGCACCGGCGCAACGCTCCGATTGCGGGCCATCATCAGCGCCACCTGCTCTGCTAGCCGCTGATGCGCCGCCAGCGTCCCCACCTCCGCCACGCCGGCGAGCCACCGCGAGGCGTTCAGCCGCGCAAGCGCCGCACCCGCCTCTGCTGCGTCCGTGGCCACCTCGTCGCACACGTCCGGAACACCCAACCCAGCCGATGCACCATCGCCGCCGCGCTCCACCGCGAGCCACCGCTCGCACACCGCCTCGACAGACCGAGAGGCCTCTCCCACGACAGGGGCGTCGGCTTCGTCGCAAGCGGCAAACACCACTGCAGCAACGGCAACCAGCAGGATGGAACAGTGAACGCTTCGCATGCCCATCATCTTCGCCGCTTCCGCATTCAGTGCAAGCCCGAAACCACAGCCGCTTTACGCACGCTCCAACACCCCAATGCAGCCCGCAACGGTTGACGGGGCGCGCCGACCTTGCGAAGAACACGCGCCCGCGCATGCGGCCAACAACCTCGTGGTGACACATGTCTGAGCAAGCTCTCTCCCTCCTCGACGCAGACCTCAGTGCCCTCCTCGGCGCACCCATCGAGGCCCCCGCAGACTCTCTCGGCGCCGGCGACATCGTCTCCGCCACCGTAACCGCGGCCAACTCGGCCGGTCTTACCCTCTCGCTCGACAGCGGCATTGCAGCCACCTGCGCCGCCTCCGCAGCAGCGGCGCCCGGTTTCGCGACCCCCGCCGTCGGTGACCGCGTCGACGCCATCATCGAGACCCTCAGCAGCACCACCGCCACCCTCTCCATCGCCAAGGCCCAGTCCATCGCGGCCTTCGACCGATGGGCAGAGCGTGCCAACAGCCACGCCGAGCTCGAGGGCACCGTGCAGATCGTCCTCCGCGGCGGCTTCGGCATCGAGGCCGACGGCACACGCCTCCTCCTCCCCTACCGTGAGTCCGGGATCCGCAACGAGGCCGCCCACGAGGCCGTCGGTCGCAAGTTCCGCTTCGAAGTCACCGAGTTCGATCCCGAGCGCGCCCAGATCATGATCTCCAGGCGCCGCTTCGCCGACGCCGACCGCTCCGCAGACCGCGCAGCCATCCTCGCCTCGCTGACCGAAGGCACTCCGGTCACCGGCGTCGTCCGTTCCATCGTTGCCTTCGGCGCCTTCGTCGACATCGGCGGCGTCGACGCACTCCTCCACATCTCCGATGCCTCGCTCGAGCATGTCGAAGACCTCAACAGCCTCCTCCGCGTCGGCGACCAGATCGATGCCGTTGTCCGCGCAGTCGACGTCGAAAAGGGCAAGGTCTCCATCAGCCGCAAGTCGCTCCTCGAGACTGGCGCACGCGAGAAGCTCGCGGGCTTCGAGCCCGGCGCCATCCTCTCGGGAACCGTCGCCCGCTTCTCCGACATCTTCGCCTTCATCACCCTCGACGATGGCGTGGAAGGCAGCGTCCATGTCTCCGAGATCGCCTGGGGCAAGCGCCTGCAGCACCCCGCCGACGAGCTCACTGAGGGGCAGGCGGTGCAGGTCAAGGTCCTCTCCGTCGATGCCGCGTCGCGGCGCGTGAAGCTCTCCATCAAGCAGAGCTCAGCAGACCCGCTCGCCTCCTTCGGCGAAAGCGTGGCCGAGGGCGCGCTCGTCACGGGAACCATCTCCCGCATCGAAGACTACGGCCTCTTCGTGAAACTGCAGGAGGGCCTCGAAGGCCTCTGCCACATCTCCGACCTCTCCTGGACCGCCCGTCCTGACCGCCCCACCGACGTCGCCCCCTTCAAGGTGGGCGCTAGCCTCGAAGTCCGCGTCCTCTCGGTCGATGTCGCCGCTCGCCGGCTCAAGCTCGGGCTCAAGCAGGTCTCCGCAGATCCCTGGACGGAGGCCGGCGAGCTCACGCAGGTCGGCACGCTCCTCAAGGCGACCGTCACCCGCTTCGACAAGGATGCAGTCTACCTCCGCATTGCACCCGACCTCGAAGGCCGCATGCACATCTCCGAGGTAAGCCTCGACCGCGTTGACAGCATCCGGAGCGCTCTCCGCATCGGACAGGAGGTGGAGTGCATGGTCATCAAGTCGGAGGCCCTGCGCCGCCGCCTCGACCTCTCCATCAAGGCCGTCGCCGCCAAGGCCGAGGCCGAGACACCCAAGTCCTACGCCGACGCCGACATGAGCATGAGTACGCTGGCGGCCGCGCTCGCCAAGGTCACAGGCGAATAGCCCAAACTGCCCGCTTCGCGCCTCCCGCTCCGATCCGGCGGCAGGGTGTAGAGCGGGCCGGCTCCGAGGCAGTCGTTTCAAAGCGACCAGCAACTAACGCGGAGCCAGATACTCCGACACCGCATTCAAGATCGCCTCGCGCGTCTCGTCAGGCCCGGCCGTTGTCACGTCCGACAACCTGCCCGATACGAAGATGTTGCTCGCGCCCTGCACCAGCGTCAGAACCACCCCGAGCATCTCCTCGGCCGACAGGTCTCGGCGAACCTGACCGTTCTGCTGACCGGCCATGATCATGCTCAGAACCACATCGCGGAGTTCAAGCCGACGCGACTCAATTTCCCACGCCGAACCAACATCGTTGATCACTGCGTGGTCGAAAAGCAGCTTGAAACGGTGCGGATACTCGCGTGAGAAATAGAGGAAGTGTCCCACGATGGCGCGCAGTGCGCCGCGCGCGCCACCACCCGCCGTCCGAGCAAGCTCCATCACCTGGCCGCGGAGCTCATCCATGCAGAACCGCCAGATGGCGATGTAGAGTTCCCGCTGGTTCTCGTAGTGCTTGTAGGCCGCCATCGGAGAGAAGTTGCTCTCCTGTGCCAGCGACCGCATCGTCAAGCTGTCGATGCCAGAGCGATCAAGGACCCGCACCGCCGCGTCCAGAAGATCCTTCTGGCGGTAGGTCATCTCTCCCGGGATGCGCCCCTTCGGCATCGTTCCCCGACGCGGCTCGAACATTTCTGACACTGCGCGGCCTCGTTCAAAGAACTCCAATCCTAATCTGCGCGCTAGCAGGCTGCGCACCAAATGTCACTCACCTTCTCCGCACCGCCTAGGCGTGCAGCCGTGGTGCGTCTTCACCGAGCGCGCAGATGGCAGCCTCCTGCTCCGCATAGAAGGCCAGCCGCGCCCGCACCTCGGCCTCGTCGAAGTAGGTCAACGCAAGCTTCAGGTAGGTCGCGTAGTGGCGCGCCTCCGACTCAAACAGGGCGTGGTAGAAGGCAGCCAGTTCCGGGTCGCTCAGACCCGCGCCGAGCAGCTGAAAGCGCTCGCACGAACGGGCCTCGATCAGCGCGCACATGAGCAGTCGATCGAGCAGCGCCTCCGGCTCTGCCGTGCGGAGATGCGCTGCGAGTCGGCCGCCATACTTCGACGGCATCTGCCGACCGTACTGCCAGCCACGCGCCTGCATGATCTGCAACACCTGCCGAAAATGCTGGATCTCTTCCTCTACGATATCGGCGCAGACCGCGACCAACTCCGCCTTGTCGGGATAACGAAACATCATGTTCAGCGCGCTCGACGCCGCCTTCTTCTCGCAGTGCGCGTGGTCCAGCAGCATGGCCCGAACATTGGCCTCGAACATCGTCACGTAACTCGCGCTCGTCACACTCTGCAGAGATAGCATCTCAGAAACCTCGCTCTACCTGGAAGAACTTCAACCGGCCGTTGCCCGCCGTCACGGCCGCGCGCACCAGCACGCTCATGTCGCGCGATGTACAGGTCATCACAGCTGCATCTGGCCCTGGCCGAGTGTCCCGCGAACGCTCATAGGCCGACTCATCGAGCAACTGAAGATCGAGACCCAACACCGACGCAGAACCCACCGCACCGATGCCCATGCAGCGACCGGCCTTTACCGGCACCGTCCACTCTATCAGCTGTGGGCCGGCAACCGCCCACTCCGTGGCACGGCCGGCCTCGTGCCAGCGCGCGAAGGCGCGCGCAGAGAGCGCCAGCCAGCGCGCCTCCACCTCATCCTGCGCTAGGCGGGCCTGAGCCCAGCCTACGGGGTCTTGAAGGATGGCCCAGCCTATGTCGCCACCCACACCCGCTTGCACCACATGAAACTCCACCACCATCGACTCGGTCGCGCGCCAGAGCACCACGGGATACCCATCCGCGGCAAGATCCTGCGCCACCTTCTCCAACCCCGAAAGGCGCTGCACCATCACATAGGCGTCCACATCGGTCGACCGTTCCGAAAAGGCCACCAGCGCATAGGTCACCCCCGCCATCACGTTCCGCGAGATGACCTTGTGCTCGCCCTTGAGCAGCCGCGCATTGCCGAACGAGCCGTCGGGAACAAACCCCGGCACAAACCGTTCCACCGTCTCTGCCAGCGAGGTCGGAGGCGCTGCCTGCGCCGCACGCTCGTCGCGCTCCAACGCGCCTGCGCCTGCCTCCTGCGGCCAGAACAGCAGCAGTGCCACCGCCCAACTCCGAGAGATTCGCCTGAACACGCCACGCTCCAACTTCGAGTTTGTTGCCGCAATCTGATCGCGGTAGTACGAGGCCGACGAGGCTCTCGCGCAACCGCTACGGCGCGCATCTAGCGCATTGTTTCACCGTTGTCTTGCCCGCCAACCTTCCGTGCCTGGAGCCGCAACACATGAGCTCGTCCGCCGTCGGCGTGGAACAACTTCGTCAGTTTCCCTTCTTCGCCCAACTCAATGAAGATGAGCTGACCGCCGTCGCCGGTGCCTGCAAGCTGCGCACGCTGGCAACCAAGGAGTGGCTCTTCCGCACGGGCGATTCAGGTACCTCGGCCTTCCTCGTCCTCTCGGGACGGGTCGCCGTGCTGCTCCGCGCCGGTGATCGTTTCGAGGTCCTCGATACCTTCGCCGCAGGCAGCATCTTCGGAGAGCTCTGCCTCATCGAGCAGAGCGCACGCTCGGCCGATGTCCGAGCACTCGAGGGCACGCTCCTCATCGAGATCGATGCCGTCGACTTTGCCCGCATCCAGGAGCTCTCTCCCCTCGCCGCCGTCAAGGTCATCAAGGAGGTTACCCTCCGCATCTGCGAGCGGCTCCGCGCCGTCAACCAGCGCATCGAGACCTACCTCGCGGGAGAAGCCCGACCGACCAGCGGCTCTCACCTGCCGGCCATCGAACTCACCGAGTTCGACGACCTGATCGCCGCGGATCCCGATACCAAGCTCAGCTTCTTCGGCCGGCTCATCGCGCGGCTCTGGTCATGATGCAAAGCACCTCGCATGAGGCTCCCATATGTCTGTGAACCGACGCGCCGCACTCCTCGTCCGCGAGATGCCCCTCTTCGCCGATTTGACGCCCAAAGAGGTAGTGCTGCTTGGCATGGTCCTCAAGGAGCGCGACTACCAGCCGGGCGAATGGCTCTGCCGCGAAGGCGAGCCAGGCGACGGCTGCTTCTTCATTGGCGATGGCGAGGTCGAGATCATCAAGCGGGCCGCGAACCAGGCCCAGGCTGTCATCGGGCGGGCGGGCAAGCATGCCACCGTAGGCCAGATCTCGCTCATCGACGACGGCCCCCGCTCCGCCTCCGTACGCGCCAAGACCCGCGTCGAAGTCTTGCGACTCGACCGAGGCGATTTCGAGGCGCTCCAGGCGAGCGGCTCACAGTTCGCCTACCGCTTCCAGCTCGCCATCGCACGCAGCGCAGCCGCCCAGCTCCGCGAGGCCAACCAGACCCTCATGGGCCTCATGAAACAGCGGGAGACGCCCTCCGGCTCCATGCAGCGGGTGACCCTCCAGAAGGTCCAGGCCGTGCTCGCGCACACCCGTGACCTGCACCCCGTCCCGACCAAGGCCGAAGGCGAAGCCTAGTTCCGGCCGCCCGAGACCACGTAGGTGATACGCCCAACGAGGCCACCCACCGTCTCGATGTCCACAGTAAGGTCGCCCGAAAGGCGGCTGATGCCCGGATCCAAGAGCAGATCCCACACGAAAGTGAGGTCGGCCTCATCCGCCGTGCCATCGGCAAGCGTCACATCCTTAGCCACCGTGACGCTGTGACGAAGGCGCGTCGTGCCGTCCGCTATGGCCTCATACGTCGCGCTCCGCTCCACCTGTGGAGGGTTGTTCCAGAGCATCTCCGGCCTCGCGCCACCGCCGTCGAACAGGGACAGGTAGTCGAACGAGGCCACCGCAACCGGTGCCACATCGGCCGCCACGGTGCCCTCCGACGACGACTCCGAAAGCTGCACCGTCCAGTGGCCAGATACCGTGCAAAAGCGGTCCACACCACGACGCTGCGCGCCGATCAGTGTCGCGCTCGCCACCGCACCCGGACGCCCCAGAAAGGCCGCCAGCTGCGCACCGAGCGTGAGCGGCTGGGCATCCTCGCCGGACGCATCGTAAAAGCAGAGCGCCAGCGGCGCATTGTTCACCGAGGCCTGCGCACAGTTCGTGCCGGCGGTGAAGGTCCCCGTGTAGGGCACCGTCTCGCCCTCCGGCAGCACCGTCAAGCCCGAGCCATCCAGCGTTACCTCCGCCGAAGCGACCTGCTCGAGCAGCGGAAGGATGATGTCGTAGGTCGCCCGATCGCTCCCCGTCGTCTCCACCCGCCCACAGCTCGGCGGAGGCGTTGTGTCAGCCACCTCCGTGTCGGCCACCTCCGTGTCGGAAGAACCCGTGTCGGCCACCTCCGTGTCGGAAGAACCCGTGTCGGCCACCTCCGTGTCGGAAGAACCCGTGTCGGCCGAACCAGAACCCGCAGTGTCTTCCGAACCAGACGTGTCGGCAGCCTCAGGCGCGCTCTTCGTATCGCTTCCGCAACCAGTCAGAAACAGCGAAACAACCAGACCGGACAAATGCTGGAGACGCATGTTACCTCTGCACAAAGCGAATGTGAAAGTGATCATCATGGCCTGGCTCGTGGCGGATGAGCGCCCGCGTACCACCCCGCACGGGATACTCAAACCATTTCCGCAACTGCGCCTCGGTCGCGCCGCGCGCCTGGGCAAACTCGTAGAGCGGCCGCTGCAGGGAGCGGTCCAGGAAGATGTACTCCACATACTCCTGGTCCATCCACGACTTGAACAGATACCACATCCGCTCCGCGTCCAGCTCCGACCCGCCCACGTTCCGCCACACGCAGCTCGAACGGGACTCCTGGGTCAGCAGACAGATATCGGCATCGAGCCCGTTCTGGTGGCTCTTGTGCGGCTCCATCCGGCCGCCGCCGGGCAGCGACAGGTCGCCTACAACGAGGCTCGTTCCATCCGGGTAGCGAGCAGCCAGCCGCGACATGCCCCACTGGAGCGCTGCCACCGTCGCCGGCGTGCCGTTCGCCCGAGCGGGGTTCCGCACCTCGTATCCAGCCCCCGACGGGAGCGGCTGACCGGCGTTCAACCGACCTCGGTTCGGCGTTCCCGGCGACCCTGGCGTGAAGTTATACTCGGCCTCCGCAGCCACATAGATGGTGAGCTTCTGGCCGATGCGGAGCCGGTTGAGGTTCACGCCTCGGTTCCACCGCTGCAGGTCGGTCATCGAGAAGCCCCGTTTGCGCGTGATCGAGAGGCCCGTATCGCCCGAACGCACCACATAGCTGCTCCGCGTCTGACCGCCCTCCGCGCTGCTGCTGCTGCCGCGACCGGAGCGACCGGAGCGACCGCTGCCGCCCGAGCGGCCAGGCACCTCCACCCGCAGCTTCTGCCCTTCGCGGATGCGATCGCCCTTCACCTTGCTGTTCCATTTTCGCAGGTCGCCGAGCTTCACGCGGTAGCGATGCGCGATGCCGCCCAGCGTCTCGCCGGGCGCCACCGTGTGCTCAATGCGGCCCGCCAGCGCGACCGACGGCGCTGCTACCAGCAGCACCACCGCCAACCACGCAAACCCAACCCACCTCGCTGCAATGCCGAGCATCAAATGGCCTTCTCGAAGACGCGGTAGGTCTTGTAGACCTCGCCGCCCATCATCCGGATACCGTTGTTGATTTTGTCGTTTGTCGCCAGCGTCCAGCCGCACTCCGCCTCGCGGATACCCAGCTCTACGCCGCGCCGATACGACTCCACGTAGAGGTGCACCGACAGGCCTCCGAGAATCGAGCCCCGGAACTTCGGGCGAACGCCGAGCAGCATCAGCCGTGCGCTCTTGACGCTCTTCTTCACCTTCAACTCCCAAAGAAGCTTGGCGTAGGTACGCGCCACGCCCAGCTTCGACGGACCGTAGTGGCGCGTCTTGATTAGCACCTCGTTGAGGTTCGGGAAGGTCATGGCGATCGCCGCCGGCTCACCGTCAACCTCGGCGATCAGCGCCAACTTCGGGTTGATGATCATCTCCAACTCTTTCGCCGCCTTGTGGACCTCCGCATCGCTCAACGGAACAAAGCCCCAGTTACGCGACCAGGCCTCGTTGAAGACGCCCATGATGATTCGGAGGTCGCTCTCGAAGTTCTTCATGTTCACTTCGCGAACCTTGAGCCCCGGTGCCTGCGCAACGGCATCACCGATCTGCACGCAGAGCTCCGGCGGCGGCTTCGTCGCGTCGAAGTACCAAGCATACAGATCCATCGCCTTCTCGAAGCCGTTCGCCTCAACCAGCGGCACATAGTAGGCGGGATTGTGACCCATCTCGAGATAGGGCGGCGTCGAGAATCCGTCGATCAGCAGACCCGACACATGGTTGATGGAGAAGCTGAACGGGCCGCGCACCTTGTTCATCCCCTTGGCGCGGCACCAACTCGAAGCCGTGTCGAGCAGCGCAGTCGCGATCGCCGGCTCGTTCTCGCATTCGAAGAATCCGAAAAACCCCGTCTTCTCCTCAAACCGAAGGTTGTGCTCCTCGTCGATTTGCGCCGAGATGCGACCCACCGGCTTGCTGCCACGCCAGGCCACGAAGAGCTGGGCTTGCGCCTTCTCAAACCATGGGTTCTTCTTCTGGTCGAGGTGGTGATAGACCTCCGGCAGCAGCGGCGGAACCCATGCAGGGTCGTTCCGATAGAGCGCCCAAGGAAGCGTAGCAAAGGCCTCAAGTTCACGGCGGCCCTCAACAGGCCGTACTTCGATTCCCCTCATGACCGCTCCTCCTTCGACCCAACCGACGCTTCGTTGCGCCCATGCGCGCTGCCACCCAGACAGGCTGGCGACGAGGCTACAACGCCACCTCGCGCCTGCCACTCCTCCGGCGTCAACGCCTCCACCGCCAGTGCGTGCAGACCTCCCGCAAGCACCTCCGCCGCCGCCTCGTTCACCATCCGGTGACGCGCAAGCAGCCGCTGTCCCGAAAACCCGCTCCACACCACCAGCACCCGCGCGTGGCTCTCGCTGCCGCGAGGCACCGAATGACCGTCAGACTCATCCCGCACCTCGAGATGGAGCGGCGAGAACGATGCGCGAAGAAGGGCGTCGAGCTGAGACATCCGAGACAAGTGGCAACTCCAAGGCAGTGACAGGCGATGCTTCTTCCGAAGCGCGCTGCAGATCGAGGAGCATGGGCGACAGAGATCAGTCGGTCAAGCCACAAAACTCGCCGCGTGCAACGCAGCGCATCCAACGCTACAGACCGCCCACCACCCTCGCGCTGCAGGAGCGTCGCGCGCATGAATCGCCCCCAACGCAACGCCATCGAGCCGCGATCCTTCCCGCTCATCGGCAACCTCTCGCGCTACGCCTTCAACCCGCTCGCCGAGTCGATCCGCGCACGCAAGCGGCACGGCCGCGTCGTACGATACTGGATTCGGACGCCGGCGCGGACCGTCGTTGCCTGGCTCATCACCTCTGCCGACCACGCCGAGCAGCTGCTCGTCGAAAGGCACCGTAGCTACCGCAAGGCCGACACCTACGAGTCGCTCCGCTGGGCGCTCGGCGACGGCATGCTCACCGCGGAGGGCGACCTCTGGCGCCGCCAGCGCCGCATCGCCACACCCGCCTTCGGGCGCGATCGACTCCGCGAAATGCTCCCTGTTGCCGTCCGCCACACGGCCGCGCTCGCGGAGCGCCTTGCCCGTGCGCCGGCCACCGTAGACCTCCACCGCGAAGCCAACGCCCTCGCCCTTATCGTGCTCTGCGAGACCATCTTCTCCACCGCCATCGCAGACGAGACCACACGCATCGGTGAGCACCTCGAGCTGATGATCAAGCATGCGGTAGGCCGCATCCGCATCCCCATCCCACTGCTCCACGACCTGCCGCTCCCCGCCAACCGGCGCGCCCGACGCGCCCGCAGCAGCATGAACGCACTCGTGGAACGCATGGTCACCGAGGCCGAACGGACGGGCTTCGCCGGCAACGACCTCATCTCCCTCTTCATGACAGCCACCGACCCGGAGAGCGGCGAACGCATGTCGCGCACGCAGCTCCGCGACGAGGTCCTCACCTTCCTCGCAGCCGGTCACGAGACCACCGCCAACGGACTCTCCTTCACCCTCGACCTCCTCGCACGGAACCCCGAATGGCAGGAGCGCGCTGTCGCTGAAATCCGCGAGGTCGTTGGTGCAGGGCCGCTCACCTTCGAACACCTCCCGCGCCTTGACCTGCTGCGCCGCATCATCGACGAATCGATGCGCCTCTTCCCGCCCGCCTGGTCGGTCGAGCGTACAGCGCTCGAAGAGGACCACTTCGACGGCCACCGCGTCGCGCCGGGCGACATGGTCATGCTCTCCATCTGGGCCACACACCGAAACGAGGAGCACTGGCCCGACCCTGACCGTTTCGACCCCGACCGCTTCCTCCCAGCAAACAGCGCAGGCCGCCACCGCATGGCCTTCCTCCCCTTCGGACTCGGACCACGCATGTGCATCGGCAAGCACTTCGCCCTCTTCGAACTGCAGGCCATGCTCGCCACCCTGCTCCCGCGCCTCCACTTTGCTCCCGTGTCGGACGCACCGCTGCACCTCGACCCGCTCGTTACCCTGCGACCACGAAACGGCGTCCCGCTCCGCCTCTCAACCCGCACGCCACGGCAGGCAGAACCATGACCCACGCCACCTCCCGCATCACCGCCGGCCGAGCCGATCTCGCCGCCTGGAAGGCCGCACAGCCCACCAACTTCTTCCTCGCTGAGCCGCTGCTCGAGGAGACGCTCGCGCTCGTCGCGCCGGAGAGCCTGACCCCCGAGTTTATCGCACGCCTCGACGCCCACGGCGCAGCCTGCGCCACCGAGCTCGACGAGGCTGCCGCGGTCAACAACCGCCCCTGGAACCTCCCCCGCCTCGAACGCTTCGACGCCATCGGAAACCGCACCGAAGAGATCGACAACCACCCGAGTTACCACGTCGCCGGCCGCGTGATCTACGAGTCCGGTCTCATGGGCGAGCTCGCCTCAGAAGGCGGACTGGTTCGCAGCCTCGCCCTCTTCGCCCTCTCCTCCATGTGCGGCGAAGCGGCCCACAACTGCCCCGTCGCCTGTACCGCCGGCATCATCTCCTCGCTCTCTGCCGTCGGCTCGTCCGAGCTCCGCGCCGCCTACCTCCCCGGCCTGCTCTCCCGCTCCTACGCGACCCGCCTCGACGGCGCCCAGTTCCTTACCGAGGTCCAAGGCGGCAGCGACGTCGGCGCAGGCGACACCCGCGCCCTCCCGCTCCCCGACGGCACCTTCGCCATCCACGGCGAGAAGTGGTTCTGCAGCAACGCGGGCGCCGACCTCATCCTCATGACCGCCCGCTACCCCGACGGCCCCGAGGGCACCGCAGGCCTCGGCCTGTTCCTCGTCGCCAAGACACTCCCCGGCGGCGCACCCAACCACTTCGCCATCCGCCGCCTCAAAGACAAACTCGGCACCCGCTCGATGCCGAGCGGCGAGATCGACTTCAACGGCGCGATTGCACACAGCGTCGGCCCGCTCCGCGACGGCTTCAAGACCGTGATGCGCTACGTCATCAACCTCTCGCGACTCTACAACGCCATCGCCGTGGCCGGCGCGGCTCTCCGCGCCGCCTCCGTCGCAGCCTCCTATGCCCGCCATCGCCGCGCCTTCGGCGGCCCGATTTCCGAGTATGCCTCCGTCATCGACCTCGTCGCTGCCATGCGCTCCGATGCCGCCGCCTCACTCGTCGCAACGCTCGCGCTCGCCCCTGCTGCGGAGCGCGTCATGCGAGGTAGGGCAACCGCGGACGAGCAGGCCTTCGTCCGCTTCGCCACCAACCTCAACAAGGTCGTAACCGCGCGCCTCGCCGTCGAGACCACCCTCCGCGGCATCGAGACCCTCGGCGGCAACGGCGCCATCGAGAGCTTCTCCATCCTGCCCCGCCTCCACCGCGACATGATCGTCTGCGAGAACTGGGAAGGCACACCGAATGTCCTCTGTGCGCAGATCGCCCGCGACCTCCACCGCGGCCGCATCGACGACGCCTACTTCGCCCATGTCCGCGCCCGATTTGCCGCGCTCACCAGCGCCCAGGCCCAGCCGCTCACCGCCGCCGCTCCCGCAGCCATCGACAAGCTCGCAGCATTGCTTGATGCCACGCGCACCATGCCCCACGACCGGGCCACGCTCGCCATCAAGCGGCTCTCCGTCCCGCTCGCCGCCCTCTGGTATTCCGCCGAGCTCGCCACCATCGGCGAGCACAACCTGGCGACCCAAAAAGAGCCGTGGGCCCTGCAGGCTGCGCTCCATCTCTGGAATCGTCACCTCGGGCCCACTGTCGGTGCAATCGCGGGAGACGAGTATGAACTCGCCCGCGCGGTTGCTGCGCTCTAGGCGCCGATCATCTCTTTGACCGCGTCGCGCTCGCCGAGGAGCTCGTCCGTCGTCACCTTGATGGCGGCGAGGGCATGCTCGTTGAGCTGCTGACCCTGAACAATCTCATAGTGCCAGGGCGCGGTGATCTTCACGGGGTAGGAGAAGACGAGGCCTTCGGGGATGCCGTACGAGCCGTCAGAAACCACCGCCATCGAGGTGTAGTCGCCAGGCACCGAGCCCGTGGCCCAAGAGTAGATGTGGTCGATGGCAGCGTTGGCGGCAGAGGCCGCCGACGACTTGCCGCGCGCGTTAATGACCTCGGCGCCACGCTTCTGCACGCGGCTGATGAAGTCGCCCTTGAGCCAGGCCTCGTCGGTGATGACCTCGGTCACCAGCTTCCCGCCGATGGTGGCCTCGTAGTAGTTGGGGAACATGGTGGGCGAGTGGTTGCCCCAGATGGCGATGTTCCGCACATCGCCGGGCATCGCGCCGGCACGGTTGGCGAGCTGGCCTACGGCCCGGTTCTGGTCGAGGCGGGTCATGGCTGTGTAGTTGCGGGGGTTGGTCCGCTTGGCCCGCGACGCTGCGATGAGGCAGTTGGTGTTGCAGGGGTTTCCGACCACAAGCACCTTCACATCGGGGTGGGCATTGTGGTCGATGGAGTCGCCCTGCTCGATGAAGATCTTGCCGTTGTCCTTGAGGAGGTCGGCCCGCTCCATGCCGGGGCCGCGGGGCTTGGCGCCCACGAGCAGCGCCACATTCACATCGCCGAAGCCCTCGGCCGGGTCGGCGGTCACCACGCTACCGGCGTAGGTGGGGAAGGCGCAGTCCTCGATCTCCATGACGACGCCACGCGCCGCGTCCAAGAAGGGCGGCAGGTCGATGAGATGAAGGATAACCGGCTGGTCTTTGCCGAGCAGGTCGCCGGAGGCGATGCGGAAGAGCAGACTGTAGGCGATCTGACCAGCAGCGCCGGTTACGGCAACACGAACGGGGGGCTTCGACATGGGGATCCTCAGGGCTAAGTCCGGGGAGAACGGAGGTGGTCCGCTGCTCCGCATTGTGCCGCGCGAGCAAGCACCTTCGGGCCGCCCCGTCAACGGATTCGGCAACTTTCTGCCTCGGAGCCGGCTCCGGCAGGATCGGCCGTGGCCCGCCAACACCTTGACGCTCGCCCCTGCCTCCGCTAGAGCCCGCCTCCCGCTCGCCATCTCGGCAAGCGTGAGATTTGTGGCTTGCGGGTCAAGCGAATTCACTTCCCCCGCACTGCACTCGAGGATCATATGCACGCAATCATTCGTACCGGTGGCAAGCAGTATCGCGTCAGAGAGGGAGATTCCCTCAACATTGAGCGGCTGCTCGACGACGACCAGAACCCCCGCGCCCTCGGCGAGATCGTCGTCTTCGCCGACGTGCTCGCACTCGGTGATGGCGGCTCCATCAAGGTAGGCCGCCCGCATGTCGCCGGCGCCACCGTCTCGGCGACCGTCATCGCTCAAGCCCGCGCCAAGAAGGTCATCATCTTCAAGATCCGTCGCCGCAAGAACAGCCAGCGTCGGCGCGGTCACCGTCAGTATTTCACCCGCATTCGTATCACCAGCATCACTGGTTGATCTGCCGCTCCGGAGCTCGTCATGGCACATAAAAAAGGTCAAGGTTCATCGCGCAACGGTCGTGATTCCGGCGGTCAACGCCGCGGAGTAAAGCGGTTTGGCGGTCAGGTCGTCCGCGCTGGCAACATCATTGTTCGCCAAGTCGGCACCAAGTTCCACCCCGGAAACAACATGGGCATGGGGCGTGACTTCACCCTCTTCGCCCTCATCGATGGCGTGGTCTTCTTCTCCGTCGGCGCCGGCGGAAGGCGCTCCGTTAGCATCCTGCCCGCCGCGGCCTAACCAGGCCTCCGCTGTCGCAGGGCGGCTGGTCGTTACCAGTCGCCCTTCGTTCGTTTTGCACCCCCTCTTCTGGCTCTCTCAAAGATGCGCTTCGTCGACTGCGTCACCATTCGTACCTCCGCCGGCAATGGCGGTAAGGGCGCCGTCGCCTTCCGCCGCGAAACCTACGTCCCCAAGGGCGGCCCCGCAGGCGGCAACGGCGGCGATGGCGGCAGCGTCATCCTCGTAGCCGACGCCAACATCGGCTCGCTCCTCGACTTCCGCTTCAAGCGCCACATGGCCGCCGAGCACGGCCAGCCCGGCCGTCCCAAGAACCAGGACGGCTCCAATGGCGATGACCTCATCATCCGCCTCCCCGTAGGAACCATCCTGCGCGACGCAGAAACGGAAGAGTTCATCACTGACCTCGCCACGATTGGCGCACGCTACGTCGTCGTCAAGGGCGGACGGGGCGGAAAGGGCAACAGCTTCTTCAAGAACAGCGTCAATCAGGCGCCCCACTTCTGTCAGCCCGGCGAGCCCGGCGTCACGCGCCTTATCCAGCTCGAGATCAAGCTCCTTGCCGACATCGGCATCATCGGCTTCCCCAGTGTCGGCAAGTCCACGCTCATCTCGGTCATCTCGAACGCGCGACCCAAAATCGCCGACTACCACTTCACAACGCTTGTCCCCAACCTCGGCCTCGTTCGGTTCCACGAAGAGGCCTCCTTCGTCGTCGCCGACATCCCAGGTATCATCGAAGGCGCAGCCGATGGACGCGGCCTCGGCATCCAGTTCCTCCGCCATGTCGAGCGATGCAGAGCCCTCTGCCATGTCATCGAGGTCCTCGACCCCGATCTTCTCGACGAGACCGGTCGCGACCCGATCGCCGACTTCGAGACCCTCATGAACGAGATCGCCAAGTTCTCGCCCTCGCTCGCTACCCGCCCCCAGATTGTCGCACTCGGCAAGATGGACCTGCCATACGTCGCAGCACGAGAGCCCGAGATTCGCGCCCACTTCGAGGCCCTCGGCCATAGCTTCTTCGCCTTCTCCTCCGCCACGCGCGCCGGACTACGCGGCATCGTCGACGCCATGGGCGCCCTCTGGGAGACCACGCCGGCACCCGACAAGGCCCACTTCACGGTCCCCGAGATCGAGATCCCCGCCGAACTCATCCTCACCGAAGAGACCACACAGGTCGACTTCGAAGACGAAGGGCCGGCCGATTTCGAGGACTTCGAAGAGTTCGAGTCCTAGCTCTCGGGCGACTCACCCCGCGCAATCGCTGCCTCGCGGCGCTTGCGACGCTCCCCGGCTGCCAGCTCAGCACGCAGTGCGCTCCGGCCCCACGCCGCGCCCGCAGCGAAACCGACCGCGAGCATCAGCGGAATGTAGAAGACATGATTGGCGGTCGGCATCGGTCCTCCACAAGCGTGTCGCGACCCCTAACCGCCCCCGCGCGCCCCTGACAAGGCCGGTCGCATCCCGATGTTTGCGTCCGCGCCTGCCTCCACGCTACACATCACTTCACTACCTACGGATGGATGATGGCCAGCAAACTCGAATCAGACCTCACGCCCGAGGCCCTCGAGGCCGAACTCGAGCTCCTCTCCAAGAAGCTCGACCGGCTCCGCGTGATCTACGAACAGTTCTTTCTCGGCGTCGAGAAGATGGCTCCCTACACCCTCCAGAAGGATGTGGTCATCGGCTTCCACCGGCTCGGACAGGAGCGGATTCGAAGCGCCGCCTCCAAGTTCAAGTACCAGTCGCTCGTGCAGAAGTTCAGCTCCTACAAGGCCTACTGGGCACGCACCCAGCGCGAGATTGAGGAGGGCACCTACAAGCGCCATGTGCAGCGGGTGCAACGGCGGGAGCAGGCTCGAACCGAACATGGCGAGCTCTCCGCACACGACCTCGCCGAGCTCCGCGTCATCCGCGAAACCCTCGGCGACGGAGCTGCAAACGAGGCAGAGACCAAACGCCGGGCGGAGCTCCTGGCCGAAAGCAGACAAACCGCCGGTGCGCCGGCCCGAACCGCGCGAGGAACGATGGCACCCGACGACGCCAACAACCGGGGCGATGCCCCCACCTACAGTGCACCGGCCCCCGCCGTCACGGTCGAGGGACAGGCCGCGCTCGACTTCATGCGCGAGGCCTTCGGCGAAGAGGCTGCGCGCCTCCCCAAGGCTGCACCACCCGAAGCGCTCCGCGGCATGTCGGCCGAGGAGGTCGCCCGCAAGGCCGAGGCCCTCAAGGCGCTCCGCGCACGGCTCGGCGGTGCAGACCGCGCTGCCGTAGGCGCCCCCATCCGGCAGTCGCCCGAGGAGATCCGCGATCGCCAAGTCTACGAGAAGTGGGTCGCCGCCAAGCGTTCCGTCGGAGACAGCGCCGGCCTCGTCAGCTTTGACTCGCTCCGCCAGAGCATGGCCAAGCAGGCCGACGCGCTCCGCGAGAAGCACCCGGGCAAGGAGGTCGGCTTCGACGTCGTCGTCAAGGACGGCAAGGCCTATCTCAAGCCCATCCCCAAACCCTGAGCAACGCTCAGAGGTAGACCGACATCGACACCGAGATGTTGGAGACGGCGCCCTTCTCAAGCGGCTGCTCGAAGGCGAGGTCGAGCCCCGACTCTCTGCTTCGCCAGCCGATGCCGCCCGTAATCATCTGACCGCCGCCCACTGGCTCCTGCCGGAAGCCAACCCGAAGCGGCACGGTCTCGACGGTGAACTCAAGGCCCGCAGCGTAGCCGCTCGCCATGACGCCATCGGTGCCCTGCTCTGGCCTGCCCTCCCAGGCGCCGCTCACAAGGAGCGGACCGAACATGAGTCCGAGACCCGCTGCGACCTCACGCTTGAGCCCCAGCGACTCGCTCTCCGCGAGATTGCGACCCGTCAGACCGATGAGCACTACCTTGCCCAGTACCCCGTGCAGGCCGGCATCGACGCTGATGGACGAGAGGTCGGAGCCAGGCTGGTCATCTGATACCTTCGGGGTGGTGAGCGTGGTGTAACTCCCCGTCACACCGAGCGTCAGCGCCCCCTCGACCAGCGGAAGGCCGAGGCCGAGGCGGATCTGCTGCGAAGCGTAGTCATCCTGCTTGGCGGTGGTGTCATCGCCCACCGAGCCGCGCGAATAGCTCACGCCGCCGGCGAAGGCCGGGTTGGTCTTGGAATCCACAATCGACACGCCCCAGGCCGACGGCCCCGCCTCGGTGGCGCGACCATAGGTCGCCTCGAGCGCGTAGAGGTGGACGGCAGCAAGCCCGCCTGCGTTGCTCCACAGGGCCCCGTTGCCGGCCGCGCCGGCCACGAATGCGCCGCCCACGCCGTCCGGCCGGACGCTCTGCGCCGTCATCGCTCCAACCTGTGGCGGCTCCAGCGCCAGGGCCGGTGAAGCCATGGCTAGGAAGAGCCCGCCCGCCACGGCAACGCCCGCGCCCCATCGACCAATCCAACCGGACGCTGCGCGCCGTGTGTCCAACATCATCGTATCCTCCGAAAAATCTCTCCTGGGTGGCTAGGTTGCACCACCCCCCAGGTCAAAAATCACCCCGTGGCCACTCGCACGCGTATGCGTAGCACGCGCGCGTTGAAACTTCCGATCCGGAGGCCTATGCTTGACCGTCTCAGCAGCTCTTCAAGCCGCGACAACCCCCTTCATACGGAACCGACATGGCCGGCGAGAACCAGGGCAGTGGCCCACAGCCCCCTAACACCGACATCGGCACACTGCTCCCGGTACGCATCGAAGACGAGATGCGCACCTCCTACCTGAACTACGCGATGTCGGTCATCATTGGCCGCGCGCTCCCCGATGTCCGTGACGGCCTCAAGCCCGTCCACCGTCGCATCCTCTTCTCGATGCACGAGCAGTCCAACACCTGGAACCGCGCCTACAAGAAGTCGGCCCGTATCGTCGGCGACGTCATCGGTAAGTACCACCCTCACGGCGACCAGGCGGTCTATGACGCCCTCGTCCGTATGGCGCAGGACTTCTCGATGCGGGTGCCGCTGATCGATGGTCAGGGCAACTTCGGCTCCGTCGACGGCGACCCGCCAGCCGCCATGCGTTACACCGAAGTCCGTATGGCTCGCATCTGCGGCGAGCTCATGAACGACATCGAGAAAGACACCGTCGACTTCCGCGACAACTACGACGGCGCCGAGCAGGAGCCAACCGTACTGCCGGCCCGCTTCCCCAACCTCATCGTCAATGGCTCCGAGGGCATCGCCGTCGGCATGGCCACCCGCATCCCGCCGCACAACCTTGCCGAGGTGCTCCGCGCCACCATCGCGGTCATCGACGACCCCGAGATTGGCCTCGACGGCCTCATGCAGTTCGTCACCGGCCCCGACTTCCCGACCGCCGGCTACATCTACGGCACAGACGGCATCCGGCAGGCCTACGAGACCGGCAAGGGCTCTATCCGCATCCGCGCCAAGGCCGAAATCGAGACCGACGAGCGCACGGGCAAAGACTCCATCATCGTCACCGAGCTCCCCTTCCAGGTGAACAAGGCGCGGCTCCTCGAGCGCTTCGCCGAGCTCGTCCGCGAGAAGGTTGTCGAGGGCATCACCGACCTCCGCGACGAGTCTGACCGCACCGGTATGCGCATGGTCGTCGAGCTCCGGCGCGACGCCAACGCCCAGGTCATCCTCAACCAGCTCTTCAAAAAGACTGCGCTCGAGACCACCTTCAGCATCAACAACCTGGCCATCGTCGCGGGCCAGCCGCGCGTGCTGCCGCTCAAGGACATCCTCGTCCACTTCATCGACTTCCGCCGCGACGTCGTCACCCGCCGCTCCATGTTCGAGCTCGCTCAGGCGGAGCGCCGCCTCCACATCCTGCGTGGCCTCCGCAAGGCCGTCGAGATGCTCGACGAGGTCATCAAGACCATCCGCGCGAGCGCCGACCCCGAGAGCGCCGGCCAGAACCTCATGGCCCTGCTCGACTGCGACAAGCTGCAGGCCGACGCCATCCTTGAGCTCCGTCTCCAGCGCCTCACCGGCCTCGAGATCCACAAGCTCGAAGAGGAGATCAACAACCTCGACCTGATCGTCTCGCGCCTCCAGCTCATCCTTGGCGGCGAACAGGAGCTCCTCTCCGTCATCCGCGGCGAGCTCGTCGCCATCCTCGACAACAACCAGGAGGGACGCCGCACCAAGATCATCCCCTTCTCGGGCGAGTTCTCCATCGAGGACTTCATCGCCAACGAGGACGAGGTGCTCACCCTCACCCACACCGGCTACATCAAGCGCACCAACATCGCCGAGTACCGCACGCAGAAGCGCGGCGGTAAGGGGCTCAAGGGCATGGAGACCAAGCAGGAGGACTTCATCGAGGATGTCTGGGTCACCACGACCCACTCCTCGCTGCTCGTCTTCGGCACCTCCGGCTGGTGCTACCCGCTCAAGGTCTGGGAGATCCCGGCCGGCGGTCGCACCACGCGCGGCAAGCCCATCGTCAACATGGTGCCGCTTAAGCCCGGTGAGAAGGTGGCCGCGGTTGTCCCCTTCCGCGACTTCGACCACGGCAAGTTCATCATGACCGGCACCCTCGGCGGTCAGATCAAGAAGACGCGCCTCAGCGCCTACCAGAACATCCACTCCGGTGGCCTCATCGGCGTCGCGATCCGCGAAGACGACCAGCTCATCACCGCCCGCCTCTGCGAGCCGGGTGACCACATCTTCCTCGCCTCCTCGTCGGGCCAGTCGGTCCGCTTCAGCGAGGCGCGCGTCCGTGGCACGGGCCGTAACACCAGCGGCGTCATCGGCATGAAGTTCCGCGAAGACGACGAGCTTGTCTCCTTGCTCGTCATCCCCCGCGCCGACGTGCTCGCCACAGGCGGTATCATTGAGGAGAGCGGTGCAGACGACGACGCGGCCGAAGAGACCGCAATTGTCGAAGAGGAGACCGTTATCGAAGAGGCCGGCGAAGAGCTCGCGGGCGGCGAAGAGTCCGGCGACGAGTACAGCAAGACCACCTCGCTCCCCACCATCCTCTCGGTCACCGAGAGCGGCTTCGGC
>JABMMX010000179.1 GCA_013205435.1 Deltaproteobacteria bacterium
ATTGCATCGAATCCCTCGCTATTGCTAGCGTTGCGGCAACTTCCTATCGCGTAAATCGACCCGAAATCGGGCTCAAATGCGGAGCGGAAGATGCGAAAGAGATGGATGACGGTGCTGTTGGCGGCGACCTGCTGGATGACCGCCTGTGGCGGTGCGACACAACACGGACAGCTCACACGGATGAGCGCGGCGGAAGGGGCTGTGGCGCTTTGCGAGCATGAGGTGCCGGCGGCGGTCTGTACCCGCTGCAACCCGGCGTTCGAGGCCAAGTTCAAGGAGTCCGGCGACTGGTGCCCGCCGCACAAGCGGCCGGAGTCGCAGTGCTTGCTCTGCCACCCCACGCTGAAGTTTGAGCCGCTGCCGGAGCTGCCTGCCGAGGCCGACTATGCGGAGATCGCGGTGGCCGATGGCGGCAAGCCGATCGAGAGCTTTGCATCGCCCGGCAAGGTGACGCTGGTGGACTTCTATGCGAACTGGTGTGCCGGCTGTCAGAATGTGGAGACGGAGCTGCGGAAGCTGCTCGCCGCCGATCCGGCGGTGGCGGTGCGGAAGGTGAGCGTGACCGACTGGGAGAGCCCGGCGGTGGCGGCCCACCTGAGCGAGATCGCGGGGCTGCCCTATGTGGTGGTGCTCGGCCGCACGGGGAAGGTGCTCGGCGCCGTCCAGGGCTTTGACGAGGCGACCTTTGCAGCAAAGCTGGCGGCCATCCGGGCAACGGAGCCGTGATGCGGGCCTCGCGGTGGACAGCGGCGGTGGCGGGGCTCGCGCTCCTGCTGGCGGCAGAGCGGGCCTGGGCCTGCGCGGCCTGCGGCAACCCCTCGCTGCCCATGCAGCCGGGCGGAAGCGGCGTGATGGCGGGCGGAAGCGGCACCTTCGGCGTGAGCCTGCGCGGACTCGCCATGCAGGTGACCCACCCCGCAGGCTGCGCCGACCTGAACAACTGCGACGAGGTGCCGGCACAGGAGCTGCACGATCACCAGGTGGTGCTCGCGCCCGTGGAGCTTGGGCTGAGCGGTGAGTGGGCCTTCGACGACAAGTGGGGCGTGGAGGCAAGCCTGCCGGTGCGGTCGGTCTGGGCGAGCGTCTCGTATCAGACGCCCGACGGCGCGGACTATGTGCCGGCCGACGCCGATGTGCACCATCGGGACGAGACGGTGGCAGGGCTGGCCGATGGTCGGCTGATGGCGCGCTACGGACAGTCGCTCGGCGGCGTCTGGGTGGCGGCCCGTCTGGGCACCACCGTGCCGCTCGGCGCGACCGAGGAGGATCCCTTCTCTGCCGGCGACATGGGGAAGAAGCACCAGCACATCCAGCTCGGCTCGGGCGCCTTTGAGCCGGTGATGAGCCTCGATGCGACCTGGGGCGGCATCTCGCAGCAGACGACCGCCTATGTGACGCTGCAGCAGCCGCTCTACGCCAACGACAAGGGGTTTGAGGCGGGACGGCGGCTGCTAGCCGGTGCACAGGTGGGCTGGAAGGCCGCGCCCGACCTGCTGCTGTCGCTCATCGGAGAGGTGGGTCACGAGGGTGGCGATCAGTGGCAGGGTGTGTCGCGGAGCGACGGCATGTCGGGCCTCACCGAGGTTCGCTCGGGTGCGGCGCTGCTCTGGCGGAGCCCGTCGGTGACACTGACCGCGGCGTTACGGGTGCCGGTCTATCGGGTGATGGAGGCCTCTGCGGAGGAGCCGGGCGAGGTCATCGCGCCGGCGAGCCTGTCGCTGGGGGCGACGCTGCCGTTGTAGGTGGAGGCGGCGGCGTCGGCATGGGTGGGCCTCGGCTTCACGAGAGGATCCTGAGCGCCTGCAGAAGGGATGGCTCTACCTTGGGGAAGGACCGTGCCATCTCGAGCAGGTGGGACGGTAGCGACCCGCGACGCTTGAGCCAGCGCTTCAATGCCTCGAGGGCAAACTCCTGGCCTTCGAGATGACTGAGCCGGAAGGCATCGATGATGCAGCGCTCGGCGCTGTAGAGCCCGAGCGCGACGCCCTGGTCGACCTCGATCGTCTCGCGACCAAGCCAGAAAGTATCCTCATGGAAGCGGTGCCAGCGTGCTGGGGCAGTGACCCGCGGAGGGCGTTTCGAGCGCGGAAGTGCGAGGTCTATCGCCGAGGGGATGGCATCGGTCAGGTCGTGAATCGAGAGGGCGGAGGTGAGGCAGAGTGTCGCTTCGGGCGCGCGGAGGGCGATCTCGATCCTGTCGAGGTCTGCGGGCGGCGCATCGGCCTTGCGGTAGATGCCATGGCCGAGCCGGTCGAGAAGGCCCGCCTCGAGGAAGGCCTTGAGCTGGCGATCTGAGAGGCCTTCCGCTCGTGCGAGGGTGTAGGCAAAGGCGTTGGGGAGCGTATCGAGCATTGTGATGGCAAATGTATCCACATTGACCATATGTGGCAACAATCACCAACGGCCCTTCTCTCTTGGGCGCCCGCCCATTCCCTTCTCGCCGGTCAGGTCTTAACCGCCGCAGGTATGCCCGAAGGACACACCATTCACCGCGCGGCGCGCGACCACGAGCAGGACCTCCGCGGCCAGCCCGTGCGCATCTCCTCACCCCAGGGCCGGTTCGATGCCGAGGCTGTTGCAGGGCCGGAGGGAGAGGCGACGCTGCTCCGGGTGGAGGCCTGCGGCAAACACCTCTTCTACTTCTTCGAGGGGGAGCAGATTGTGCATGTCCACCTCGGCCTCTTTGGGAAGTTCAAGCGGCGGCGGTCGCCGGCGCCCGAGCCACGGCCCACCACACGCATGCGGCTCGAAGGCGCGAAGTGGACGATTGATCTCGTAGGCCCCACGGCCTGTGAGCTGCTCACGGACGAAGAGATGGGCGAGCTCATGGCGCGGCTCGGGCCCGACCCGCTCCGCGACGATGCCGACCCCACACCCTTCTACCGCTATGTGGCGCGCAGCAGGACGCCCATCGGAGCCATTCTGATGGACCAGAGCCGCATCGCCGGCGTGGGGAATGTGTATCGCGCCGAGGTGCTGCACCTGGAGGGCATCCACCCAGACACGCCGGGGTCGAAGGTTCCCACGGAGAAGCTGCAGACGCTGTGGCAGCTCATCGTGGGGCTGCTGCGGCGGGGCGTGGAGGAGAAGCGGATTGTGACCACGCGGGGGCTCACGCTCGAGAAGCCGCGGGAGCGGGTGTCGCGCGCCGAAAGCACCCATGTCTATGGGCGGAAGGAGTGCCGGAGCTGCGGCGGCGAGGTCATCCGGTACACGCTCCGCGCCCGGGCGGTCTATGTGTGCGAGGCCTGCCAGCCGAGGGTGGAGGGCGAGGCGGAGGGCGGGTGATGCCGTGGGGTGAGGCGGGAGTTCGTGGTTCGCCGACGCCGAGATTCGATACAAAACCACTTCACTCCATCTGTGTTTGAAGGTATTATGTACCCATGGTCACACGGGGCTTCGAGCCAGAAGTAGCAC
>JABMMX010000014.1 GCA_013205435.1 Deltaproteobacteria bacterium
ACCATCGGAGGCGCGGGCTTCCGCGATTCGCAGGTCAAGGTTGTCGTTCACATCACTGACAATCTGACTCACGCACGCCCCCACGTGGCGCCGTTCACTGCATTTCCCTACGGCGCGAGCGAGATCGAGGCCTACGCAGCACTGACTGCGATCGACGCCAAGGTCATCGGCGTCGCGCTCGGCACAGCAGACACAGTCATTATCCCGGGAGTGTTCACGATTCCTGGCTCATTCCCCTCGCTCGCGAGCCAGGTGAACATGGCGCGTCAGACCAACGCGGTTGTTGGCACCTGCGCCTGGGGCATCGGTGCCGACCGCCCTGCAGGCTGCAGCGCCAGCCAGTGCTGCACCGGGCCTGCGGGCGCCGGCGAGGCTCCCTCCGGCGGCACCTGCCCGCTCGTCTTCAAGGTCACGACCTCCGGTATCGGAGGCGGAGCCTCGATCGACTCGAGCGTCATCGGCGGCATCCAGGCCCTGCTTGGCGGCTCGCTCTTCGACATCCGCGCTGTGCCGCGGCGCGACGAGGTCGAGTTTGCCTCGTCGGGCATCGACACCGCCTGTTTCCTCTCCGCAGTCCGTCCCACGACCGCCACGGCGAGCGGCTGCTCCGGCGTACCGACGCCTGCCGACCTCGATGGCGACACCATCCTCGACGGCTTCCGCGGCGTCTCGCCCGGCGCGACCGTTAACTTCGAGATCGAGGCGCAGAACGACTGCGTTGAGCAGATCGGCATCCCGCAGGTCTTCTCAGCCTACGTCGACCTCATCACCAGCGAAGGTGGCTCGCTCGGCACCAAACTCGTGACCATCCTCGTGCCCCCCCTCGGCGACAAGCAGTGACCTTGAAGCCGCTTCGTCTCTCGGCGCTCATCGGGCTCGCGCTCCTCGTAGCTTGCTCGAGCGAAAAGGAGGCTGAATCCTCCGGCGTTGAGTCGGGTTCCGACGCGGCAGACGGGCAGGGCGAAACCGATGGCAGCGCCTCTCCCGGCGACGTCGAAGAGGATAGCGCTGCCGCCGACACCTCTACCGAGGCTGACGCCGGCAGCGGCGATACCGTTGAAGACACTGCGGAGGCCGACACCGCGGACGGCTCTGGCAGCGGCGATACCTCGATCGAAGACACAACTTCCGAGCCCGACACCACAGCTGACGCGGAGGCCGACGGCAGCGGTGCCCCGCTTCTTCCGCTCCCCGGCTTTGGCACCATCACCGGCGCCTGTGGCGTGCTCGTCGACGAACTCCTGTCGCCCGATCCCTCCGTCATCGTCAACGCCATCGACTTCGGCACCGACCCCTGGGACAACCCGGCCGACCTCGCACTCCTCACGAGCGGAGGCCAGGAGATGGTCGCCGATGGCAACGCCGGAGGTTCGTCGCTCGAGTCGGAGATTTTCTCGCTCGAAGTCCTGACCCGCTGCGAAGGCGCCATCCTGGTCAAGACCGAGACGGAGGTCGTCTACGACATCTCTGGCTCCATCACCGACATCCTCGTGGAGATCGATGGGATGAAGGTCGGCGTGAGCGTGACCCGGGCCGTCGGCTTCCCGCGTGACGCGGTCTACACCGAGGCGACCGCCTCAGCACTTCTCAGCCGCAAACTCACCGATATCCAGGAGAGCACGGCACACGTCTCCGCCGGTGACCGATGGGTGAAGCAGATTCTCCATGTCATCGCCTACGCAGACCAGCATGTCGCCGCGATGCAGGCCGCCTTTGCCGGCCTCGATCCGAGCATCAAGGCCGACACCATCCTCTGGGTGACCCGGAGCGACGGCAACGACGAATTCCTCTACTAAGTCCATGTCGCACTGCGGCATCGTTCTTGAAGTTCGCGCTCCGCTCGTCTAGCAGAGGGCGCCCTTCATCGGGGCAGGTTAGGAACCTTCGGCGCACTTCAAGCGCCCGTAGCGGAGCGTCGTATGAACATTCACGAGTATCAGGCGAAGCAACTCTTCCAGAAGTTCGGCATCCGGACTCCGCGCGGCATTCCCGCCTTCACGGTCGACGAGGCCGTTGCTGCCGCTGAGCAGCTCGGCGGCACCATCTGGGTTGTGAAGGCCCAGATTCACGCCGGCGGTCGCGGCAAGGCCGGCGGCGTCAAGCTCGCCCGTACGCTTGAGCAGGTCCGTGAGCACGCTACCGCCATTCTTGGCGCCACCCTCTTCACGCCCCAGACCGGCCCCGCGGGCCGTCTCGTTCGCCGACTCTACATCGAAGAGGGCTGCGATATCGACCGCGAGCTCTACCTCGGCGTCGTCCTCGACCGCGACACTTCGAAGGTCACCTTCATGGCCTCGTCGGAAGGCGGCGTGGACATCGAAGAGGTTGCAGAGCACAGCCCGGAGAAGATTCTCCGCGAGGCCGTCACTCCGCTCCTCGGCATGACCTCGTTCCAGGCCCGCACCCTCGCCCTTGGCCTCGGCCTCAAGGGCAAGGCGGTGAACAGCGCCATCGACTTCATGCAGAAGCTCTACAAGATGTATATCGACCTCGACTGCGCCATCGTCGAGATCAACCCGCTTGTCCTCACCAAGGGCGGCGAGATCGTCGCCCTCGACGGCAAGGTGAACTTCGAGGCAAACGCCCTCTACCGCCATCCCGAGGTCGTCGAAATGCGCGACCTCGCCGAAGAGGACCCCGCCGAAATCGAGGCCAGCAAGTATGACCTCGCCTTCATCAACCTCGATGGCGACATCGGTTGCATGGTCAACGGCGCCGGCCTCGCCATCGCGACGATGGACATCATCAAGCAGTTCGGCTCCGAGCCGGCCAACTTCCTC
>JABMMX010000180.1 GCA_013205435.1 Deltaproteobacteria bacterium
CATCAGGAATGGAGCGGAGTGAGCGTCGTGAAGCATAAGAACTTGAAGGGACTTAAGACCCAAAACCTGCGCGATCACATGAGCGAAGCCGAACTCATCTTCACCGCCCTCGCTGAACTTTCCACCCGCCAGATAGCCGAGACCGTGGCAGCCACCAGAATGGCGGAAAACATGACCGCCGCCAAAACCGGCGGGAAGATCGCCAAGCGTGCCAGGCTGGAACTCGAAGCCAACACCGGCAAGAAGATCGTGACCGGCGAAAACTATCTGCCGCCCGGCGGCAGCGCAAAAATGCTCAAAGGGAAGCCCGATGAATGAACCCGCCGCCCGGAGCGCCAAGGGCGCGGTCTCATATCAGCCTGGCGCAACGCCCCAGGAACAATGCCCACCGCCACGCCAAGGTCTGAAAGCGCGTGCCAATGGTCGTGAGGTTGGGCCGGCCAAAACGCGCAACATCATACGCTCCGCCGCGGTTGCAGGCGCGCGGATCTAACCCCGCGACGATAGCGCAGCGCCGGCACCGCCGAGCGAAGGGCGGCGGAGACGCGGTTCGCCACCCGAGGCACCCGCGCATGGCCATCCCGCCCCGCATCGCCTAACCCCCTCGGAGGCTGCGCGGCGTGGCCCCTGTACCCCTGCGACCGACCATGCTCAAGACCCTTCTCGACGGCCGCTGCTGGCTCGTAACCCAGCCCGACCATGGACGCCTCGCCGGCCAGCTCGCCGCCCATTGGGGCAGCTCCCACGGCTTTGCGCCGCTCGGCAGCTTTGGCGGCCCCGCAGACGCGGCCCTCCGCAGCCAGTCCGTCTTTGCCATCGCCGAGCACGACAACGGCTGGTGGGAGTGGGAGGCCGCACCCGACCTCTCGCCCGACGACGGCTTGCCGCTCAGCCTCGGCGAGGTGCTCCGCGACCAGGCCGCCGGCATGGCCCGCTGGCGCGTCTGCCTCGCCCGCTTCCCCGACCGCCCCTACGCCAACCTCCTCATCAGCCGCCACGCCCACTGGCTCTACGCCATCCGCGCGCTCCCCGAACCCGACCCCGCCTTTGCCCACCCGCTCTTCTGGAAGGGGTCGTCCGAGCAGCTCTACCCCGGCACCAACGAGGCGCCGCGCCGCTTCCTCGCCGAGCTCGAGGAGATGGCTGCGGGGTGGCGCCGCGAACTGGCGAAGGACCCCACGACGGCCGGCTGGGTGGAGCCCGCCCGCTTCCTGCCGCACGAGCGGCTGCTGCAGCTCTGCGACGGCCTCTCGCTCGCCCTCTGTTCCTCGCTCATCCCGGCTGCATCGGGCCCCGCGCAGGGACTCGGCCGCGACGCCTTCGAACTCCGCGATGTGCCCCGCGCGGGCTGGGACGACCGGGTGACCATCACCGTCACGCCGATGGGCGACCGCCGCATCGAACTCGACCCCTACCCCTTCGACTGCGACCCGCTGCCGCTCCTGGTGCCTGCGGTGGCGGTCGAACTGCCCCTCGAACCCCCCACCCACTTCGCCTCGTGGTGGCAGTCCCAGCCGATTGCTCCGCTGACCTTCGAGCTGGTTTCGCGGCGGGGGTAGGGGGGAGGGGGAGCGGGCGGCGGGCGTTTCCATTTGCAGCGCGCCCCTCGCATGGTATCCAAACTCCGAAATCAACGCGCAAAGCGCGATCAGGGTGGGGCAACCATGAGTCAGCAGGGTACGGATTTTGTGATTGGTATCGCAGACGACGAGCCGGAGATTCGAGAGATGATTCGTGCCGCGGTGGAGGTGGAGTTCCAGCGCCGCTTCCCCAGCATCACCATCGCGACGGTAACCTTTGACCGCGCATCGGCGGTGCTCGATTACTTCCTCGACGATGCGCCCAATGCGATCGACCTGTTGTTGCTCGATGTTCGGTTCGAGCAGACGGGCGGCGGCGAGACAGGCATCGATATCCTGCCGGACCTGCGCGAGCTTCGGCCGGACCTCTTCGTCTGGTTGGTCTCGGGCACCGTGGATGACGAGCAGGTTGAGATCGCCTCTCGATACGCACCCATGGACTACCTCCAGAAGCCGATCTCGCGAGACCAGTTGGTTCGCAAGGTCTTCCTGCAGCTGAGCACCGATGTAGTCGCCGAGCGGAAGGCGCACCGTGATGCGCTGCGCGTTGCCAGGCAGCAGTGGTCTCAGCTCAAGCCGACACGGGTGCTGCAGGTCGACAAGGAGGAGCGGAGTCTGCTCGCGCTGGCCTATCCGAACCTGACCTTCCATCCGCTTGCGCTGCAGGAGGCGCTCGACAGCAACGCGTCCGAGGAGCTCTTCGTCACGCTCCGGCGTATCGATGCGAACCAACTCACGCCAGGCAACAAGCCGCGCGTCTATCACGGTGTTCAGGGCGTGAGTGAGATTCGATGCTCGGGTGCTTCGCGCGTCTTTGTGCTCGGCGAGGCTGGCGGGAAGTTTCGGGTACTCGGCGTCACTGACCAGCACGAGCATACCAGCAGCACCTATGTGGATGTGCTTCGGGCGAGGCTGCGATGAGCGAAAGCGCAGACAGAAACTCCGTTGCAGCGTCTGTCGCGTGGGTCAGCGCGCGCATCTCACGCACGGGAAAGCGCCTGCGTCTTGCCATCGCCTGGGTCGTGGCCTTCCTCGTCGCCGCGCTGCTCCTCTACCCGCTCAACTGGTGGACGCACTACGACTCGATGAGACTCATCATCGAAAACCAGCAGCGGTCGACCCGCATGACGGTTGCGAAGATGGTGGAGCAGGACTTGGCAGCAGGCCGTCCGGTGAACTGCGACGCGCTGAAGAACATCTGGACCTCCCATCCAGGCATCTTCGCGCTGACCTTCCACCCGCCCATCGCCTGCCCCGACTTTTCGGTGAAGAACGGAAGATACGATACGACGCGCGAGCTCATTGAGACGCGAACGAAGGTTGGCAGGGGTGCGCTCGAAGCCGTCGATTTCTACGCATCGAGCGACAATCGTCCAGCCTACCGAGATGCTTTCGTGCGGGCCTTCACCCTGTCGGTTGCCGACCTGCACCGCGACGGCTGGAAGAAGTACGATGCGTCCCGAAAGATCCTACGGTCGGTGATGTTCTGGGTGCCCTTGATCGTCGTCTGGCTGCTCGTCTTCGCGATTCTGGAGCTCTGGTTCCGTGCCGCACGGCGGGTGGCGCAGGAGCGCGAGATGGAGGTTGCGGTGGCCCGTCGAGAGGCCCGCCAGATGCGGGCCGTGCTCCGAGGACTGAGCAACTTCGCAGCAGACGCCGCCCACGTAGCGCGCAACACGGCCCAGATCGAAGCGCTAGACCCCCGCGGCGTTCTGCGGCACGCGCGGCACGAGCTCGCCAACGCCTACCTCCGGCCACGCGCTGCGCTGCCGGTCGGACAGGAGCCGGATGCCGATGGCGTCTCTGTCGACGGAGAACTTCAGCGGGCCTGGGAAGAGGCCGGCAGGACCTTCGTCCGGGTCGTCGACGATGTCATCCATCAGGTGGCAGGCATCGAACCCGCGACCGTGGAGGAGATCGTCGGGTTCCTGCAGGCAGAGACCGAGATCCGCTCCAAGTCTGGATTCGGGGTCACGCTGGCACTCGGTGGCGAAACCAGTGGCGCATCAGGCCAGCTCCGCATCGGTCCGCCGCTGCCGTGGCTCCGCATGATTGTTCGCACGGTGCTCGATAACTCCATCCGGCAGCTCAGCGTTGCCCAGCGGGAGGCGCGGCGGAGTGGTGCAACGATACCTCGCGAACAGCTCATCTGCCGCATCAGCCTGGACATCGAGCCAACAGCGGGCGTCGTCGCGATGCAGCTCGTGGTGGCCGACGCGGGTGGAGGTTTCTCCGCTGACCTGCTCTCGCGGGTCTATTCGGAGCCGATTCCGTCAAGCAAGGAGCCGAACCGGATGGGCGAAGGGAGCCATGGAGTGGGTGTCTGGGTGCGCCTCTTCGATGGCTCCATCCGCGCCTCGAACGAGGTACTGGGCGAACGGCTCGGTGCTCGAACCGAGATGACCTGGAGCGCGAGTGAAGCCCCGACGAGCCTTTCGTCGAGCACCGAGGATGTTCCGAGCTGAGGGACTGCGGCAGCGGTTCGGGGCAGAGCGACGAAGGGGGCAACATGTTTGAGACCGATCCGCAGGAGGTTCAGGCTGCGTTGCGGCTGTTGAAGATCACGGGTCGTCCCGACAAGCCGACCGTGATCCGGGCGTTCCGCGACGCAGCGAAGGAGGTACATCCGGACAAGTTTCAGACTGCGGCAGAAAAGGCTGCGGCGCATCCGAAGTTCCTGAAACTCGTGGCGGCACGTGACCTCTGTCTGCAAGCCCTAGAGGAGCAGGTGGACGGCGGCGGGCAGACGGCTGCACCAAGCGGAGCGTCAACCGCTCGTCCCCCGCGCGAAAGCCCCGCAGCGCAACCCGAACGGCCCGACTACCGCGCAGAATGGGAGGCATTCGCGACGAACCAGCATGCCTACTTCAACGCGATGACGGCGGTGAGTTCGGCCCTCACGGTTGGCCTTCAAGCGGCAGGCATCACCCTGTTTGCCTGCTTCGTCGCGGGAGGCATGGCGGTGCTCTTCGCTCTGATTGCCGCTCTCGTCGCGGGCGCAATCTTTGTTGCCGGCTCGGCCACGGTTGCCATCCCTGTGGCCGGCTGGATTCTCGGCGGGGCTGCAGTCGTGGGATTGCTCAAGAAGGTCGGTGAGTTATGGGAGGCTGCCCGTGAGTCGTATGTCTCGAGCGCAGACAGCATCTTTCGCGGGGTGGCAGTGACCGGGAGAGCGACCGTGACCTTCCATGCAACCTTCTGGTTTGTGATCGTCTCGTTTTGGCTGGTCGGTGCGCTGATGGTCGACAGCCGTGATGGCGGCATCGTTTTCTTCGGCGCCCTCTGCATCATCACGGGGTTCGCGAGCCTGCTCTCCTACCTCATCATTTTCTCACTCATCTACCATCGCATGGCCGAGCTCGACGCAGCCTTTCGTAGGCTCCGCGAGGCGCCGAGCTTCGCGCTGGTGCTTGCTCCGCGGCCGCAGCGGCGGGGGTAGGTTAGGGGGCGCGAGCGCCGCACCAACAGCGCGATCAGGGCGCGGTGGCCAGGGGGCCGAAGTCAGCGGCAGTTGGCTACTGCGGATTTGTTAGCTGGGAGAGCAGATCAGCGAATGCTGCGAACTGAACCTCACGCTCGCCCGTATCGTTCTTGGTGGCCGGCGCGAACTGCATCGTCAGGACGCCGTTCTTGATGCCGGAAATCGTGTCCGGCACGAGGGCAATCCTGCGTGTGCCAGTGTAGAGTTGGATGTCGACCTTGGGGGCCTTCCCCGTCCCGGTGACCACAGAGACAATCCGGTCGCTGCCGAGCCAGACATCGAGGACGTTCTCATCGCTGAGCGAGACCTGGAGGCTCCGTGCCTCCACCTCTGTCAGGACCCGATGATAGACATCGCCTAGCTTCGGGTTCTTCTCGGCCATCATGACAAACACCGTCCGGGAAGCATCGGGCGAGAGGAATGCGGGCAGGGTGGGCACCCCGGCAGATGGAAGGTGCTGGAACTCCGAGGTGATGAGGGCCTGCAGGTTGGCGAGGCTGCGCGACAGGTCGCCCTCTGCAGTCCGAACCTTTGAGGCCACGTCGTCGAGCGATCGAATCACCGCAGAGCGGCTATCCCAGAGGGAGGTCTGCAGCTGCTTGAGCGAGCCGAGCGTGGTCTCGAACAGGCGGAGCTCTTCGCCGATGCGTTCCCACGACCGCTCCAACGCACGGGCGTCATAGAGGCGAACGGAGCGCTGCTGCGCGCGCAGTGTCATGATGGAACGCAGCAACATGATGCCGCGGATGACGCCCCAACCATCGCCCCCTGCGTGTGGGATGTAGATGGCCGTGTAATCAACCGTTTCTTCAATCTTGAAGAGCCCCGTCATGTTCGGGATGCTGGAGGTCAGCGAGACGAAGAGCCCGAAGCGTTGCTTGCGTTCCAAGAGATCGCGCCGGAACTTCTCGATTTCCTTCGTCGGCACGGGATTTGTGTAGAGTTTTACCTCAACGAGGGCTGTTTCCCGTCTGTCGTCCGGGAGCGCCAGCGTCGCATGAATATCGGCCTGCGCTGTTTGCGTCCCCGTCTGCTCAAAGGTGTCATTCGGAAATGCATGCGTGAGCTGACCCATGACAAGCCGTTCGCCCAGCTCGCCCTTGCGTTGCGACTTGTCTGAGGCGGTAACCAGCCGCTCAAGCAGCCCTTCGACCGTCTGCATTTTGTCGACAACCGGCTTGAACATCCGGTCCATCTCCTCTTGTCCCGACGAGGCGCGCATCAAGGTGACGACCTGGTTGCCGATGGCGAGCGTGCGCTCCACCTCGAAGGCGAGATTCTCCGGCGCGATGTTTCGGAGCCATCGGGTGAGGTCTGGCCGCCCAATCTCCACCGAGAGCTGGAACGGCGCGCCACCCGCGTCGGCCCCGTCGCCATGGCCCAACGAGCCATTCCCTTCTTCCGCAGAATCGGTGGTCGCGAGGGCCGATTTGGTCTCCACGGAATCTTCGTTTGCCTTCTTCTTGGTCGCCATTCCCCGCCTCGCTGTTTGGTGCCGAACGATTGTCCACCATTCATCCGCCGTGGCAATACAAATTCAGATTGCGGTGGCCTCGTTCGCGCCTACCGCATCTCTGCCTCGCGCTACGACGAGGCACATTCCTCGGGGGACGATATGGAAAGACTGACGCTGTTGTGGGAGCAGGAGCATCTGCTGCTGGTTGTCGGAGCGCGGCGCTTCGTGCTCGATACCGGTTCGCCGATGAGCTTTGGCGAGGGTGGGGCGGTGACCTGTGACGGCATCTCGGTGCCGCTGCCCACGAGCCTCGCGGGGCTGAGCGCCTCCACGCTCTCCGGCCTCCTCGGTGGCCCCGTCGACGGACTGCTCGGCAACGACTTCATCGCCTGCTTCGACTGGCACTTCGACCTCCCGAACGGTACCGCGACCGCATCGAGCGAGCCGCTCGCGGTGGCCGGCACCCAGGTGCCGCTCCGCTTCGTGCAGACGGTTCCAGTGATGCAGGGGCAGGTGGCGGGGCAGACGGTCTCGTTGCTCTTCGACTCCGGCGCCAAGCTCTCCTACCTCGAGGGCAGCCTGACCAGCGGGTTCCCCGACGCGGGCACGGTGAACGACTTCATGCCCATGTTCGGGGCCTTCACGGCCGCGACGGTTCGGGCGCCGATGGTAGTCAGCGGCCGAGCCTTCGCCTTGCGGTTTGGCGCGGCGCCGCAGCTCGTGCAGATGGCGCTGACGATGACCGGCAGCTCCGGCATTGTGGGTGCCGAGCTGCTGCAGTCGTGTGTGGTCGGCTACGCTCCGCGCCGTTCGGAGCTGGTGCTCGTGTGAGCGGGTAGCGCGGCCTGTCTCCAGCCCCCTAGGAACGGGGCGAGCGCCGCACCAAAAGCGCGATCAGGGCGCGGTGGCCAGGGGGCCGAAGTCGGCGGTCAGCACGCCGATGATGACGCCGTCCTTCACGACCGGTGCCGAGTAGGTGACCATGTTGATCTCGCCGCCACCGGCGTCGAAGTAGGGCTCCGACCAGACGGCCGCCATGGTCTGAACCGGCTTGGTGAACCAAGGCTGGTTGGAGTAGTCGTACCCGTCAAGCGTGAGGTCTTTGCGGAGCAGCCCGGTGGCACCGCGGTAGGCGTAGGGGGCGAGCGGACGGGTCGCGAAGGTGGGGTCGAAGGCAAGCGTCGTGCCGAAGACCTCGGGGTGGTCGGTCAGCATCTGCTCAAGGAAGGTGTAGATCGCCGCATCCTCGAGGGGCAGGGCGGCCGCTGCAGTGAGATTGGCAGCGGTAGCCGCCTCGAACGTCGCCTTTTCGGCGTCGGTGGGCAGCACAAAGCTGCCTGAGCCGTCGCTGGTGTCTGCGCTGCCTGAGGTGTCGGCGGCGCCGCCATCGTCGTTCTTCTCCGAATCCTCGCAACCTGTCGCGGCGAGGGAGAGCGAGACGGCGATCAGGAGAAGCAGGGGAGCGGCGAGCGTAAACTTCGGCATGAGAATCGATCCTGATTGAGGGGGAGCAGACGAGACTACCCTCTTTGCGTCAGGTTGCCAACGCGCGCCCCACAATGGGGTGACAGGGCGCGAGCCGCAGGTCGGCGAGAGCGGCCGCCGTTTGGCGCTGGAGAGGGTATGAGCGGGCCGATGCGTGTTCCGCTGGTTGCGGAACAGGTGTTTTTCTGAGACGGCGTCTTGACGCGCGTTCCGATTGTATGCATGTTCCGCGTCATGAGGAACAATGTAAAATCTGGAACAGTGCTCCGTGACGCCATGGTGCTCGTGCAAAGCAGGCTGCCGGAAGACTGGCTCGCGTCGCCAGGGGGAAGCTCTCTGCAGCCCACCTTGACGCTGCGAGGGCCGAACGGCAGCCAGGCGACGCTGGGTGTGGAGGTTCGCGCATCGATGGAGCCGCGCGACGTGGCAGCCATCATGGTTCGGCCGGTGCCGCCTCAGCTGGTCATGGCTCCCTACTTAGGTCCGCGCACGCGTGACCTGCTCGAGCAAGCCGGCGTGGGCTTTGTGGACCTGACCGGCAATCTGCGCCTGGTTGTGAGCGAGCCCTGCATCTTCCTTTCTGCGGCCGGCGCGGCGCGTGATCCCGTTCCAACGCCGCGTGTACTGCAGAGCCTCCGTGGCGCCGCCGCTGGCCGCGTTGTGCGCGCCTTGATCGAACTCGCGTTGCCGGTTGGCGTACGGGGGTTGGCGATCGCTGCCGAGACCCCGCTCGCCACGGTATCGCGGGTTGTCTCGTTTCTGGAGACGGAGGCGATCGTCATGCGGGATGCAGAGAAGCGTGTCGTAGAGGTGGACTGGCAGGCGCTCCTCGTGCGCTGGTCGGCCGACTATGCGATCACACGCTCGAATGAACTGCAAACCTACCTTGAGCCGCGCGGGCTCGCTTCGCTCTACCCCAAGCTCTCGCGGCTCTCGCGCTATGCGGCGACGGGGTCGCTTGCCGGCCCGGGCATCGCACCTCCGCGCATCGCGATGCTCTACGTAGACGAACCGAACGAGGCTGCAGAGATGCTTGGGCTCGTCCCGGCGGAAGCCGGTGCGAATGTCTGGTTGCTCCGGCCCTACGACGATGTGGTGTTCGTCCGCACCCAGCAGCGCTTGCTTCGTGGGGGTGTGGCAGAGGTGACCATCGTGACGGTGTCTGACGCGCAGGCTGTGGTGGATCTGGCGTCGTGTCCGGGGCGTGGTCCCCAGGAGTCTGAGGCCCTTGTCGAACGCATGAAGGAGCGGAGAGATGTTGCGGGTGTATGAGTTTGAATATGTGGAGGCGCGTCGTGTTTTGCTCGATGCGCTTGAGGCGTTGGGAGCGCAGCGGCGGGCCGTTGTGCTCGTCGGTGCGCAGGCGATTTACCATCGCGTGGGCGAGGGCACGCTGCAGGTGGCGCCCTTTACCAGCGACGGCGATTTGGCGCTGCATCCCGCGCTCCTGGAAATCGAGCCGCTGCTCGCCGAGGCCTTCATAAATGGTGGCTTCGCGCTGGTGGTGAGGCCGGGCACGTGGGCCCGGGACGAGGTCCAGATCGATCTCATGGTGCCGGCAACCCTAGGTGGGAGCGGTCGCCGTGGGGCCAGGCTGGGCCCGCACGGCATGGAGGCTGCGCGAAAGGCGGCGGGACTTGAGGCTGCGCTGGTGGATTTCGACCTGTTCATGCTGGATGCACTCGATCCCGCTGACGGCCGAAGCGTTGAAGTGGCCGTGGCAGGGCTAGGGGCGCTGCTTGTTGCGAAACTGCATAAGCTGGCCGAGCACGAGGCAACGCCGGCTCGCTGGGTGCCGAAGGACGGTCTGGATGTGCTTCGTATCTTGCAGGCCGCTGATTTCGACGCGCTCGGTGGGCGGCTCGCTGCTCTTGAGCGCGATCCGATCGCAGGCCTTGTCACGCAGGAGGCTCGCGGCCACTTTCAGCGGCTCTTCGTCGACCGGAGCGGTCACGGCACAGCGATGGCAGTGCAAGCTACCGTTGGCCTGGAGGATCCGGCGACCATCGCGGGATCGTGCGCTGCGCTCGCTAGCGCGCTGGCCGAGGCGTGGAGAGCCGCCCCGGTCCGCTAGCCCCTCCCTAGATTTGCACACCCTCCGCCGCTCTGGTACGGCAGACGCGCGCGAAACTCGGTTGGGGGCGCAAGGAGTCAGTGTGGTGTATTGCACGGCATGGAGCATCGAGAGGGCCATAGATGGCTGAACTCATCTTCACCCCATCGGGGGTCGACGGCTTTGTGAACGACTTCGAGCGCCAGGTGGTCGAGGCCCTCTGCGACCGGCTGCCCCCCCACTGGCGGGTCGCCCCCAATTTCACCTTCAAGCCGCGGCAAGGGTATGCGCTCGAGGTGGATGCGCTCGTCTTTGCCGAGTGCTCCGTTTTCGTTGTCGAGGCCAAGCAGTATACGGGCCGGCTTACCGGCGATGACCAGGGCTGGGAGCTCGGCGGCCGGTCGGTTCCGTCGCCCGTTCGGGCCACCAACAACAAGTCCCGCGCGCTGGCGAGCCTGCTGGACGACAACAAGGCCAAGCTGAACACCGAACCGGTGGTCGTCGTCCCCGATGGATCGCTGCTCTTCATCACGGGCGAATGGGCGGGCAACGCGGTTCATCTTTGCGACCTCGCAAGTTGGTTGCTGACGCACGACGCGGAGGCGCGAAAGAAGGCTGATACGCCGGAGGCACTGCGGGCGAAGATGGACCGGGCCATCGCGCTGGTGCAGGGCCGCTGGGGAGAGCGGCAACGGTCGGCACGGCGACAGATCGGGTCGTATCAGGTGCTCGAAACGCTGGAACACGACGAACTCGGCGGCGTCTTTCTCGCGCGGCACGGGCAGTTTGCCGACGATAGCAGCCGCTACCGGCTGCGAACCTGGAGCGTCTCTCCGAGCGCGGCTGTGACGGGCACGGACCGTCAGCTCCGCTGGATGTTCCGCTCCGTCGAGGCGCGCAAGCGGATCGGGCCTCATCCGAACCTTCTCGAGGTGCTCTTCTATGAGCACGATCGACAGGAATCGGAGTTTGTGGAGCTGACCCACTGGCCAGAAGGAGGCACCCTCGCGCAGTTCCTCTCGGGCGACGAGGCGCGTGGCTCCAGTCTGACCGCTCGTCTCGCCATCGCGACGGGAATCGCGGAGGCGCTCAAAGCCTGTCACGCGGCAGGTGTGGTGCATCGCAACCTGCAGCCGGAGGCCATCCTCCTCGACCGCGATCGGGTGCCGAAGCTGACAGACTTCGAGCGGGCCCACATGGACGGGGAGACCACCATCTATAGCGATTCGCGCGGCCGTACCGAGAGCGCCTACCTCGCACCCGAACTGCTCACGCCCGCCGCGCACGCCGCTTCGCCAACGGCGGATTGCTACGCGCTCGGCGTACTCCTCTACCAGCTGATAACGGGCCGTCTTCCCTTCTCAGGCCCCGCCGAAGCCGGTGACGCAGCAGGCCTTCCTGCCTCTTTGCCTTCGCAGCTTTTGGTAGGTCTCGACCCGCGGCTGGACGAGCTGGTCCTAGACCTTCTCTCATGCGGGACGCAGCGCCACCGTTCGACGGCAGACGAGGCCGTCCGACGCCTGCACGCCCTGGCACAACCGTTGCCAGCGTCGCAGCTGCCTGCGCGGGCGACAGAGCTGCCGGTGGCGGTTGAGGCGGCGCCTGCGCCCGAGCGGTTCGCGCCCGGGCTGGTGCTCGAAGGCAAGTGGCGCCTCGAGGAGCAGCTTGGTGCGGGCAACTTTGCGGTGGTCTGGCGGGTGCACCATCTGGCGCAGGGCGCAGACTACGCCATGAAGATCTTCACCGGTGTGGCAGACCAGGAGCTGGCGCTGCATGAGTTCAACCAGATCCGGCCGCGTATGCCGCTGCACGAACACCTGCGGCAGGTCTACTGGCTCGACCGGCTCCCGCCACCCTACGGCAACCTCTACATGGTGGCCGAACTCATACGGGGCGTGCCGCTTGAGGCCTGGACGAAGGGGGAGCGCCGCATGAGCTGGCCGGAGCAGCGTCGGGTGGCCGAGGGGCTGCTGGCAGCGCTGGGGGCTGTACATGGCGCGGGGGTGATTCATCGCGACGTGAAGCCGGCCAACGTGCTGGTGGAAGAGGGGACGGGGCGGGTGCTGCTCATCGATTTCAACGTGGCGAGCGTCGAGCAGGCCTTTGCCGGTGAGCAGGGAACGCGATTGTACCGCGCGCCCGACGTGGCGCAGGTGGGTTGGACCTCGCACGCCGACCTCTTTGCGCTCGGCATCGTGCTGTTTGAACTCTTCTTTGGCGGGCATCCCTTCGTCGATACGCCACTGGGGGGCGCATCGCGGAGTCCGCGCTCGATGGTGGGGTTTGCGGGGGTTTCGGATGCGACGGTGGCCTTCTTCGCCAAGGCGCTGCAGCCGCGCGCGGAGCATCGATTTGTCTGGGCCTCGGAGATGCTCGCTGCGCTCCCGCAGGAGCTGTTCGGGGCGCCCGTGACGCAGGGTTCGGCGCTGCCTGTTGCGGTGGCCCGTCTTGCGCCCGTGGAGGTGGTTCCGAGCGCGCCGGTTGTGGTGGCTCCCTCCGCACCGTCGTCGGGGCGCTCGCGGTTGCTGATCGCGGTGCTGGCGGTGGCGCTGATGGGCGCGGCCGGCTGGGCGGTCTGGGCCGGGTTGGGCGGAGGAGCCGAGGAGCCGCCCGTTGCGCTAGCTCCCCCTGTGGTCGTCGAAACCGCCGACGCGAAGTTCGACCACCGGGGCTGCCCCGAGGGCTTCGTGCGGGTGCCGGCCGGCAGCTTCCGCATGGGCCGAGAGGCCTGGGAGAAGCCGGGCTACAAGGATGAGTCGCCCGTCCACACGGTGGTGCTCACGCGCGACCTCTGCATGCAGCAGCGCGAGACCGACCAGCGCGAATGGGCGATGCTGATGGGGAGCAACCCGTCGGTTCACTCCGGGTGTGGCGAGAACTGCCCCGTGGACAGCGTCACCTGGCGGCAGGCGGTCGCCTTTGCCAATGCGCGCAGCACCGCAGAAGGCCGGCCGGCCTGCTACGAGGGCGACCGGCTGCTCGGCTTCACCTGCGGCGGCTACCGGCTGCCGACCGAGGCGGAGTGG
>JABMMX010000181.1 GCA_013205435.1 Deltaproteobacteria bacterium
GACGAGGGCTAGCTGACCTTGGGCAGGTAGTAGCGGAGGATGTAGTCGCGGAGCATGCGGTCGGTGGAGAACTCACCCGGCAGCGTTGCCAGCGACGAGCGCATCGTGCCGGTCCAGGCCGCCGCCTCGCCCCACTTGCCCTCTGCGTAGTAGCGCGGCACCAGCTGCTGCTCGAGCGTCTGGTAGAGCGCCTCGCCGTCGCGGGCATCCTGCTCTGCGGTGTCTTCTGGCACATGCAGGTCGCCGATGGCGAAGCCGTTCTCGCCGTTGAAACCCTCGCCCCACCAGCCGTCGAGAATGGAGCAGTTGATGCCGGCGTGGAATGGCACCTTCTGGCCGGAGGTGCCCGAGGCCTCGCGCGGGCGGCGCGGGGTGTTGAGCCAGACGTCGACGCCGGCCGTCATCGCGCGGGCCACGTAGAGGTCGTAGTTCTCGACGAAGGCGATGCGGCCTCGGAGCTTGGGATGGGCTGCGGCGGCGAGCACCTGCTGGATGACCTTCTTTCCAGGCTCGTCCTGCGGATGCGCCTTGCCGGCGAAGACGAACTGCACCGGCCGGTCGGGGTTGCCGAGGATTTCGGCGGCCCGGTCGATATCGGCGAAGATGAGCGCGGCCCGCTTATAGGTGGCGAAGCGGCGGGCAAAGCCGATGGTGAGCGTGCGGTCGCTCCAGCCGGCCGTGGCGTCGCGCAGCGCGATGAGCGAAGGCGAGGCGTCGCGGGCCAACATGAAGCGGAAGAGGTCGCGCTTCATCAGCCGCTTGAGCCGGACCAGTTCGGCATCGCCGATGGCTGCGACCATGGCTGCCCAGCCCGCGTCATCGAGGAGCAGGTCGCGCCAGTTGCGGCCGCCAAGCTTCTCGAAACTCTCGCGCATCGCGGGATGGAGGAAGGTCTCCACATGGACGCCGTTGGTGACGTGGCCGAGGTCGTCTTCGGTGATGGGACGGTCCCAGAGCATGCCCCACATTTCGCGGCTGACCTCGGCGTGGAGCTTGGAGACGGCGTTGATGTGGCGGGCGGTCTTCATCGCCAGCACGGTCATGCAGAAGTACTCGCCGTCGTCGTGCGGGTTCTCGCGGCCCAGCGCGGCGAGCTCGTGCCAGTTGACCTTGAGCGCCTCCTGCATGGGCCAGAGGAAGAGGCGGGCGAGGTCGGGCGGGAAGCGGTCGTGGCCGGCCGGGACAGGCGTGTGGGTCGTGACGAGGGTGCGCTCACGGACCCAGCCAAGGGCGTCGCCGAAGGAGGCGCCGCCGGCGATACGCTCGGCCATGAGCTCCAGCGAGGCGAAGGCGCAGTGGCCCTCGTTGAGATGGAAGACCGAGGGGTTGACGCCGAGGGCGCGGAGCATGCGCACGCCGCCGATGCCGAGGACCACCTCCTGACGGGCGCGCATGGCGTTGTCGCCCGAGTAGAGTCGGCCACCGATCTTGCGGTCTTCGGGGCTGTTCTCGGCCACGTCGGTGTCGAGCAGGAAGAGGGTGACGCGGCCGACGGCCAGCGACCAGACCTTGGCACGGATGACACGGTCGGCGATAGGGATGGTGACGATGAGCGGAACATCGCCGCGGAGCACCAGCTTGGCGGGCGACTCGGCCCAGTCGGCGGCGGGGTAGGCCTCCTGCTGCAGTCCGGAGTCTGAGACCGACTGCTTGAAGTAGCCCTCGGGATACTTGAGGCCGATGGCGACGAAGGAGATGCCCAGGTCGCTGGCGGTCTTCACATGGTCGCCGGCGAGGATGCCGAGGCCGCCGGAGTAGAGGTGGAGCGACTCGTGGAGGCCGAACTCGGCGCAGAAGTAGGCCACGGTCTTGCCGCGCAGGGCGGGGGCATTGCGTGCAACCCAGGTGTCTGCGGTGCCGAGGTAGTCGTGGAACCGGAGCCAGACAGCATCGAGCTCGGCGAGGGCCTCGACCGACGAGAAGGCGGCGTCGATGACGGCGTCGGGGGTGCGGGCCAGCATCGCCGCGGGGCTGTGCTGTGTGGCCTCCCAGAGCTCGGCCGAGAGGCGCGAGAAGAGGGACTGTGCGTCGGGATTCCAGACCCACCAGAGGTTGTTGGCGAGGGTCTGCAGGCGGAGGCGTAGATTCATGGCGTGTCTGACTGAATGAGGTTCAGAGGGTCGAGCAGGCCGCCTAACGCAGCGCCTTGCGATTGGCCACCCAAAGTTTCGATGCGGGGTTGCACAATCGGTGGCCGCCTTAGCCGTTCTGAGAGCCGTTGCGAGGGTGGGGCGAGGCGAGTAGGTGGCGGCCCATCTTGGTGAAGGAGCAAGTCATGGTAGCGGGAACCGAGTGGATCAGGGGGCGGGCACCAACCTACAGCGGCAAAGTTCGTGACCTCTACGACTTCGGGCCGCTGCTGCTCATGGTGGCCAGCGACCGGCTCTCGGCCTTCGATGTCATCCTGCCGACGCCGGTGCCGGAGAAGGGGGCTATCCTGACGCAGCTCTCCTCGTTCTGGTTCGAGAAGACCCGCGGCGTCATCGCCAACCATCTGAGCGAGGTGCCGCTCTCGGAGTTGGTGGCGGAGGCCTCCGACCGGGCGCGGCTGTCGAAGCGGGCGGTGGTAGTGAAAAAGACGGTTCCGCTCAAGATTGAGGCGGTCGTTCGCGGCTACATCGCCGGCTCGGGCCTCTCGGAGTACAACCGGACGGGGAGCGTGTCGGGTATCGCGCTGCCTGCGGGGCTGGTGGAGGGCGATCGGCTCGCGGCGCCGATTTTCACGCCGAGTTCGAAGGCGCCGGTCGGCGAGCATGATGAGGCGATCAACTTTGACGAGGCGGTGGGGCTGCTCGGCGGCGAGCTGGCGGAGCGGGTGCGGGAGACCAGCCTTGCGCTCTACCGCGCCGGTGCGGCCTGGGCGGAGAGCCGCGGCATCATTCTGGCCGATACGAAGTTTGAGTTCGGGCTGTTGGATGGCGAGCTGGTGGTCATCGACGAGATGCTGACGCCCGACTCGTCGCGCTTCTGGCCTGCAGATACCTACGCGCCGGGTGGGCCGCAGGCCAGCTTCGACAAGCAGTATGTGCGGGACTACCTGCTGGCGCTGAAGTGGGACAAGACTCCGCCCGGGCCGGTGCTGCCCGACGAGGTCGTGGCGGCAACGCGGGCGCGCTACGTCGAGGCCTACGAGCGGCTCACGGGCCTTGCTTGGAGCAGCCCGTGAGGCGGTTTGTGGAGGCGCTCAACTTTGCGGCGCTGCGCCACCGTGCGCATCGCCGGAAGGGGGCAGCGGGCGCGCCCTACATCAACCATCTCATCGAGGTGGCCCACATCCTCAGCTCGCACGGGCTAGAAGATGAGGTCATCTTGGCGGCGGCGGTGCTGCATGATTCCATCGAGGATGTCGGCGTGACGCCCGATGAGCTTCGTGCACGATTCGGTGACGAGGTGACCGCGGTCGTGCTCGAGATGACGGACGACAGCACGCTCTCGCCGGCGGAGCGCAAGCAGGTGCAGGTGGAGCAGGCGGGGCAGATGAGTGAACGGGGGCAGAACCTCAAGGTGGCCGACAAGATCAGCAACCTGCGGGGCATCTTGACCTCTCCGCCCACCAACTGGACGCGCGAGCGAAAGCTGGCCTACTACGGCTGGGCGAAGGCCGTGGTGGAGCGCTGTGACAGGGCCGATGAGCGGCTGCGACGGACCTTCCGCGACCTTCACGACACGGGGCTGCTGGCGCTCGATCTGTCGCCGCGAGACTGAATCCTGTGCAATCCTGCACTCTCAAAAGGGCGATGGAATCTGCGGTTCTGTTCGCGTTGACGCGGCGCGGCAAAGTGCCCTAGTTTGGTGGGCGGTCGAGCGGAACGACCAGTACATAGGCGGCTACGGAGGAGAGGACGATGGCCATCACGACCGAAGCATGGGTTCTTTATCCAGGAGAAGGGTCTTCACCGGGTCACGCCGAGTTGAAGCGGGAGTCGTTTACCTTTGACGACCCGACGGAAGAGGAGGTGCTCGTCAAGCCGCTCTACGGCTGCTGGGAGGGCAACATGGGCCACGCCATCGAGCGTAAGCCTGTTGACCTCTGCAAGCTCCGGAACGAGCCGAAGGTGGTCATGGGCAACGCCGGTGTGGTCGAGGTCATCTCGGTGGGCGCCAAGGTGACGACCGTGAAGCCGGGCGACAAGGCCATCGTCTTTTGCAACGGTCAGTGGGATGCCTTTGGCTACCCGCAGAAGATTTTTGGCTACGACGCGGCGGGCTCCATCGGGCTGCTCGCGAAGCAGACCAAACTGCACCAAAAGCAGCTCATCCCGATTCCCGTCGAGAACCGCTACGACCTCAAGCGTTGGGCGGCATTTTCGCTGCGCTACATCACGGCCTGGTCGAACTGGCGGCTCGCCTTCGGCATGCTCCGGTTGCAGCTCACCGAGAACGAACTCCCCGAGCCCATCGTCTTCGGTTGGGGAGGCGGCGTGACGCTCGCAGAGCTCCACCTTGCCCGGCTGCAGGGCTGCAAGACCTACCAGATTTCGTCGACGGAGGAGCGGCGGTTCGCGGCCGAAAAGCTGGGCATCCACCCCATCGACCGGAACGACTTCCCTGCGCTGAACTACGAAGAGGAGCGGTACAAGTCCGACAAGGAGTACCGCGAGCGCTACAAGGCGAGCGAGGTGGCGTTTCTCAAGCAGGTGCAGGAGATCACCGAGGGGCAGGGCGTTCACATCTTCCTCGACTACGTGGGGTCGCCCGTCATCCGCGCAACGCTCAAGGCGCTGTCGCGCGAGGGCGTGGTTGCGACGGCCGGCTGGAAGGAGGGCATGCAGCTCTGGTTCCTCCGCGCCATCGAGTGCATCGAGCGCCATCAGTTCGTGCACACCCACTATGCCCGCTACTCCGAAGGGGTGCAGGCGGTGCGCTTCGCTCTGGCCAACGAGTGGCTTCCCGAGGTTGATGATCGCGTCTACACCTTCGACGAAATCCCGACGCTCGGCCGCGACTATCTGGGCGGCGACTTCACCTACTTCCCCATCTTTGAAATCAACTCACCCTCGTAAGGCCGCAGCCCATGAACTTTGACGATCTGCGCAAGACCATCGCCTCCATTCAGTCGCGCCACCGGGCTCGTCCCGAGATGATGCGGGGCATGAAAGTGCCCTATTATCGGCGCGGTGAGATGTCGATCCCGAGCTTCAAGATGGCGGCCGGCGGAGACATCGAGAAGGATGCGCGGGCGCTCAGCCTCAAGCTGATGGGCAAGGCGGCGCAGCTGCCGATCGACTTCTTCTTCTACGACCTCGAGGATGCCGCGCCCGACAACCCGGAGTTCAAGCCCTTCGCGCGGAGCTTCGTCGTCGAGGCGCTCACGACCAACGACTACGGCGATCGCGTCGTTGGCTTCCGGCCCAACAACATCCGCACCCCCTACTTCGAAGACGATGTCATCGAGGTTGTCTCGCGCGCCGGAGACAGGCTGCAGACCATGGTCATCCCCAAGTCGGAGCACTGGGAAGAGGTGGCCGATGTGGTGAAGATTGTGCGGGATGTGCAGCGCATCGCCGGCCACACCAACCCCATCCACTTTGAGATTCTCATCGAGTCGCCGGCCGCCTTCCTCGAGGCCGAGAAGATTGCGGCCCTCGAGGGTGTCTCGGCGCTCATCTTTGGCGCCTGGGACTTTGCCCGCACCGTGAGCGGCAAGGTGACGGCCGACGGCTGGATCTACGACCAGCAGACCGTGCGCCAGCTCCTGCCGGTCATCGCTGCGGCGCATGGCAAGGAGGCGGTTGATGCCGTCACCGGAACCCTGCCTATCCGGCCCAAGACGCCGGCCGGTGTGACCGATGCCGAGGCCGCAGCGGCGCTTGCCTCGAACCCCGAGACCATCGATGCGGCCAAGTTTGGCGCTGCCTTCGTGGAGAGCGTTCGCAAGCGCAACCGGGCCATCGAGCTTGCCCGTCGCGACGCCGAAAATGCCCGTGCCGCTGGCTACGCGGCCAAGTGGATTCTTCACCCCGACCAGATTGAGGCGATTCATGCGGCCTGGTCGCCGAGCCGTGAAGAGGCGCTCCGCGCCCTCAAGCTGACCGCCGACTATGCGCGCGCTGCGCTCTCGGGCTCCGGCGCCGAGGTCGATGGCGACCGGCTCGCGGACAAGGCCGTTGTCGGTACCGACTGGTGGGTGGTGCGTGCCGGCATGAAGTCGGGCTCCATCACGGACGCCGATGTGACTGCGACCGGTCTTACCATGGAGGCCCTGGCGCGCACGGTTGTGACCCACGACGGTCACAGCGCGCTCTCGTAACGACGCGGAGGAAGGATGTCGCAACAGACCTTGCAGGCGCCGGCTGATGCGGCGTCGTGGCTCTCTGCAACGGTGGATGGCTGCGTGTCGGCGCTCGCTGCCCGCGTAACCGTGAACGGCAAACTTTCGCGCGAGCGGCTCGACGCGCTTCAGGCCGAGGCCTCCGAACTCGCCCGAACGCTTGCCGAGCGTGAGGCGGCGCGTGCCATGCTCGCCTATGCGGAGCGGCTCGGCGACCCGCTCTCCGCGGGGCTTGCGGCCACCTATGTGGCGCTCGTCACGCGTCGGATGCTCGAGCGGCTGCTTCCGGGCGGCGCCTTCTACGGCGCTGCGGCGGCCACGCTCCCCGAGGCGGTCGCGGCCTTCCTGCATGCGGCCGGCTCGCCTGAGCAGCTGTTGGCGCTCAGCGAACTGCTCTACGAGCGCACCGCCGAGCCCACCGGACCCGTGGGCTTGGGCCCCGATCATCGCGAGATGCGTGACCTCTTCGCCCGCTTTGCCGACGAGAAGCTGGCGCCTGTCGCCGAGCATATCCACCGCGACGACAAGGTGGTGCCTGAGCCGCTGCTCAAGGAGCTGGCGGCGCTCGGCGTCTTCGGCATCTCGATTCCGGAGAGCTACGGCGGCTCCTTCGTCGACCACCTCACGATGTGCATCGCCACGGAGGAGCTTTCGCGCGGAAGCCTGGGCGCCGGCGGCAGCGTTATCACGCGGCCGGAGATCTGCTCGAAGGCCATCCTGGGCGGCGGAACCGAGGAGCAGAAGGCCAAGTGGCTGCCCGAGATTGCGTCTGGCGAGCGGCTCGTGAGCGTGGCCGTCACAGAGCCCAACGCGGGCTCCGACGTGGCTGCTGTGCGGGTCTCGGCGCGCAAGGTGGAGGGCGGCTACCTCATCAACGGCGAGAAGACCTGGTGCACCTTTGCGGGGCGCGCAGATACCTTCGTGCTGCTGGCGCGGACGGGTCGGCTCGAGGATGGGCCCAAGGGGCTGACGATGTTCCTCGCCGAGAAGCCGGCGGTGATTGGCGGCGACGAGTCGTCGTTCCGCCACACGCAGCCCGGCGGCGGCACGGTGGAGGGACATGCAATCCCGACCATCGGCTACCGCGGCATGCACTCGTTTGCGGTCCAGTTCGAGGACTACTTTGTGCCCGACAGCCACCGGGTGGGCCGCGAAGGCGAGGGCTTTGCGCTGCAGATGAAGGGCTTTGCCGGCGGTCGCATCCAGACGGCGGCGCGCGCGGTGGGCGTGATGGAGGCGGCCTATCGCCAGGCCATCTCCTATGCCCGGGATCGGCAGGTGTTTGGCGAGCCGCTGGCCAACTTCGGGCTGTCGCGTCAGAAGCTGGTGCTGATGGCGGCCATGATTCAGGCGTCGCGGCAGCTCTCCTACCACGTGGCTGGGCTGATGGATGACCACAAGGGAGGCATGGAGGCGTCGCTCGTGAAGCTGCTCTCCTGCAAAGATGCGGAGTGGGTGACGCGCGAGGCGATGCAGCTGCACGGCGGCATGGGCTACAGCGAGGAGTATGCGGTGAGCCGGCTCTGGCAGGATGCCCGGGTGCTCAGCATCTTCGAGGGCGCCGAGGAGATTCTGGCGGTCTATGTGGTGGCCCGGGGCGTGCTCCGGGAGAAGATTGAGGGCGTAGCAGGCTAAGCAGCGAGGGATGGCATGAGCGGCAAAGGTTGGCAGGGGAACTACTTCGAAGACTTCACGCTCGGCACCCGCCTGGACTGCCCGCCCGATAGGACGGTCACGGCCGGCGATGCGGTGGCCTACATCGCGCTGACGGGCGACCGGACGGCAGCCTTCTGCGGCAGCTCGCAGCAGGCCCATCCGCTGGTCGTCTTCCACACGGTCTTCGGTCAGACGGTGCGGCCAATCTCGCTCAATGCCCGCGCCAACCTTGGCTATGCGGGCATTCGCTGGGGGGCACCGGTCTTCTTTGGCGACACGCTCTCGACGACGCTCGAGGTGGTGGGGCTCAAGGAGAACTCCAACCGGCAGACCGGCGTGGTCTATGTGCGGACGATGGGCGTGAACCAGCGGGGCGAGGAGGTGCTCTCCTACTGGCGCTGGGTGATGGTGAAGAAGCGGGGCGATGCGCCGACGGCTTCGCTGGAGGCTCCGACCGTTCCCGAGCTGCCGGCCACGGTCGAACCGTCGCTGCTTCGGCTCGACGCCAAGCCGTTGCCTGTGCGGGCCACGGGTGCCCGCTTCTTTCTCGAGGACTACGCGGCCGGCGAGCGCATCGACCACTACGACGGCATGACCGTCAACCCGTCGGACCACATGGCCTTCACCCGCCTCTTCCAGAACAGCGCGAAGGTGCACTTCGATGCGAAGCTGATGGAGGGCAAGCCGCTCGTCTATGGCGGTGTGGTCATCAGCCACGCCTATGCGATGGCGCTCAACGGGCTCGAGGCCCGCCTGGGCATCGTCGGCATCAACGCCGGCGCCCACACCAGCCCCATCTTTGCGGGCGACACGCTCTATGCCTTCACGGAGGTGAAGGAGGTCTTCGCGCCGGAGGATGGGACGGTTGGCGCGCTCCGGCTCCGGCTCATCGGCGTGAAGAATGTGGACCCCTCGTCGGCCGGATTTGAGCTGATGGTTGAGGATGCCAAGACGCCGGGCAAGCGGGTGCTGAACCCGGCCGTGGTTCTCGACCTCGACTACTGGGAGGCGATGCCCAAGCGGAGCGGGGTGCCGGCGTGAGCGGCGCCAAGCAGGCCGCGCCCTGGCTCATCCGCACCTACGCCGGCTTCGGCGATGCGGCGCAGACGAACGAGCGGTTCCGCGAGAACCTCTCGAAGGGGCAGACAGGCCTTTCGGTGGCCTTCGACCTTCCGACCCAGAACGGATACGACCCCGACCATCCGCTCGCCGCGGGCGAGGTGGGCGGCACAGGCGTTGCGGTGTCGCACCTGGGCGACATGCGCCGCCTCTTCGATGGGCTCGACCTGGGCCGCATCAACACCTCGATGACCATCAA
>JABMMX010000015.1 GCA_013205435.1 Deltaproteobacteria bacterium
ACGTCAGGATCCCGACGTCATCCTGATGGGTGAGATGCGCGATCTGGAGACCATCGAGATTGGGCTGACGGCGGCCGAGACGGGCCACCTCGTCCTCTCGACGCTGCACACCTCCGATGCCGCAGAGACCATCACGCGGCTGGTAACAGCCTTCCCGCCCCACATGCGCGGGCAGGTTCGCATGCAGCTGGCGGGGATGCTGAAGGCGGTCATCTCGCAGCGGCTCGTGCCGCGTAAGGACGGCAAGGGGCGTGTGGCTGCGGTGGAAATCATGGTGTCGACCGCCCGGATTCGCGAGTTGATCCTCGACGAGACGAAGTTCCGCGAGCTGCACGAGACGATCGGCAAGGGCCACGACAGCTACGGGATGCAGACCTTTGACCAGTCGCTGATGTCGCTGTTGCAGCAGGGGCTCATCACCTATGAGGAGGCGCTGTTGCAGGCGACCAACCGCGACGATTTTGCGCTTCGTGTCTCGGGCATCGAAGATGCGGGCCCCTCGTGGGATTCCGGCTCAAGCGTTCGAACGGGCGGCCAGCCGCCAACAGGAAATGACTTTGATTTCTAGAACCGCAGTTGGGTTGGCGCTGGCCTTGTTGGGGCTTGTGATCGATGCGTCGGAGGCCTCGGCGCAGGGCTGGTGGGAGGAGCAGGCGACTCCTCTGGTGCCGAGCTCTTGGCGCGGGTTGGGCGGGTCGGAGATCGACGGCCTGCGGCTCCTCGTAGAGGCGGAGGCGGTGCGCCGGGAGCTGGAGGTCGCGGGGTCTTCGGAACCGGTCATCTACGACGCTCCCTTCTATCCTGGGCTGAACATTCGCGTGGAGCTCATGCCCTTCGCCTGGTTCCGGCCCGGCTCTGCGCTGGCGCCGCTTCAGCTTGGATTTGTGACCGGAAAGCACAAGGTCCGGACCAGCGCGCTGCTAGCCAGCACGGATGGTTCGATCGAGGTGAAGATCCCGACGCGCCATGACGGAACAGCTTTGGGCCTCTCCTACCCGTGGCGCGCCGAGTCGGGCCTCACTGTGACGCCAATGGCGGGATGGCGGGCGGTCGAGTTCGCGCTTGGCGGGAACCCCATCTACACCTCGTCCTACTACGAGGCTTTCGAGTTCGGGACCGGGCTAGGGTTTGCGCCGCAGGGAGAGCCTTGGCGGGTGCAGGCAGAGATTTTACTGCGGCCGAGCGTCGATATGGGGAGCACCGCTGCCGCCTTTGGGAGCGACGAGAGCGTCTGGAGTTGGGCCGCCAAGGCGGAGGCCGAGTACCGGTTTTCGCCGCAGTGGTTGGTTCGGGGCTCGGCCGGGTATGACCGGTATGCAGGGACCTTTCAGATCGGCGAGAGTGCTGCGTCGGGGAAGGCCGAATTGACCGATTCCTTCTCAACCTTCCTTGTGGCGCTCGGCTGGGCTTACTAAGGTCGGGGGCCTACTATCATCCTCGGCGCGTCAAGACTGGCGACCGCGAATCCATCTTGTGAAGTTGTGCCGAACGCCAACGAAGCGACACGCCCTGCGATGCTGACCATCCGGCTGGACCAGTTTTCCAGCCTGGAAGAGTTTGCGCGCGGCTATCGGCAGCATGTGACTCGGACGACCCTGTATCTGCCAACGCGGCTGAACCGGCCCGAAGGGAGCCTGCTGCTCTTTCGGATCGAGATAGCAGACGGCAGCTGCGCCTTCCGTGGGGAGGGGACCATCGAGTCCTACCGCCTCACCCCGGGCGGCGAACAGCTCGGCATGATGCTGCGGCTGCGCAGGCTCGACAAGGCAAGCAAGGAGCTTCACACTGCTGCCTTTGCAGGGGCGCAGGCGGCTGCGGCTCCTCCTGCGGAGCGGTTTGATGCGGCGGTCGGCGCGGCACCAGAGCCGGCGGCGATTTCGCGCAACGAGGGAGATATACCCGCGCAGATGCGCGACGATCTTCGCACGCCATCGCGTTCGGCGCACGAGGCGGTGACCCGTCCGCTAGACGCTGGAGCAAAAGCGCTGGTGGAGGCAGAGGGGGCCGAGCAGCCACAGTCGGTTGGGCGGATGGCGGTCTCTCGGTTGTCGGTAGACGAGTACGAGGCGCGGAAGCTAGCAATGGCGCGGGTGGCGGCGCCGCCGCCCGTTGCTTCGCTTGTTGCCTCTTCGGAATCGTCGGCCGCATGGAGCGAGGCGGACGACGCGCTCGACTTTGAGGGCATCGGCTCCGACATGCGTCCGAGCATCTCCGTCGCCGTGGAGCCAGCGCCCGTGCGCGAGGCGATGATGGAGGAGGCGCCCCTGCCTCCCTCGCCGACCCTTCCTCCGCTCGAAGGGATTGTGGTGGCGCCGCCGCAGGATGCGATCGGAGGCGGCGTGTCGCTCGACGAGGTAACCTTCTCGGGCGCGTCGGCATACGAG
>JABMMX010000182.1 GCA_013205435.1 Deltaproteobacteria bacterium
GAAGGCGAAGGAGCCGCGGCCGGCGGCGCCTGTCAGGCTGCCTCGCGGGGCGAAGGAGAGCGGGCCTGGCGGTGGGAGTTGGGGCGCCTCGGCGCTGCCCTCTCCGCTTCCGCTGCCCTCTGTGGAGGTGTCGCCGCTGCCCTCTGTGGAGGTGTCCTCGCCACCGGAGGCGCTGCCGTCGGCGGAGGTGTCTGCGGCCGAGCCGTCGGCGGCGTTATCCGGCTGCTCCTTCTTTGTGTCGGAGCAGGCAGCGAGCAGCGCGAGGCAGAGGAGCGGGAGGCGTCGGAGCATGGGGTTCCGGAGTTTGTGTGAGAGGTTGGCGATCAGGGCAGCACGGAACAGAGACCGCCGAGGCCTCCGAGTGAGCCCGACGCGTCGAAGCAACCTGCAACGAAGACGCAGTTGAAGCAGCTCTCACCGGTGCGGCACTGCGACGAGGAGGTGCAGCCCGAGCAGGTGTTACCGCCTCCGAGAAGGCTGGCTTGGCAGGTGGTGCCGCTGGGGCAGTCGGCGTTGAAGATATCGGTGCCGCCGGTGGCGGTATTGCAGGAGGAGAGGGTGTAGCAGGTGTTGGTGTCGAGGTCGCAGGTCGCGCCTTCGCCCGTGCCGCCGAGCGAGATGGCGGCGTTGGTGCACTGGGTATCGTTGGTGCAGTCGGAGCCGCCGCCGCCGCCAATGCAGGTGCCACCGGCGCAGGTCTGGCCTCCGCCGCAGTCGCCATTGGAGAAGCAGGCAACGCAGGCGCAAGCGACGGCGTCGAGGAGCGGTGCGGTTGGGGGGCAGTCGGCCTCCGTGAGCGGGCAGGCCGAGGCGACGCAGGTTGCGGTTGCATCGTCGCAGACCTGGCCCGTGAGCTCGCAGTTGGTGCGGCGTTGGACAGCGCTGTAGTCGCAGGTTCCGCCGACACAGGAGCCGCCGGCGCGGAAGCTAACGCGGACGTTGCCGTCGCAGCTGGTTGGCAGTGCGGGGCAGTCGAGGCCGGTGGTGCAGCGACCGGCGGTCGAGACGCAGGCGCCGGCGGTGCAGATCTCTGTGGCAGTGCAGTTGTCGACGAGCGTGGTCGCGGTGCCTGCAGCGTTGCAGCGGTAGGCATCGCCTGCGTCGCAGAGCAGCGCGTTGGGAGTGCAGATGCTGGCGGCCTGGCAGACGCCGGCGGCGCAGGTTCCGCCGCCGGTGCAGGCGACGAAATCTTCGGAGAGGCCATCGGCGGCGCAGACCGCCAGGGTGCGGCCATCGAAGCAAGAGCTTGTGCCCGGCGCGCAGATCTGGGCCTCGCATGCGGCTCCCGCCGCGGTTGCCGAGCAGACGGTTCCGGTCGGGCAGGGGTTGCGGTCGAAGGCAGAGCCGTCGGCGCGGCAGATGAGGAGGTTGTTGCCCTCGCAGGCCGAGGCGAAGGGGCTGCAGATCTGCGGCACGATGGCGACACAGGCGCCCGCCTGGCAGCGCTGTCCACCCGGGCAGTCGATGTCTGTGTCGCAGCCCGAGACGCAGCTTCCCGAGGCGATGTCGCAGCGCTGGCCAGGCTCGCAGTCTGCGTTCCGGTCGCAGACGAAGCGGCATGTGCCGTCGACGCAGCTTTCACTGGCGCCGCAGTCGGTGGCGGTCACGCAGCCGACGCAGATGCGAGCGTCTGGGTCGCAGACGGAGAGTTCGCCCGTGCAGGGGTCGGCGGGACCGCAGGCCTCGCGGCACTGTCCGCCGCTGCAGACCTGTCCGCCGCGGCAGTCGAGGTCTACGTTGCAGCCCACGGTGGTGTCGGGGGCGGTGTCGGCAGCGGTGTCCACGGTGGTGTCCACGGCGGTGTCGGTCGTGGAGCTGTCTGCTGTCGTGTCGGCGGGATCCGCGTCGGTCCCGCTGTCGGTTTGGCCAACTCCTGTGTCTGTCTCCACCTGGTCGGGGGTGGATCCAGTGCGACCGCGCGAGGTGGTCTCGGTGCCGCAGGCGCTGTAGAGGGCAGCAAACGCTGCAAACAGGATGAAGGAGCGGAGAGAGATTGAGCGCATGGCGACACCCTGAGATAGGACACATAGGTTGCCCGTCAGGTAGTGAGAATGGACATCGGCGGCAATCAGATAGCACGCGGCCAGTTTGACACCCCACCTGCGCTGCGGTAGCCCGCGTAAGCGTCTCGGAGCCAAGCTCGGGAGCAGACAGATTGCGCGGAGCCGACGTGAGCGACCCTCAGAAGACCCAGCAGTTTGGAGCAGAGACGAGCGCCCTGGACGCCATCGGTGAGACGGTGGAATCAGCGGTACAGCTGCCTGCCGATCCGCTCATCGGCACGGTGTTCGACGGCAAGTATGTGATTGATGCGCTCATCGGCGTCGGCGGCATGGGCAAGGTCTACCGCGGTCGGAACCTCCGCACCGAGCACTCCATTGCCATCAAGACGCTCATGCCGGAGCTGGTGCACGACGAATCCCTCGTTCGGCGTTTTGAGGTCGAGGCCAAGGCCGCCAGTAACCTCTCGCATCCGAACACCATCCGCGTCTACGACCATGGCAACGAGGGCAAGCTCCTCTGGATGGTGATGGAGCTCCTCGACGGAGTATCGCTCGAGCGGGCGCTCAACATCGAGCGGGCCATCGAGCCACGGCGCCTCATAGGGCTGATGCGTCAGGTCTGCGCGTCGCTCGCCGAGGCGCACGGCAAGGGGCTGGTGCATCGGGATCTCAAGCCCGACAACATCTTCCTCAACCGCGCCGGCGGCGAGGCAGACTTTGTGAAGGTGCTCGACTTCGGCGTCGCCAAACTCAAAGACCCCAAGTTCGGCAGCGAGAAGCTCACGCAGGCCGGCATGATCTTCGGAACGCCGCGCTACATGTCGCCGGAGCAGGCGCGGGCGAAGGAGCTCGATGAGCGTTCCGACATCTACGCGCTTGGCGTGATCATGTTTGAGTGCCTCACGGGCAAGGCGCCCTTCGAGGCAGCTGACCCGATTGGCGTGCTGGTCAAGCATTGCAACGAGCCGGTGCCGACCTTTGCCTCGGTGAACCCATCGCTTGCCATCGACTCGGGCTTTGAGGAGATCGTCCGGCGCTGCCTCGCGAAGAAGCCCGAGCAGCGCCCAGCAACGGTGAAGGTGCTGCGGGCTGAGCTTGATGCGCTCGATGTCCGGCTAGCCTCCGGCCAGCCGGCGCCCGACGACAACGCCACCCGCCAGCTCGACCTCGGTGCATCGCCCGAGGAGACGCACCGTGACCAGAAAGCGCCCGACACCTTTGACCGCCTTGGAATCACCCAGCAGAGCGGCCGCCAGCCCGCCAATCCATCCATCTTCATGAACTCCGAGTCGCACCGAGCTGCGCATAACAAGGCGCCGTTGGGGCTCATTTTGATGGGGGCGCTCGCGGTGCTGGTGGCAGGGGCCGCCGCGCTCGTCTTCTTCTCCAAGAATGACGAGACGGTTGTCGCGCCGGCAGCGGTCGCGCCGCAGGCTGTCGCGCCAGTGGCTCCGCCCACGCCTGCGGCCGCAGTGGTTCCAGCCGGCTCCGGCTCTGGCTCCGGCTCCGGCTCTGGCTCGGCAGCTGAGGCGGTCCCACCAGTCGCTGCCATCGCAGAGCCTGTCGCAGCGACGCCTCCTCCGAAGTCTGAGGACAGCAAGGCTGCGACTGGCGAGGCACGGCCCGCGACGAAGCGGGTCGTAGAGCCCAAGCCCGCGAAGAAGACCACGCCTGGCAAGCCAGGCGAGCCGGTGGACCCCTACGCCGAGTAGCCGCCCTTCAGGTTGCGCTCAAAGAGGATCTGGAGCCCGCGCAGCGTGAGGTCGCGGTCGTAGGCCTCGATCTCGGTGGAGTGGGCGGCGATGATCTCACCGAGCCCGCCCGTCGCGATGACCTGCATGGGGGCGCCGTATTCAGCCTTCATGCGCACTGCCATGCCGTCGACCAGCCCCACGTAGCCGTAGATGATGCCGGCCTGCATGCTGGCGATGGTGTTGCGGGCGATGACCTTGCCGGGCGAGACAATCTCTACGCGCGGGAGCTTGGAGGCGCGCACGAAGAGGGCCTCTGCCGAGATGATGATGCCAGGACAGATGGCCCCGCCGAGGTACTCGCCCGCAGTGCTGACGGCGTCGAAGGTGGTGGCTGTTCCGAAGTCGACCACGATGGTGGCGCAGCCTGTCCGCTCGTAGGCCGCGACGGCGTTTACGATGCGGTCTGCGCCCACTTCGCGCGGGTTCTCGTAGAGGATGGGCATGCCGGTCTTGATGCCAGGCCCAACGACAAGCGGCTTCACATCGAAGTAGCGTTCGACCATGGCCATCATGACGGGCTGCATGGGTGGAACAACGCAGGAGAGGATGCAGCCTGTGACATCGCCGATGTTGCGGCTGCGAAGTTCGAAGAGCTGCCGCATCATGACGGCATACTCGTCGCTGGTCCGGTTGCGGTCCGTCGCTACGCGCCAGTGGTCCATGAGGGTATCGCCCTCGTAGAGGCCGAGCACTGTGTTGGTATTTCCGACATCGATGACGAGCAGCATGGCTGTGATAAACTCCACGAGAACGGTTCGCGCCCCATAGCAAATCGGTGTTGATTCAGCGAGTGTCGGCGGGCGGTTGTGTGGTGACTTCGCCCGCGTGGAGGGTGCGGAGTCCATCGGCGGTCCTCACGAGGAGTCCGCCATCCTGCGCGATGCCCTCGGCGATGCCCGAGGTGGCAGCGTCTCCTTCGCCGAACCAGACCTCGCGGCCGCGGATGGAGTCGAGCTCTGCCCAGCGCGCGAGCAGGCGTTCGGGCGGTGCTGTGGTGAGCGCTTCGGCGGCGGCGACGATGGCGTCGCGGACTGAGGTGGCCAAGCCGTCGAGGTCTGCTTCGGTGCGACCCGTTTCGAGAAAGAGCGAGGTGGCTCGTCTGGCGAGCTCCGCTCCGAGCGCGGCCTCGTCGGCGTTGATGTTGAGACCGATCCCGATGACGACGCCGGCAAATCGGCCGCCGTTGGTGACCCCCTCACAGAGGATGCCGCCGCATTTTCGGCGGCCGAAGACCAGGTCGTTGGGCCACTTGAGGCCGACCGGCGCATCGTAGCGGTCGCGGAGGAGGTCGGCACAGGCGACGCCGGCGGCGAGGGGGATGCGGGGCGCGAGTGCGAACCACTCCGGGCCGGCGAGCACGACCGAGAGGGTGAGGCCGGAGTCGGGCGGCGCCGTCCAGCTCCGTCCGAGCCGTCCGCGCCCCGCGGTCTGACTGCGCGCCCGGAGCGCCCGCCCGTGGAGGCAGCCCGCGCGGAGCCACTCCGCTGCGATGCGGTTGGTGCTGTCGACCTCGTCCCAGCACTCCACAGGGGGGAGCGGCCTGGTCATGGTGTGGCGATGGTCTCGAGGAGCGCGGCAGGCGGGTAGCTGCCGCCGATGGTCAGGCTGATGTCGGCCGCGGGCGCGGAGTGGGTGAGCCAGCCCGACGAGACATAGTCGAGACCGGCGGTACCGAGCGCCTCGATGGTGGCGAGGGTCACGTTGCCCGAGGCCTCGAGCCTGATGCGGCCGCGGTAGGTGTCTGCAATGCGCCGGAGCTGTTCTAAGGGCATGTTGTCGAGGAGCATGGCGTCTGCGCCTGCTGCGACGGCCTGGGCGGCCTCCTCTTCGTTGCGGACCTCGACCTCAATCATGGTGAGGAAGGGGGCGCGCGCACGGACCTTGTCGACGGCTGCGGCGATGCCACCGGCTGCGTCGATGTGGTTGTTCTTGAGCATGGCTCCGGACGAGAGATCGAGCCGGTGGTTGTGGCCTCCGCCCATGCGGACCGCATGCTTTTCGAGCGAGCGGAATCCTGGTGTTGTCTTGCGTGTATCGAGCAGTTTGGTCCCGCTGCCTCGGAGCGCTGCGGCGAAGGTGGCGGTGGTGGTCGCGACGCCCGAGAGCTTGCGCAGAAAGTTGAGCGCCGCCCGTTCTCCGCGAAGGATGGACCGGACGGGCCCGGTGACGGTCCCGAAGGCGCCGATGCCGATGCGCTGGCCATCCTGTGCGAGCCAGGTGACGGCCAGTCGCGGGTCGACCTGCTGCAGGACAGCCTCTGCGATGGTGCAGCCGGCGAGCACCAGCTCCTGCTTTGCGCGGAAGGTGGCTGAGCCGGTCGTGTCGGCGTCGAAGATTGCGTCGCTCGTGATGTCGCCGCCGTGAAGGTCTTCTTCAAGCGAGAGTTCGATGAGCTGGCGAACGGCGGGCGTGAGGAGCGAGGCATCCATGCGGAAGATCCCTTCGTGCAAAGGAGTGAGCAGCCGCTCTTGCATAGCAGGGCGGGCGCCGCAAAGATCCGGCAGCGTGTGAACGGAGGCGAGGTTTGAAACGAGGCAGGATAGAGGGAGTTTGGATGCCGTCCGCTGCCATTGTGCCATGCGCCGCACTGATGCTCGCAGCCGCCTCTGCAGCAGCTGCGCCGCCTTCAACGGCCGCCGCCGAAGTGTCGGCGCCAGTCGCATCCGGACCAGCCGACGCGGAGGCGCTGCAGGCGATGAGCGACCGCGTGGCAGGCGAGGTCGCGACCCTTCGAAGGCTCCCGATCCTGCGGCCCGTAGAGCGCCGTGTAGAGGCCCGCGCGGGGCTCCGGCTCCGCCTTGAGAAGATGACCCGCGAGGAGGTTGCGCCCGACCTGCTCGAGGCCGCCGACAGGCTCCTGCACCGACTGCGGCTACTCCGCCCGGAGCAGCGCTATGAGCAGGTGATGCTCAAACTGCTCGGCGACGAGATCGCCGGCTTCTACGACCCGCGCGCCAAGACCTTCTTCATCCTCTCCGACATGCCGGAGTCGGCGCAGGTCGGCATCATGTCGCACGAACTCCATCATGCGCTCCAGGACCAACACTTCGGCATTGAGCGGGTGCGCGGCTACGGCGATCGCGTTCAGGATGTGGGGCTCGCCACCGCCGCGCTTCTCGAGGGCGATGCGGTGGCGACGATGCTGATGTACCCGACGGGGGAGCTCTCCGCCTCTCCGCTGCTTCTCGACAAGCTGATGTCGGCCTCCATGCAGGCCGCAGCGGCACCGGCCGGACTGTCGGAGACCATCTGGCAGTCGCTCCTCTTTCCCTACGCGGGTGGCCTCTCCTTTGTGACCGCGGTGGCCGACGCGAGGGGATGGGAGGGTGTGACAGAGCTGTATGCCTCACCGCTGCAGTCGACCGAGCAGGTGCTCCATCCCGAGCGCTACCTCGACCGCGACGAGCCCACCTGGCTCGAGCATCCGAGTCCGCTGCCCGGGGCAGAGCGCTACGCCGTGGATGTGATGGGGGAGTGGATGGTGCGGTCGTTGCTAGGCGAGTGGTTGGGCCAGTCTGTGGCGCCCGCGGCTCTCTCTCGCGCGGCGGCAGGCTGGGACGGCGACAGGCTATCGGCCTGGCGCTTTGCCGAGGGCGACCGGGAGCTGGTGACCTGGCTGCTGGTCTGGGACAGCGAGGAGGATGCCGAGGGTTTTGCTCGTCTGGGGCCGCTGCTCGCCAGCTGGTGGACCGGCGGCGCGCCTGCGACCAGCGAGGGTGCCCACGGCGGCAGCGTGACGGCCGGTGGCACCTGCTCGGCCTTCCGGCTTGAGCGCTGGGGCGACCTCACTGCCATCGTCATGGACGAGGGTTGCGGGGTTGCACCTGAGGCGCGCGCGGCAGAACTTTCGCGTGCTGCGGAATGGATGCTCTGCGGTACCGAGC
>JABMMX010000183.1 GCA_013205435.1 Deltaproteobacteria bacterium
ATGTTCGAGAAGCGTTGATGGAACAAATTGGACGAAAGGAGGTACCGATGAGCGACGAGGAGTTGGACGCACTGCAGGAAGAGTTTCAGAGGCTGCCGCCCTCTCCCTACCGCGATCACCTGATTCGCTGTGCCAAGCGTCAGGGCCGCAAGGAGGGCCGGCAAGAGGGCCGGCAAGAGGGCCGGCAAGAGGGCCAAGAGGCACTACTCAACGTCGCGGCAAACTTGATGACGCCCTCCGAGGTGGCCTCGCTGGCGACCCGGTCGCTTGGCGAGATCGCCGCGGAGATTGCCGCACGGGTTTCGGCGCTGGCAGGACCACAGCCCCAGGGCTGAGCGCGGGCTGCCGAGCGCGAGCTAGCCGCGCTCACGAGCAACCGGTCTTCCGACGGCGCGCGGTAGCTGCAAGCGTCCCCCGCGCGCACGCCTCGGCTATCACGAGGCGGCTGGGGTTGGGGACGGTGGTCTTCACGCGGGCCTCGTCGGTCACATCGAACGCCACGGAGGAGGGGCCTCAGCGCGGCGGCATCCGCAGCGCGCCGCCTGCGCGGATGACCTCGCCAGGACAAACCAGACAGGGCGAACAGGTCTTGATTTGGTTTACACTAACGCACTCGGGTGGTACCGCGTGGGGGTTCGCATTGGCTATGTCTGGCCTCGGCTCATCGTCTTCGCGCAGTTTCGCGCCGAAAGGGAGCCCGCGATGTCGCCATCCGTAAGTGTCCGTCTCTCTTTTTGTCTCCTCCTCGCGGCCTCCGCGGCCTGCACGGAGGGCGAGATTGAGACGGCTGCGCCTGTTGAGCAAACCCATGTCGCCGCGCTCGCCGATGGCGGCATCGCGCTCCCCGACGCAGCGCTCGCAGACGCAGGCACGCCCGCGGAGGAGTTAACCACCACGCTCACCACGCTCGCCGAGTTCCGCGGAACCGTCGATGTGGCCGCAGGGACGATGCGGCTCGAGGTTCTCGAGGGCGATGCCGTCACCGATGCCGGTCTGCGCCGGGCGCAGCAGGGGCTCTGCACGCTCACCATCGTGCAGGATGGTGTGGCAGGCTCAGGCCCCCTCAACTCGCTGGAGCTGGTTACCGGCACCACCGGGCTCGACGCATCATGCGAAGGCTACGTGGCCTCGCCCCTCTTCTGCGGCGCGGTGACAGTTCGGTCGTTTTACACCTCACCGCAGACGCAGGTCTTTGCCCAGATTCAGTCGCTTGCACCCTCCACCGGCTTCTCCGTTCAGAACGGCGATGTTGTTCCTGGCGCCTCGAGCGGCCTCGGCTCCTGGGCCTATGGCGACCTCGGAGCGGCCTCTTCGGCGCCTGCCAACGCGGGTGTTCGCAACTGGGTCTTTGCCCGCTCGGATGGCAACTTCACCTTCACGGGTCGGTTGGTGGCCAACGTGACGGAGCTCTGCGACGGCCTCGACAACGACTGCGATGGCCTGACGGATGAGGGCATCGGATGCCGCACCCAGGGGCAGAGCTGCGCGGCGACGGTGGACTGCAGCGGTACGCTGGTCTGCACGGCCAGCGTCTGCTCACCGGCTGGATGCCCAAGCGGCCAGCATCTCGAGTCTGGGGCCTGCGTGAGCGACACGCGGAGCTGCGTCGCGACCAACGCGACCGCTGCGACCGAGACCTGGACCGGCAGCGCCTACGGCACCTGCACCATCTCGGCTTGCAGCGCCGGTTTCGCGCTCGTCGCGAACAGCTGCGTCGGAGGTTGCGGGAACGGTGTTATCGGTTCGGGCGAGACCTGCGACGACGGCAACACCGTCACCGAGGAGTGCGCCTATGGCATGACGGACTGCTCTGTCTGCAACGCGAGCTGCCAGACGGCGATGGGTGAGACCGACTTCTGCACCGACAACACGCTCGACCCTGCCGAGTTCTGCGACGATGGCAACACCATCAACACCGACTCCTGCAACAACAGCTGCACCTGTGGCACGGGCTACCATGCCGAGGGCGGCATCTGCGCCAACGATGTGCAGGCCTGCACCATCAGCA
>JABMMX010000016.1 GCA_013205435.1 Deltaproteobacteria bacterium
GGCCGCGGCCTTCTTGTCGCTGCTGCAGCCTATCAGGCAGAGGGCGAGCAGGGCCGCGAGGAGGATGGGGTGCTGAAGGAGCCTGCGCATGGGGGCCGCTGCTGGGTGCAAGGGGGAAGTCACGGGAGCGACGAAGGTAGCACCAGGCGTGTCAAATGTCTCCGAATTGTCACGATCGTAGTGTCCCCCGCTGGAGCGGAGCCAGGCGAAGCAGGCGGGGTTTCCGTCATAGCGTTCGGACCTACTGTCGCATTTCGAACCGCTCGATGGCGCCCTCTGGCTTGAGACCTCCGCCTGTTACGCCCGCAGCGGCGTAGGCTGCTTGCTGGCTCAACGAACCAAGAGAGAACCGGCGTTCGCGGTCTGGTAGCCGTCGGCATATCCATCGGAGGTGCCACCGGCGTTGCGGTCGCAGTAGATCCAGGTGGCGCCGGCACCGCGGCTCATGCTGAAGGCGTGTGCGTAGGGCGAGCCGGAGGCGGCGGGCATGGAGCTCTCGACCCAGTACTCGTCGTTGTTCGTTTCGCCTGCGGTGGCTGCATTCCAGAAGGCGTTCGGGACGGCGGCCTTCCAGGTCCAGCCACCGGCGGCGGGGTCGGAACCCGCGGGGCCGAAGCCCCAGCGGACGCGCAGACGCGGGTCGGGGTTGACCGCGTCGGAGCGGGTGGAGATGCCGTCGAGGTAGAGCCGGCCGTAGAGGGCGATGGAGGTGCCGGCGAGTGTGTCGATGGCGGTCGGGTACTGGAGCCTGCACCACTGTCCGCCGGTGATGCTGCCGGTGGGGCAGGGGCCGCCGACCGTGCCGGGCGTGCCGAGTAGCTGAGAGCCCAGGCCGGTGGAGGCGGCGCACCAGTCGGCGGCGCTGTCGGAGGTGGCGAGGTTGAGCCGGGTGGGGTCGAGCTGCGCTGCGACGCCGGCCCAGGCGAGCGAGGCCGAGATGGAAGCGCCATCGACGAGCGTGGCTGCGCAGGTGAGCGAGAGCGATGTGACATCGTCGGGCAGCGAGAGGCCCACGATCGGGAGGCTGCCCGGAGGCCGGATGGCGGTGGGGTTGGCGCGGAGGAGGGCGCGGTAGGTGGCAGCCGGCAGGGTGCTACCGGCGGGGAGCGTGAAGCGGGTGAGACCGGATGCGGCACCGGTCGCATCGAGGGTACAGCCGGCGAGGTCGATGGCGCGGCTGGTGGTGTTGTAGAGTTCGATGAACTCGTCGAGGTCGTCTGCGGCGTTGTCGGCAATCTGCGAGCCGCGCGCGAGCAGTTCGGTGAAGACGACCTCGCCTGCAGCGATGGCCGGGGGCGGCGCGGTGCACGCGCCGGCGAGGCAGACAAGGCCGGAGCCGCAGGCGGTGTCGAGGTAGGTGTAGTCGCAGTTGGCGCTCCCCGAGAGGTTCGAGCAGGTTCCCGTCGGGCTGTAGGTGCGCACGGTGGTGCCGTTTGCGCAGCCGTCGGCGGGCACGCTCAGGCAGGGGTTGGGGGAACAGGCGCCCGTGACGGTCGCGTGGCCCGCGTTCGCGGGCTGGAAGCCGCCCTGTGCGCCGTCTGCGCCTGGGCCGGCGTTGCGATCGCAGTAGGTCCAGGTGGTGCCTCCGTCGCCCGAGAAGCGGAAGCCGAAGTCGGCGTTGGAGGTGCGGTCGGCGGGGATGGTCAGCGAGGTGCTGTACTCGTCATTCGCAGCCTCGGCGTCCGCTCCGGGGTAGGAGGGCTCGGGGGTCGCGCTGGTCCAGCTCCAGGAGGCAGTATCGGGCAGCGTTCCGGGGTCGCCGAACCCGGCTTGCGCGGTGATGCGGGCATCCGGGTCGTTGCCGTTGGTGCGGTCGGTGAGACCGGCAACGTAGAGGCGGCCGTAGGTGGTGAAGGAGGTGCCAGCCGCAACCGTCGGGTCGAGCGGCCACTGCAGGCGGCACCAGCCGATGGTCAGCGGCTCGTTGCCGCAGAGGGCGTTGCCTGTGCCTGGTGTGGCGAGCAGCGTGGAGGTCGGAATGGGCGTGCTGGCGAGACACCAGTTTGTCGCGCTGTCGTTCGCGTCGGCGCCGA
>JABMMX010000184.1 GCA_013205435.1 Deltaproteobacteria bacterium
CGCCTTCGCCAAGGAGGCCGGCTGCGCCTATCCGCTCCCGCCAGAGGAGGCGGAGGCGATGGTGCAGGCGACGGCTGCGATGCTCCCCGGCACCGGCATGACCGACCTGCAGATCGAGGCGGCGCTGATTCTGGCCTGGCTCGGCCGGAAGGAGCTTCTCCCCGCAGACACCCTCGCGCGCCTGCTCTCGGTGCGCTGGAAGAACGGCGCCTGGGGGCAGGGGCCGACCAGCAAGATGGCCGATGGCCACGCAACCATGCTGGCCCTCAACCTCAACCTCGAACTCACGGCGACGACGCGCGGCCCCGTGGTGGCGCGGTGAGGGCCCGCTTCGCGGCAGCCATGCTGTTCGTCGCGGCCTGCGGCGACGCGGCCACGACAGCCGCGCCCGATGCAGCCAGCCCGCTCCGCTTTGTGCAGCGTCCCTCGCCGGTGCTGGCGGCCGCACCCCAGTGGGCGCCGACCACCCTCGCCGAGGCGCCCTGCCAGGGCAACATCATGGACACGGGCGGGCTCTGTGCGGCCGACTTTGATGGCGACGGAAGCATGGATCTCGCCATGCCGCGGCTCGGCCTCCCGCCCCTGCTCTTCTGGGGCGACGGCGCCTTCGGCTGGCAGCAGCAGGATCTCGGACCGGCGATGGAGGCGGCCGGCTGCTTCGTGGCAGACCTCGACCGCGATGGCCGCCCCGACCTGCTGCTGACTGCAATGGCGGCCCCCGGTAACCGCTTCTACCGCAATCTCGGCGGTCGCTCCTTTGCCGAGGAGGCGCCGGCGCGGGGGCTCGAGCTCGCCGTCGGACAGGAGCCGCGCTGCCTCGGATTCCGAAGCGTCTCCGCAGCCGATCTGGGCCACGATGGTGACCTCGACCTCTACCTCTCCCGATGGGATGTGAACGAAGACTCGCCCGCGGGACGCCTCCTCGAGAACGACGGGAGCGGCCACTATGCAGACATCACCGAGGCAGCCGGCCTCGGCAGCGCGACCCACTTCGGCTACAGCTCGGCCTTTGGCGACCTCGACCGCGACGGCAGCGCCGACCTGCTCCTCGCGGGCGACTTCTCGACCACGCAGGTCTTCGCCGGCACCGGCAGCGGCTTTGTGAACCTGAGCCGCCCGTGGGGCATCGGCACCCGCGAGAACGGCATGGGCTCGCTGCTCTTCGACCCCGACGGCGACGGCGACCTCGACGCCCTCATCACCGGCATCCTCGGCGACCCGCTCGTCTGCGGCCCCAACGCACCGCTCTGCGACGGCAACCGGCTCTACCGGAACGGTATCCCCGGCCCCTCCAGCCGCGTCGAAGCGGAGTGGGGCCTCGCCGATGGGAGCTGGGGCTGGGGCATGGCGCTGCTCGATGCCGACAACGACGGCGACGAAGACATCGTGCAGACGACCGGCTACTTCACCCCCTTCCCTGACGGCGTGACCGCGGAGCTGATTGCCCCCTACCTGCCCTTCGAGCAGGACCCGATCCTCTTCTTTGAGCGAGAGGCCGCCGGCTTCGTGGAGCGGGGCGCAGCGCGGGGATTGGAAGACAGCGCAGAAGGTCGCACCGCGCTCGCGGTAGACCTCGACAACGATGGCGACCTCGACCTTGCCCTCTCCCACAACCGGGGCACGGTGGATGTCTGGGAGACCGTCGCTCCCGCCGACAACGGCTGGCTCGAGGTAGCGGCGCTCGATGCCGACTGCCAGCCTGCCGTGGGCGCAACGGTCACGCTCGAGAGTTCGGCCGGGCTGCAGCGCCGCTGGGTACAGGCCAACAGCAGCTACCTGGGCAACGTGCTGGCGCCGCTCCACTTTGGGCTTGGCGCTGCCACGCCGCTCCGCCTGACGGTCGCCTGGTTGGACGGCACGAGCACGAGCGTCGGCGTCTCGTCCCGCAACAATCGGCTGACGCTCACACCGGCAGGAATCAGCTGCCCGTGAGCGGGGTTGCCGAAGGCCGCTCGCGCGGGTTGCAGCCGCCGCCGCGAGGGGCTACCTCTGCGCCGAGCCTTTGCCCCTGCAGGAGTCGCCATGTCGTCGCCCAAGTTCCCTGAGCCCCCTCCGTCGATGCCCGCAACGCCGCTCTCGGAGGTCGACGAGGCGCTCGAGAAGCTGGCCGCAAACGCCGACCGCTGGGTGAAGACAACGGTGGCAGAGCGGGTTGCGCTGCTGCGACGCTGCATGGCAGACACGGCTGCGGTGGGCGCAGACTGGGTGGATGCGGCCTGCCGCGCCAAGGGCATCGCGCTCGAATCGCATCGTTCGGGCGAAGAGTGGACCGCGGGCCCCATGTGCATGGTGCGGAACGCGCGGCTTTTTGCAGAAGCGCTCGAGGCCGGCGCGGCGCCCACGCCCAACTGGGTGAAGGCGCGGCCCGACGGCCAGCTGGTGGCTGAGATCTTCCCGCACGGGCTGCAAGAGAAGATGATGTTTACTGGCATCACCGGCGAGGTCTGGATGATGCCCAGCGCGACGGCATCGCAGGGCGCCCTCTACCGCGACAAGGCGGCCGGCAAGGTTGGCACAGGCCATGTGGGGCTGGTGCTCGGCGCCGGCAATGTCTCCTCCATCGGCCCCATGGATGCGCTCTACAAGCTCATCGTGGATGACGAGGTGGTCATCATCAAGACCAACCCGGTCAACGCCTACCTGGGGCCCTACTGGGAGCGGTCGCTCGCAGCCTTCGTGGAGGCCGGCTTTGTTGCGATCGTTCACGGCGGCACCGAGGTTGGCGTCCACCTCACCCGGCACCCGCTCGTCCACTCGATCCACATCACGGGATCGGACAAGACCCACGACGCCATCGTCTGGGGCACCGACCCTGCCGATGTCGCCCTGCGCAAGGCGGAGGGCCGCCAGCTCACCAACAAGCCCATCTCGTCGGAGCTCGGCTGCGTGACGCCCGTCATCGTGGTGCCGGGCAACTGGAGCAAGGCAGACATCCGCTTCCAGGCCCGCCAGGTGGCCGGCATGGTGGCCAACAACGCCTCCTTCAACTGCAACGCGGCGAAGGTGCTGGTAACCTCCAAGGACTGGCCGCAGCGGCAGGAGTTCATGGATGCCGTCTACCAGGCACTCTCCGAGGCGCAGCCCCGCAAGGCCTATTACCCGGGCGCGCAGCAGCGCTACCGCGGCTTCCTCGAGCGCTACCCGCAGGCCAAGCCCACCGCGACGGTCAGCGACGAGGTCATCCCCTGGACACTCATCCCCGACATCACGCCGGAGGATGGCGAGTATGGTCTGACCACCGAGGCCTTCTGTGGCATCCTCGCCGAGACGGCGCTGCCGGGCGCAGACGCAGAGAGCTTCCTGCGCAATGCGGTGCCCTTTGCCAACGACGAGGTCTGGGGCACGCTCTCCTGCGTGATGCTCATCGACGGCGCGTCGGCCAAGGCTGCGGCCTCGACGCTCGACTGGGCCATCGCCAACCTCCGCTATGGCGGCATCGGCATCAACATCTGGTCGGGCCTCTGCTACGGCTTCGTCTCGCCCACCTGGGGCGCCTTCCCGGGCCACACCAACGAAGACATCCGCTCGGGCCGCGGCGTGGTGCACAACACCTTCCTCTTCGACCACCCGCAGAAGTCGGTGCTTAAGGCGCCCTTCCGGATCGCCCCGACGCCGGCCTGGTTTGCCGACCACAAGACGCTCCACATCCTGGGCCGCAAGATGACCGCCTTTGAGGCGGCACCTTCGTTCTTCAAGTTGCTCTTCAGCATCATCCCGACCGCGCTGCGAGGCTGAGCCGATGACCGAGCCGGAGCAAGAGCCCGAGACCAAGAAGCCTGCGCCGGCCGAGGCTACGTTGGCGCAGCGGCCGACGGTTGCGCCTGATGAGGCTGCGCTCACCGGCGTTGCGAAGCAGCTCTGGCTCGTCGTGGGCGGTATTGCCGTTATCGCGCTGCTCCGCTGGGGCTGGTTCGCCTGGGATCGCTACCAGGCAAGCCTCGCCGGCTTCGATGTGGAGGTGCCCGCTGGGCCGCCGCCGTCGCCCGCGGACTGGGCCGAAGACGACACCCCCTTCTATCGGGCGGCCTGCCCGATCGGCTGGGAGCTCGACAAGGACTTCACCGGCCCATTGCAGTGGAAGTGCGTCGCGATTCTCCCCGATCTGGGACAGTATCCGCCCAACTGCAACATCATCATCGAACCGAAGACCGATGCGGCAACCTTCAAGTCGTCCGAGAACTATTGGACGGAGCTCCGCGACGACATGACGAAGATGCTGCCGAACATGCACATCCTCCGGGAGGAGGAGGTCTGGTTCCAGGGCGTTAAGGGCACGCGCGCAGAGTTCGACCACACCTCCGCGGGGCCGACGACACTGGCCTTCGCCTACTATCTGGTGGGCGAGAAGAATGCAGCCACGCTCACCTGCTCGTCGCCGCCCGACATCGCACGTGTTTATCGGAGCACGCTGGAGAGCATCGCGAGCCACATCTACATCAAAGACTTCGAGCCCGGCTCCATTGGCTCGGGCGCGGCCAAACCCTAAGACACGCTCATGTGGCAGGAACTCCTCCTCTTTCTCGCGAAGGCCTCGATGGGCGTCGTCGCCGTCGGCATCGTCGTTGTGCTGATCGCCCGTGCGGCGCGCAGCGGTGGCGAGAGCAGCCGCGGCCGGCTCCGCGTGACCCGGCTCAACGACCGGTTCGGCGAGTTGGAGGCCACCGTGCGGCTGCCGCGCCTTGGCAAGAAAGATCGAAAGGCCTGGATCAAGAAGCGTGAGGCGGAGGAGAGCAGCTTCGAGACCTCCGGGCGGCCCGCGACCTTTGTCATCGACTTCAAGGGCGACCTGCAGGCCTCTGCCGTCGACGAGCTTCGTGAGACGGTCTCCGCGGTCATCGCCGGCCACCGCGAGGGCGACGAGGTGCTGCTCCGCATCGAGAGCCCGGGCGGTACCGTGCACGGCTACGGTCTTGCGGCTTCGCAGCTCGCCCGGCTGCGGGCCGCCAAGCTCCGCGTGGTGGCCTGCGTCGACAAGGTGGCTGCGAGCAGCGGCTACATGATGGCCTGCGAGAGCGACGAGGTGGTTGCTGCGCCCTTCGCCATCGTTGGCTCCATCGGCGTGGTGGCGAGCGTGCCCAACCTGCACCGGCTGCTGGAGAAGTATGGGGTGGACTACGAGGAGATGACCGCGGGCGAGCACAAGCGGACCGTCAGCATGTTCGGGAAAATCGAGCCCGAGGGACGTGAGAAGTTCCTCGAGCAGCTCGCTGAGATTCACGCTCTCTTTCAGGCGCATGTGCTCCGGAACCGACCCAACGCCAAGGCGGAGCTCATCGCCACGGGCGAGCACTGGGCTGCCTCACAGGCGGTGGAGCTCGGACTGGTCGATCGCATCGCTACGAGCGATGATGAGGTGATGCGGCGCGTGAAGGACCGTGAGGTCTACGAGGTGAGCTACCGCCGACCGCGGTCGTGGCAGTCGCGTATGGGTCGCGCCGCTGCAATGCAGCTGCTCGAAGGGCTGGGACTGCGCTGATGGGGGCCGGGCTTCGTACTCTCGCGCTGCTTGCGACCGTCGCGATGGGCTGGGGCTGCGGAGGCGCAGACAGTTCCACGACGCTCGCTGATGCCGGCATCGGCAGCGCCGATGGGAGCGCTACCGCGGCGGTCGCGCCCGGGATGCGAGCGCTGCTCGACAGGCGCTGTGTCGGCTGCCACCAGCCGGGCGGCACGGGGCGCGGAGACTACACGATCGACACCGAGGTGCTCTCTCGTCGGCTCTCCATCGGGACGGCGGTCGCGGCGCGCACCATGCCGCCCTGGATGCCCGATCCGAGCTGCGGCTCCTTCGACGGCGACCTCTCCCTGACCAACGAGGAGTTGGCACTTGTCGCCGACTGGGCGGCGGGCGGTGAGCCACAAGCCGCCGTCTCGCCCGTTGAGGGCGCCCGCCCCGACCCCGGACCGCCCGACATGCAACTCGCGGCCGATGAGCCCTATGTGCCCAACCCCGAGGAGCTCACCGACCGGACGGCCTGCCACCCCATCGGCCCCACCTTCGCGATCGAGACGCTCATCCGCGGCGTGGCCTTCAAGCTCTCGCGCCCGGAACTGGTCCACCACCTTGTGCTCTTTGCAGTGCCGGAGGCCGACGTCGTCGCCACGCCCGCTGCCGGCGCCGGCGCCTACAGCTGTGACGGGATGAACCTCATCCCCATCGCCGCCGCCATTCAGATGGCCGAGCCCTATCTGCTCCCTGCCGGTGTCGCGGTGCCCGTTCCGGCCGGCTACCGGCTGCTGCTTCAGGTACACTACAACATCGCAGCGCTCCCCACGGGCGACCCCATCCCTGCCGTGACCTCAGCGCTCGACCTCTGGACGGCCGATGCGGCGACCGGGCAGCCGCTCAACATCTACCCCGTCAATGCCGACGACCTCGTTGTTGCCGCCGGCGACGCGGAGGGGAGCGCAACGAGCAGAACGGCCGTGGAGCGACCGATGAGCATCTACGGCATTGTACCCCACATGCACATCTTCGGCACCGCCTTCTACGCCACGCTGCGGCGCGCTGACGGCACGGAGGAGTGTCTGGTCTCCATTCCGAGCTGGCGCTTCCTCGAGCAGCGGGTCTTCTTCCGGCCGGCCGGCGCGGAGCTGACGCTGCAGCCCGGCGACAGCATTCAGCTGCGGTGCGAATACGACAACTCCTACGCAAACCAGCCGCTGGTGCGGGGCGTGCGGGGCGAGCCGCGCGACCTCACCTTTGGCTGGAGGAGCGTAGACGAGATGTGTGAGTTGAACCTGCTGACGGTCGCGCCCTAGCGGCTACTCCGTCGGCGCGCTCTTGACCTTGCGCTTGGCGCGGGGCTTGGCCGGCTCTTCGACCACAAGCACGAGCGGCGCGACCGCTTCTACCGGCGCGGCGTTGCCCGTGCAGGTGAAGGAGAAGGTGTCGCCATCGCGGTCCACCACCGCCGTGCCGCCATGCTCGAGCGCTCCGAAGAGGATGCGCTCGCTCAGCGGCAGGCGAATCTTCTCGCGGATAACACGGCCGAGCGGACGGGCACCCATGAAGCGGTCGTAGCCGAGCTCACCCAGGTATTCCTGAGCGGCCGTCGTGACCTCGAGAGTAACCTTCTTGGCGACCAGCTGGAGCTGGAGTTCACCGAGGAACTTGGCGACCACGCGGCCCATGATGGCGGGCTCGAGCGGCGCGAAGCGGATGCGGGCGTCGAGCCGGTTGCGGAACTCGGGGCTGAAGGCCCGCTCGAAGGCCTTGCCCTCGTTGGCCGAGGTCTTGCCGCCGCCGAAGCCAATCTTGACCTCGGTGAGCTCACGCGCACCGACGTTGCTGGTCATGATGAGCAGAATGTCGCGGAAGTTGGCGACACGGCCATGGTTGTCGGTCAGCTTGCCGTGGTCCATGAC
>JABMMX010000185.1 GCA_013205435.1 Deltaproteobacteria bacterium
ACCCGACGCCGCACTGCCTTGGCACTGCTGCGCGCCGCAACCGTTCATCACGAGGAGCAGCAGCCCCAAAGACCGCACGCTACCTGCACGCACCGCATGGCTCCGGATCATCATCTTCCCCCGTTGGTTGCGCCCCTTGTGACAGCCATTCCAGCCATGAGCAATGTTGCGCTGAATGACCTCTGCCAAACTCATCAACACAACACTCACGCCGCCGAGGTCTCGTTCACCGCGAGCCGCTCCCGCGCCGCCCCATACCGCTCGCCCCGCGGATGCACTAGGGCCGGTTCGGCACCTGCTGAGACTCCTCGGCGTTGTTGTCCACACGCAGCCACGCGGCCGCCTCAGGTTACAGATGTCCCCTCTGATTCAGGCGCTCGTCGTCCTCGCGATGTTCGCGGCCTGCTCTCAGCAGCGCACCTCCGCGGAAACCGTTGTCCCCGCAGACACCGAGGCCGAAGAGGGCAGCGATGCAGCCAACCTCCCCGACCTCGACGCCACCGCCGACGTAGCGAGCCCACCCGTCACGCTTCGGGTCGCCACCTTCAACACCTCGATGTTTCGCGGCAGTGCCGGTCAACTCGCGCGCGACCTGGCCGGCGGCAACGATGGCCAGGCGCGCGCCGTCGCGGAGACACTCCAGCGCGTCCGACCCGACATCGTCCTCCTCAACGAGTTCGATTGGGACGCGGAGGGCCTCGCGGCGCAGACCTTCGCAGAGGACTACCTCGCGGTCTCGCAGAACGGCGCCGAGCCGCTCGCCTTCGGCCATCGGTATGTGCCGGCGACCAACACGGGCTTTCACTCCGGCATCGACCTCAACCGAGATGGCATTTTGAACACCACGCCCGGCTCGGCGGACTACGCCAACGATGCGTTGGGCTACGGGCTCTTCCCCGGGCAGTATGGCATGGTGGTCTTCTCGCGATATCCCATCGCGCTTGGGCAGGTTCGTACCTTCCAGACCCTCCGCTGGTCGGAGCTGCCCCAGAACCTGCAGCCGGTCGACTGGTATGGCGCCGAAGCGGTGGCCCTCATGCGCCTCTCGTCGAAGAACCATGCCGACCTTCCTATCGAGGTGAATGGGCGCCTGCTCCATCTGCTGGTGAGTCATCCCACACCTCCCAGCTTTGATGGCGCGGAAGACCGGAACGGGCGGCGAAACCATGACGAGATTCGCTTCTGGTCAGACTACCTCGATGGCGGAGACGCTGTCGCGGCCTGGCTCCGAGACGACAACGACCTCCGCGGCGGCCTCGACCCCGCGGCCCCCTTCGTGATTCTCGGCGACCTCAACAGCGACCCAATCGACGGCGGCAGCCGCCACGAGGCGATCGTCTCTCTGCTCGCCCATCCACGCCTGCAAGACCCGCGACCGGAGAGTGACGGCGGAGCCTTTGCTGCGGGCGCGGACGGCAGAGCCAACGCGGCCCATCGCGGCGACCCGCGACAAGACACCGCCGACTTCAGCGACGGCTCGGTGGGCAACCTCCGCGTGGACTACGCGCTTCCGTCCGCCAACCTCACGCTCCGCGCCTCCGGTGTCTTCTGGCCTGCGCCGGGCGAAGCCTCCGACGAGCTTGCCGGCGTCTCAGACCACCACCTCGTATGGGTCGATGTGACGTTGGGGGCGGAGGAGTAACGCCTCCGGTTCGGCCGCCTTCCACCCACAAAGTTGCCTCGTGCTTGGCCGCGTGCCAAGGCAGCGCGCCCCTGCGGGAGATGCGCCTCATGACCAATCGAATCAGCCGAGCCGAGCGTTGCCCACGCTGCAGGATGCATGAGGAGCACTGCCTATGCGCGGAGATTGTGCCCATGGAGACCCGCACCCGCCTGGCGCTCATCCTCCATCATCGCGAGGTCGACAAGCCCACCAACACCGGCCGCATCGGGCTGCTCGCGCTCCGCAACGCAGTGAGCTTCGTCCGCGGCACCGAAGATGCGCCCGCAGACCTCGCGGAACTCAACGACCCCGAGCGGCGGCTCCTCCTGCTCTTTCCGCGCGAAGATGCGCGTGTGCTTACCCCCGAACTCATCGCCGCCGACC
>JABMMX010000017.1 GCA_013205435.1 Deltaproteobacteria bacterium
CCGTTGCGCGCACGGCGACCGTCCGAACGCTCGCATCCGAAGGCTGCGCGGGGGTGGTCACGGGGCGTCCACCCTCTCCGTCGAGGATGATGACTGCGGTAGCTTTCTGGTCGGCGGAGGGGAGTTCGCGGAGGCCGTTGTGACCGGCTGTTCCGTCGAGGTAGAGGTCGAGTTCGGGAACATAGGCGATGGCATGGTTGAAGATCGCGAGACTGGGCGGACCTGAGACAACGCGCCCGAGGTCGCTGGTTCGGATGAGGACGATGTGGGCCTCGATGCCCGCCTCGTTCATCATGACCTTCATGAGTGAAGCCGTGTCTTTGCAGTCGCCAAACTTGCGCTGAAAGATGTCGATCACGCGGTAGGGCTTGAAGCCGTGGATGCCGAATTCGAGGCCCACGTAGCGGATGTTGCGGACGACAAAGTCGTGGATTGCGGCGACCTTGTCGGCCGTGGTCTGCTTGCCGGCGACGAGCTGCGCGACCGTGGCCCGCATCTCGTCCGAGAGGGCGAACTGTTCGCGGATGAGAGACCAGTACCAGCGCGAGAGGTCGTTCCAATCTGCGTAGGTGGAGACGAGGAGTGTCGGGTAGACCTCGGCGGCACCTGGCGCGGCAGTCTCGTAACGGATGCCCGCGAGGGGGCCGACAGCGAGGTCGTAGATGGTGCGGTCGCCGTCGCGGCGCTCGGTGAGGCCCGCGCCATCGACGCCGGTGACGGCAGCGTAGATTTTGCGGCCGCGCGGGAGGCTTACGGCGTAGCGGCTGCTGGTGGTGGGTTCGTCGCCGCCCAGTTGCCAGAAGTCTCCGAAGTAGCCGTCGAAGATGTTGCGTGCCGAGATGTCGGAGAGGAGATACTCGACGGAGACGATGTCGCCGACCTCCACCGAAGGGATGGTGATGCGATGCGACCGGGCGGAGTAGTACATGTTGTTGCTGTCGCCTGATGCGTCCCACTCCTGCTCCTCGAAGGCCTCGCGCGGGCTGCCGTCGGCCTTGAAGACTGCGACTCGCTCGACCTTGGCGGTCTGTTCCCCGGGGTCGTAGCCAAAGTCGAAGGCCGACCACTGCTCGGCTGCCTCGCGGGAGCGGACCCAGATGGCATCGCGGTGGTAGGTCGCTGCCAGACCGTTGGGAAAGACCTCGATGACCCGCTGCCGCAGCAGGGTTGTCGAGGAGAAGTCGGGGTTGGGTGTCGAGGCTGCCTTGAGGGCGAGGATTTCGGCGTCAGGGACGATTTGGCTGCGCCAGAAGGCGGCCTCATCAAGCGCGAGATGCTCGCGGAGCCTGACCAGTTCGGGCCGCTGCGGCGCGCGCACAATTGCCTCGCCGAGGAGCGCTACCGCCCTCTCGCGGAGTCCGAGTTCGGAGAGCCAACGGGCCTTTTCCGCGCGGGGTTCTGGGCAGTCGCGACAGAGTTCGAGCGCGCGGTCGAGGAGGGCGCCGTAGTGTTCGGAGGGCGCGCGCTCGGAGCTCTCCACCGCACGCTGCAGACGCGCCCTTCCGAGCCAGGTGGCGGGGTCGCGCGGGAAGCGCTCGGCGATGACGTCCGCCATCTGGAGGACCTCGTCGGAGGGGAGCAGCGCGAGGAGCGAGGCAAGGTAGTTCTCGGCGGCACCCCAAGAGGGGAGCGATAGCGCGAGCAGCTGTTCGTAGCGGGCCGCGGCCTCGTCGAGCCGCAGAAGCTTTTCGCTGTCGGAGATTGCTGCGCGTAACAGCGCGGGCACCTCGGGCGCCTCTTGCAGGAGCCGGTCGCGCTCCTCTGCGGCCCAACGGTCGAAGCCCTCTTCACTAAGCAGCGATGCGTAGATGAGCCGCGGCGGCAGCCAGTCTGGATAGGCGGAGGTTAGGGCCTCGATGCCCTTGCGGTGGGCCGCAGCGGCCTCGGCGGAGGGGTCTTCGCGGAGCGTCTCGAGCCTGCGGAGTTCGATGGCGGGGTCGCGCGCCAAAGCGACGGCTCGGTCGAAACCCTCCATCGCCATCCAGCGCTCCGGCCGAGCCTCGGCGGCAAGCCACTCGTCCGTGGAGCTGCAGTCTGTGCGCGTCTGCTGCTCGGCGAAGGCCGAGCTCCAAGGCTGCGTGACATCGTTGGGCCGGAGCATGCGGTCGATGATGATGGAAGCAACAAGCGCACGGCAGGAGGCGAGAGGCTTCGCGGAGCTACCGACGAAGGCCGGCACGGGCCATTTCGCGGCCGGTGCGGTGAGGGCGACGGTCGCCGGCTGCACGAACTCCGGCGCCAAGGCTGAGCCGTCCGGGCGATAGAGCCGAAGGTGGAAGCCGAGCGGGCCGTCGGCAGAGGCGAACTTGATCATCAGCGTGTGGCGGCCACGGGTGAGGGGCAGTTCGACGACGTCGCGCGCGAAGAATCCACCCCAATCCTTGTCGCGCTCGGCGACGGGCTTGCCGTCGACCCAGAGGCGGTAGCCTCCGTCAGCGGCAATGCCGATGCGGACGGTCTCGGCCTTGAGCAGTTTGAAGCCGGTGGCCGCGAAGGCGACGGCGCTCTCCGAAGGTACGAGGCGCTGGCCGAGGTCGATGTAGCCCGTCTCGGCGTCGCCACCGAGCTCTTGCCAGCCGACGGGGACGACGGCGCCCGGGTAGATGGCGTCGGCACGGAAGCCCTCTTCAGGGGAAGCAGGACGGGCCAGACCATCGTCGCCTGAGTTGGGGAAGGGGCCGATGGCCCAGAAGCGGGTAACGAACCCAAGCGCGGCCGTTTGACTCTCCACCCTCTCGCCCATCTCGAAGCGGAGACGGAGTTCGGCGTAGCGGGCGAAGTCTGCGACGGCTCCGAAGCGGGTTGCAGCTGCGACTGCGGCATACTGCTTCACGGCCTGCCGCGGCGAGGCGTAGGGGAGCCAGGTTGCCGCGCTCAGGAGGTCTGCGAGCGCCTCCTGTTCCGAAGGAGCTGCCTGCGCCCTTGCGAGAGCCTCGCCGAACGGGTCGGGCGCAGCAGACCAAGCCGTCGCCGTCAGCGGCAGCGCGAGGAGGAGCGAGAGCATTGCCCACGCCAGAGACCGGAGGGTCGCCATCAGATGCCTCGTTACGGGTACGGATGGGGCACTAGAGGCGCACGGTTCGCAGGGCAACGGCAAGGCTGCGATTGACACCGCGCGGGCATGCATCCTACCAACCCGCTAGATTGCACTTTCGACACCCTCCGCAGAGCCTCCGCATGCGCCTCCATCACCTCTGGGCCCTTCTCCTGCTGCTCTGTCTCCCGCTGGCTGTGGGCTGCACGGACATCACCAAGGCTGGCCAGCCGAGCATACGGCTCCAGTCCGATGTGCTGGCCTTCCGCGTCGCGGTCATCGGTCAGTCGCAGACCAAGAACATTGTGCTGCAGAACGAGGGCACCGCCGACCTCAAACTGAACTCGGTCTCCACGGGCGTGGACGCCGCCGTCCTGCAGCTCGGCGCCCCCGGTGCCACGGTGCTCGCGCCGGGTGAGCAGACGCAGATTGTGGTCACCTACACGCCGCGGAACTACGCGCCGCTGTCGGGCGTCGTGACCATCCGATCGAACGACCCAAGCGAAGGGGTGGTGCAGGTCTCGGTAATCGCGCCGGCGTCGCTTCCTCTGCTGCTCGCCACGCCCGACCCGGTCGACTTCGGCGTGCAGGAGCTCGGCGCCAACGCGA
>JABMMX010000186.1 GCA_013205435.1 Deltaproteobacteria bacterium
CGGGCTCATAACCCGAAGGTCGTCGGTTCAAATCCGGCCCCCGCAACTTCAGATGGCGCCACACTTCGGTGTGGCGCTTTTTGTTTTGCGATGACCGTTCGGGAGGTGTGGCGATGGCCTGGCTGATAACAAAGTGGGCGGTGACTGCGGCGCTGGTGGTGGCCCTCTCGGAGGTTGCGAAGCGACACGAACGGCTCGGCGGCCTGCTAGCTGCGCTGCCAACGATGACCATCCTTGCAATGGTCTGGATGTGGGCGGATGGCACGCCGAGCGAGAAGGTCGCGGCGCACGCCCGCTACACCTTCTGGTATGTCGTGCCGACGCTGCCGATGTTCCTCGCCTTCCCCGCGCTCCAGGAGCGTTTCGGCTTCTGGGGCGCGCTGGGGCTCAGCGTGGTGCTGACGATGGCGCTCTTCTGGGCCTTCGCCCGGGTCGTGCGCCCCTTCGGGATTCAGCTGCTCTAGCGGGTGCGCTTTCTGGCGGGGGCCGTGGGGCGAGCTGCGCGCGGCGTTGCGGGGCGAGCAGGCCGGTCGCTACGCTCGGGACGTGCCGGACGGTCGGCGCGCTCAGGACGTGAAGGGCGGTCCGCACGCTCGGGACGTGCCGGACGGTCGGCGCGCTCAGGACGTGCAGGGCGGTCTCCCGGACGAGCCGGACGGTCGGCACGCTCAGGACGTGCCGCTCGCGGTGCCGCAGGCCGGTCGCTGCGCTCAGGACGTGCAGGGCGGTCTCCCGGACGAGCGGGACGGTCACTCCGCTCGGGGCGTGCAGGGCGGTCTCCCGGACGTGCCGGACGGTCACTCCGCTCGGGGCGTGCAGGGCGCTCGGGGCGTTCGAAGACCTCCGGTCGAGCGGGGCGCGCCGTGCGACCCTCGCTGCCAACGATCAGCGGTTCGGGGCGTGCAGCACGGTCACTCGGACGCGCAGGACGGTCGCTCCGCTCGGGCCGAGCTGTACGCGCCCCGCGGCCCTCGCCGCTGCCGACGATGGAGCCGGTCCGCGCCGTCTTGCGGTCGCCCATGCGGCCCTCTGCCTTGGCTGCAATGATCTGCTCCTCTTTGATGGCCTTGCCAGCCTCCTTGATCGCGTTCACGCGGCTGTCGCGCTGCCGCGTGGGGACCCGGCCGCGCGAGGCCTTGAGCAGGTCGCGCTCCGAGCCGGCGGCGCGGTAGAGGGCCTCGACCTCGCTGTCGAGCAGCCGGCGGTGGTCGCCCAGCGGGACGGCGCCGAGCTGCACGGTCGCATAGGCGACGCGGCGGAGCTTGATGAGGTCGAGATGGACGGCCTCGAACATGCGGCGAATCTGGCGGTTCTTGCCTTCGCGGATGCCGACGACGAACCAGGTGTGGTTGCCGGTGTCGCTGTCTCGGATGACGTCGGCGGGGAGCGTGACATAGCCGTCGTCGAGCATGACGCCCTGGCGGAGTCGCTCGATGCGAGGATCCATGTTGTCGACGATGCCGCGCAGCTTGGCCTGGTAGATCTTTGCGACTTCGTGGCGCGGGTGGGTGAGCAGCTGTGTCAGTTCACCGTCGTTGGTGAGGATAACCGCTCCCTCGGTGTCCCAGTCGAGGCGGCCGACGGGGTAGACGCGACCATACTCGGGCGGGACGAGCGAGGTGACGACCGGGCGTCCCTCGGGGTCGGAGGCGGCCGAGATGTAGCCGATGGGCTTGTTAACCATCAGATAGACTTGGAGGCGCTCGGGCTCGATGCGTCGGCCGTCGAAGTCGACGACATCTTCGCCCGGTTCCACCGAAGTGCCGAGCGTCTTGACGACGATGCCGTTGACCTTGATTCGGCCGGATTCGATGAGGGTCTCACAGGCCCGTCGGCTGGCGACACCTGCGGTCGCGAGATATTTTTGGAGTCGTTCAGCCACGGGGTTCCTCGTCAAGGTGGTCGCCGCCCTCGGTGGGGTTGTCGGCAGTAGGGTCAAGGTCTTGGTGATAGGCGGCGCGCTCGCCGGCCGGGACGGCGCCAAGCGCGATGCCGGCGAGGCCGTTCGGGTCGAGCGGCAGCACGGTCTGGAGGTTTGCGTTGAGGGTCTGGTCGAGCGCCTGCAGCTTGACCATGTGCTCCTCGGTCAGCTCGGTGAACTCGCGCAGGGTGGGCAGCTCGGCGAGGTTCTGCATGCCAAAGAAGGCGAGAAACTCGGAGGTGGTGCCGTAGATGAGCGGGCGTCCGACCTCGTCGGACTTGCCGAGGATGCGGATGAGGTTGCGCTCGAGGAGCTGGCGCAGGGTGTTGGAGCTGTCGACGCCGCGGATGTCGTCGATCTCGGGGCGGGTGACGGGTTGGCGGTAGGCGATGATGGCCAGCACTTCGAGGCCAGCGCGGTGAAGCCGCTGCGGCTTTCGCTTGAAGAGCACATGCACATAGTCGGCATAGGTGGCGCGCGTGCGGAACTCCCAGCCGCCTGCGACGGGGACGAGGTCGAAGCCGCGGCCTTCTGCCTCGAGACGGGCGCGGACGCCTTCGAGGAGCGCCTGGATGCTCTCGGGCTCGATGATCACCTCTTCGACTGTCCGAATGACTTCGGAGAGTTCGATGAGAGAGAGGGGTCGCTCGGCGGCGAAGAGGATAGCCTCGAGCACGGAGCCGAGGTCTTTTTCGGGTTGGTTTGTCATCACGACAATCGCAGTTCAGGTTGTGGGGAGGCCGCTAGACAGGCTCGCCGCCGCCGTCAAGCCACGCGCTGTCGGGATCCCAGTCAGCCACGGCCATCTCGATGTAGAGATCGCGGGCTGTGAGGCTGGTCTGGGTAATGCGGATCATCTTGAGTTTGGTGAGTTCGAGGATGGCGAGGAAGGTGATGACGACGTCGAGCCGGGTCGGCTCTTCGCAGTTGAGATAGACCAGCTCCAACAGCGCCGCGCGCGGCTGTTTGCGGAGGTGCTCTGCGATGGTTGTCATCTGCTGCCGCACCGTGAGTCGGTCGGGCGAAATCTCGCGGATGACCTCTGCCGGCTTTCCCTTCAGGAGCTCGCCGAGCGCAGTGAGCAGCTGGAAGAGCTCGATGGGGACGAGCTCAGGCGGTCCGATCTCCTTGACCAGCTCTTCGGCGCGGGAGGGGCGCCGGAAGACGTCGCGGTCGATGAGTTCGCGCTCCGTAAGCAGGCGCGCCGCATCTTTGTAGCGCTGGTACTCGAGGAGGCGCCGGACGAGCATCTCGCGGGGGTCGGCCAGGGCTCCGTCGCCATCATCGGCCTCTGCGGTCTCCGGCTTGGGGAGCAGCATCTGGCTTTTGATCTGGATGAGCGTGGCCGCCATGACGAGGTACTCACCGGCGACACCCAGATCGAGCTCCCGCATCGCGTCGATGTAGGCGAGATACTTCTCCGTGATGAAGGAGATGGGGATGTCGAAGATGTCGACCGCGTGGGTCTTGATGAGGTGAAGCAGAAGATCGAGGGGACCTTCGAACTCACCGACCTGAAGGTGCAGAGGTTGGCCACTGAAGAGCATGGGCGCAGGGTAGTGTGGTTTGCGCAGCCCGTCGAATCTTCGCCGCACCTGCAGTTCTGAGCCTGTCACACGCCCGCCTTTAAGCGGCGCCTGTCTTGAATGGTCGAGAGGGCGGGACTAACTGCCGCGCGAAGAGTAGGGTTCCGACTTTCAGTTGCGGTGCTCCCTCGCCCCATCCTGCCGTTATCGGATGCCCCCATGCTCAAGCTCGTTGCCCTGCTGTTCTCTGCTCTGCTCCTGCTTACCGCCTGCGGCGACGACAGCGGCAGCACGGTCACCTGCGCTGAGGATTGCACACGGATTCCGGACCCTGTTTGCGAGGGTTCGGTGCAGATCTCGGCGCTTGGCGGCGGTCAGTGCGTGGAGGGAACCTGCCAGTGGGTCCCTATTCGCTCGGAATGCCCCTTCGGCTGTGAGGCTGGGGCCTGCAGCGCTCCCCCCGTCGATCCCTGCGAAGGGGTGACCTGCAACGCACCGCCGGCGCCGCGTTGCAACGCAACGGTGGCTGTGGTGGCAGAGGAGGCAGGAAGCTGCGCGGACGGAGCCTGTAGCTACGGGACAATCGACACGGACTGCGCGACGGCCGGGCAGGTCTGCGACGCGGGCGCCTGTCGCGCGCCCCGTCCCTGCGATGGCGTCACCTGTGATGCGCCGCCTGCCGCCTTCTGTGACGGCCGCACCGCGGTAGCCTACCCCTCGGCGGGCATCTGCGACGGCGGCACCTGCAACTACCAGGAGGTTCGGACCGCCTGCGCTGGCGCGAACGACTGCATCGATGGCGCCTGTGTGGCCGTGGACCGCTGCAGCGGCGTGAGCTGCGATGCGCCGCCGGTCCCCTTCTGCCGCGGCACGGTTGCGACGGCATACGATGCAGCCGGAAGCTGCGAGGCTGCGACGGGCAACTGCTCCTACAACACCAACGAGACCGACTGCGCAGCGTCCGGGCTTCGCTGCGTGTCTGGCACCTGTCAGGTCCTGCCCGGCGACCCCTGCGCGGGCGTTGTCTGCAACGCGCCGTTTGGCGCGACCTGCGATGGTTCCATCGCCAACACCTTCCTCGGTGCCTGCAATCCCCGGACCCGGGCCTGCGAGTACACCACCCCAACGGAGATCGACTGCTCGGCGACCGGGCTGGAGTGTGTTTCTGGCCGTTGCCTGCCGCCCGACCTCTGCGCCGGCGTGAGCTGCGATGCACCGCCGGTTGCGACCTGCGAGGGAACGGTCTCGGTGGTGTCCACGCTGCCCGGCCTCTGCGACGAGGGCAACTGCGGATACAGCGTAGTTCGTACCAACTGCGCGGCGCGCGGCTTCATCTGCCAAGATGGATTCTGCACCGACCCTGCCGCCTGTGTCGGCGTCACCTGCGATGCGGCGCCCGCCCCGGTCTGTGTGGGCGAAGTGGCCATTGCCTTCGGAAGCGCGGGAAGCTGCCGCGACGGTGAGTGTTTCTATCCCGAGACCAGCGAGGATTGCGGGGCCTACGGCGGCACCTGCGTTGGCGGCGAGTGCGACTACTCTGGCTCCTGCAACGTGGCCGACTGCATCACCCCTCCCGTGAGCGTCTGCGACGGCAACACAGCAGTGCGCTACCCCGCCAACGGCAGCTGTGTTCGTGGGGCCTGCGGCTACACGGAGACCCGCGTGGATTGCGCCGCGCGCGGCAGCACCTGCGAGGACGCCGCCTGCCTCAACATCGACCTGTGCGAGGGCGTCGTCTGCAACGCGCCTCCTGAAAACCGTTGCATCGGCGAGAACCTGCGGAGCTTCGGCGAGGGCATCTGCAATCCGGGCACGGGCGTCTGCGAGTATGCGCCCCTTAACACCGACTGCACTGCCAACGCTGCCACCTGCGTCTCGGGCGGCTGCCTGCCCAACGACCTCTGCGCTGGCATCACGTGCGACACGCCCCCTGCACCCGCCTGCGCCGCCGGCTCGGCTGTTTCCTACGCGCTGCCGGGCAGCTGCGTTGCGGGCGACTGCTTCTACGCGGAGTCCTTTGAGGACTGTGCGGCCGAGGGCGGATTCTGCATCGCGGGCGGCTGCGAGATTCCCGACCTCTGCCTCGGCGTGAGCTGCGTCTCGCCGCCGGTCGACCTCTGCGTTGGCGACACCGCGGTGGTCTTTGGCGCGTCGGGCCTCTGCCTGCTCGGGGACTGCAACTACCAGCGGACGGAGACCGACTGCGCGCTCGCCGGTGGTGAGTGCGCCGATGCCGCCTGCCAGTCTGTGGACCGCTGCGCCGGCGTGAGCTGTGACGCGCCCCCCGCTGACAGCTGCGTGAGCGGCGCGATCGTTCGGCTCTACAACGGCGTGGGCAGCTGCAACGCGGCCACCGGCGCCTGCGACTACCCGAACGGCACGGTTGACTGCACCGAGACGGGGGCATTCTGCGCGGATGGCGCCTGCATCTCTGACGACCCCTGCTTCGAGGTAACCTGCCCCGCCTTCGACGCCCCCTACTGCGCTGGCGACCAGGCTGTCACGGTCGCCGAGGGCATCTGCGTGGATGGTGGTTGCGACTACGATGCCTCGCTCTCGTACGAGGACTGCACGCTCATCGGCCGCGTCTGCGTTTCAGGCTTCTGCGAGCTTCCTGCCGCGACGGTTGCCGCCGGCGAACTGATCATCACCGAGGCGAGCTTCACGGGGTCTACGGGCGGGGCCTGGTTCGAGGTGAAGAACATCACCGCGCGCACCCTCGACCTCCGCGGTCTGACGATCCGTGCCGGAGCCCAGACGCTCTTTATCGGCACGGCGGAGCCCATCGGCCCTGGCGATTACGGCGTGCTCGCGAGCACCACCGCCATCATCGGCGACATCGTCCCCACCTTCGTCAGCGATGCATTCCCCGATCTGGATCCGTTTTACGCGCTCGCCCTGCTCGCCGGCTCCACGCCCGTCGCGGGGATCGGCTTCGAGCGCATCGCAACCTCGCTCGAGGCTTCGACGCAGCTCGAGCCGCGGAGCTACCGCACGGCGCCGACCGCTCCGGGCAGCTGGTGCCTTGCGACCGAGAGCTTCGACATCGGGCTTGTTGCGACACCGGGCTTCCTCAACAGCCCCTGCCCGGCGAGCGTGACGGCCTTTGCTGAGATCACCGAGATCATGCTGCTTCCGACCGAGGAGCCCGACTCCAACTTCCAGTGGTTTGAGGTGCGCAACCGGACGTCGGCCGATGTGGATCTGACGGGCCTCCAGATCGTCATCAACGGCGCGGTTGCGGCACAGCTCGGCGAGGGCAATCTGCTGCCCGCCAACGGCCTCATCGTCTTCGGCACCACCTCGGGCGCTGCAGGCGGCCTGGTGAACATTCTCTACGGGTCGGGGACGACCGCGGTCACGCCGGGCTCGCTTGAACTCCGCATGGCGGGTGTGACCATCGATAACGTCTCCTGGACCGGCAGCTGGCCGGTGGCTGCGGGAGCCTCGATGCAGGTCTCCAACAGCGCTGCCTCCAACAACAGCGTGTTGAACTGGTGCCTCTCGACCGCCCGTTACGACGCGACGGCCAACCTCGGCACGCCCGGCGCACTCAACGGCGTCTGCGCCCGCTAACCGCGCGGATGATGCTCTGCGTGC
>JABMMX010000187.1 GCA_013205435.1 Deltaproteobacteria bacterium
GAACTGTTCCGGCCGCACGCCCGTGGCGGCCAGCAGTGAGCAGCCGGCCTGCGCCACCTCCTCCTGCCAGCCAAGCGCCCGGAGCCGGACCTCTTGCGCCCGCCGCACCAACGAGAAGAGGTCGTCGGCCTCGCCGGAACGGGCCGCGATGGAGCTGTCTGCCAACTGCTCCGCCTCGGTGGCGGCAACCAGGAGCTCTGTCCAGGTCGCCTCCCGCTCCCGATAGGCAACCAGCGTCGCCAGCGCCTGCTCTGCCGCCAGCCGAAGCTCTGCCCGCAGCGCCTCGCCATCGAGCGACTCAGCCCGCGCCCGCTGCCGGTAGCCGTCGGCGGCATCGCCCGCCTCGCCCGACAGCGGCAGCTCCACCGACAGGCGGGCGGCGTAGTCTCCACGCACCTCGTCGTCGTTGTAGGGCTGGTAGTCCATCTCCACGAAGTTGAGCCAGGGGAGCCCCTTGGCGCCGGCCTGTTCGGCGAGCGCCTCGAACCGGCGTCCGGCAGCGCGTCGCGTCGCGATGTCGGGGTTGTAGCGGTCGATGAGGGCCTCGAGCTGTGCCGCGGAGGCCGTCCAGGCCCGTCCGCTCCATGCCGCGTCGGGGAGCCCGAAGAGTGGCAGCGTCTCGGCAGCCTGCGGCGCCGGCGCTGCGGCAACGCGGGCCATGCCCAGCTCCATGCGGAGCTCGAGCAGCGCAGGCCCCGAGAGCAGGTTGGCACGTCCGAGGCCCCGCACCCAGCCGTCGAGCTCGCCGAGCCGGCCCGCGGCTTTGGCCGCAATCTCGCGACGAGCCTCGCCCGACGAGCGGGCCACGTCGTTGTCGCAGCGGCCCACCAGGGCCTTGAGCGCCGCAGCGTCGAGCACCGCCGCCGCCTCGTCCACGGCAGCCTGTGCTGTCCGTCCCTGCGCCGCCATCTCGAAGGGGGAGGTGAGATTCAGACGAGCGCCCACCTCAAAGTTGCCGCCGGGTGCGGTCTGGCCTTCGCCCATGCCGCCAAGCCGGAGCTCGAGCCCGTCGAGCGGGCCGGGGCCTGCCTCTTCGCTCCGGGCCGCCTCCAACCGGGCTGCGGCGGCCGCGACAGCCGGGTCGGACTCCACGGCGCTGAAGGCCGCGCGGGGCGCAGGCGCAACCGCGGTGGAGGCGCAACCGGACCCGAGGAGAGCCGCGAAAAGGACGATGCGCCTCATGGCTTGGGCGCGAACCGGGCCGTCAGCACCTGACCCGCGGCCAGCCTGCAGCTGGCGGGAACCCTGAGATGAACCGGCCGACCGAAGACCGGCATGCGGCGGATGGCCGACACCTGACCCGGCGCCTCCACCACCTCGGGGCCCGTCGACAGCACCAGCGCCGGCTCGGCACAGCTCCAACCGGGGCCAAGCAGCGAGGCCGGCGCACCCGCCTCAATCTGACCCGGCGCGGTATCGGCGGGCAGGAAGGCGACAACCTCACCTGCGCTCAGGCCCGAGAGTTGTGCAACCGCATCGCCCACCACAACGCCCTGCCCTGCCGCAGCGACGGTCGAGACAAAGCCGGCCTCACGGGCCCGGATGGAGAGCGAGGCGAGGTCGGCGGTCAGCTGGTCCCGCTGGAGGGTGAGTGCCGCGAGTTCGGCCTTCACCCGTGCGTCAAACTGCGAGGCCATGCTGCCCGACCCCTCGGACTGACCGAGCTTGTTGTAGGCCTCGACATAGGCCTTGGCGATGGCGGCGCGGTGTTCTGCCTGCGAGAGCGTGGCCGTGTCGCGCACGGCGCTGTCGCCCGCCTCTGCGGCCTCGCGACGGTCTACGAGCCGCTCCTCTGCCCGCTTGTCGGCCTCGGCCTTGAGCTGGCCCGAAGAGGCCGCCACCTTGGCCATCGCAGACCGCTCCGCCTCGGCCAGCTCCGCCTCGCGGCGGGCATCGAGCAGCGCGGCCTTCGCCCGAAACGAATCGGCGGAGGTCGAGATCTTGAGGCTCTCCCACTCAAAGTTCAGCTCCCGCTGCACACGCTCGATCTCGGCGTCGACCGTGGCGAGTTCACGCCTCACCGTCGCGTCGGAGAGCACCAGCAGCAGATCGCCCTTGGCCACCTGCTGACCGGGCGCGACCTTGACCTCTGCGA
>JABMMX010000188.1 GCA_013205435.1 Deltaproteobacteria bacterium
AGATGAAGGAGAAGAAGGACCGCGTCGACGACGCGCTCGCCGCCACCCGCGCGGCTGCAGAAGAGGGCATCGTCGCCGGCGGCGGCGTGGCACTCATCCGCACCTCTCACGTCCTCAACGACATCAAGTTCGGCGATGAGCGCGACTTCGGTATCGCCATCCTCAAGCGGGCCGTCGAAGAGCCCCTCCGTCAGATCGCGGCCAACGCCGGCATCGACGGCTCCATCGTCATCAACCGCATCCGCGAGTCGAGCGGTAACTTCGGTTACAACGCGGCGACCGAGGTCTACGGCGACATGATCGAGATGGGCGTCATCGACCCCGCCAAGGTGGTTCGTACCGCTCTTCAGAACGCGGCCTCCGTGGCCGGTCTCCTCATCACCACCGAGTGTGCTGTGGTCGAGAAGGCGAAGGACGAGAAGCCGGCCGGCGGCGGCGGCGGCATGGGCGGCATGGGCGGCATGGACGACGACTTCTAGGTCGTTGCTCCGCGCCGCAGGGCGCCTGGTGCTTCATCGTGGGGCGCGGTCCGAGAGGATCGCGCCCTGCGCCGTTTTGGAGCTGCTGGCGTAGCTACGCTCCTCCGCCGGTGAGGCAGAGCATTGCAGCGAACTCCAAAACCCCTTCCGCCGGTGAGGCGGAGCAGCGGTGTCTGGTCTACTCTTCGCCGACGGCGAAACGGACCTGCGGGTCCTTGCGATCCGGGCGACGAACCGCGCGGTCGAAGTGCTCCGCGGCCCAGAGGCCGATCTGGAAGCGGGTCTCGTTCTCGACGATGCGGATGGAACCGATATCGCTCTTCTCCACATCGCCGCGACGGCAGATGAGGGGGATGAGCCAGCGCGGGTCGGCGTTGTGGCGACGGCCCACATTCACGCGGAACCAGACGGCCTGGACCTCGCCACGGTCGCCCGCGGGTCGGCTGGGTGCGCCGGAGCGTACCGCCGGTGCCTGCAGGTGGTGGGAGCCGGCATCGCGGCCGGTCTCGCCATACTGGCGGGTGGCTGCAGAGGGCTCGGGCGGTGCCACGCGGCGCTGGTTGAGGCGCAGCGTCTCGGGCATCTCTTCGGGGACGGGGAGCCGCTGCACCAGGCTGGTGGCGAAGGCGGCGATGAGGCGGATGGCCTGCTCGGGTGCCGCATCGGCAGTGAGCTCGGAGCCGGCATCGAGGAGCGCCTTGCTGAGCGCCTGCGAGGCAAGCGCCATGGCGTCGGGATCTGCGAGCTCTGCTGCCATCAGGAGCTCTCCCACAACGCGGGAGCGGTCCTGCTGCTCGATCCTCTCTGCGGAGGGGACCTCCATCCAGTTCGGGCGGAGGCCCGAGTCGCGGAGGAGGAACTCTGCGCGGCGGCGCTTGGGCGCAGCTACGATGAGGACGGCGCGACCCTTCTTGCCCGCGCGGCCCGTACGGCCGTTGCGGTGCTGGAAGACCTCTTTGTCGTTCGGCAGATCGGCATGGATGATCAGGCCGACGGAGGGGAGGTCGAGTCCGCGCGCAGCCACGTCGGTGGCGACGAGGATGTTGGCGGTGCCGTCGCGGAGGGCCTGCAGGGCGCGGTTGCGCTCGTTCTGCGAGAGCTCGCCGGAGAGCGCCACGGCCTGAAAGCCGCGCTCACGGAGGCTCGACCACATGCGGGCGGTGCCGTCACGGGTGGCGCAGAAGACGATGGCGGCGGCGGCATCTGCCTCGCGGAGCACATTGACGACTGCGTGGCCGATCTCGATGGGCGAGACCAAGAGGGCCTGCACCTCGATGTCGGAGTGCTGCTCGTTGAGTGCGTTCGCAGCGATGCGGACGGCGCCCTTCTGGAAGGCGCGTGCGAGCTGCTCGATCTCTTTGGGCAGCGTGGCCGAGAACATCAGCGTGCGGCGCTCTGCTGGAGCTGCTTTGAGGATGGCCTCGAGCTCATCGCGGAAGCCCATGTCGAGCATCTCGTCGGCCTCGTCGAGGACGGCAACCTTGAGGCCCGAAAGATCGAGCCTTCCGCGGCGGAGATGGTCGCAGAGTCGGCCGGGCGTTCCGACGACAATGGAGGGGCCCATGTCGAGCGCGCGGGCCTCGGAGCGGGCATCGGAGCCGCCGACGCAGGTGGCAACCACCCGTTCGTTGCGGGCAGAGGTGCCGGCGTAGAGCCAGGAGAGCTCACGGGCCACCTGGGTGGCCAGCTCACGCGTAGGCGCAATGATCAGCGCGCGCGGGCAGGAGCGGGCCGGGAAGTGTTCTTCGTCGCCGAGGATGGCGTGGGCCATAGCGAGCCCAAAGGCAACGGTTTTACCGGAGCCAGTGCGGGCAGAGACGAGCAGGTCGGCTTCGCGCGGGGCGTCGGCGACCATTGCCTGAACAGGGGTAGGAGACTCGTAGCCCTTCGCGAGAAGAGCCTTGAGGAGAGTGGGATGCGTCGAGTCGGTGGAAAACATGGCGCGCGGTGTCTAGCAGGATTCTCACGTCAACGCGCAGTTATCGTCGATCCTCATTTGAGGTGGCTGAACGGTGGCGGTTGGCAAGGGCCCCGTGGAGGCGGTAGGGGGTGGCGACGTCCACCACGGAGAGTGCGGAGATGGAGAAGTTCATCATTGAGGGGGGCCATCCGCTTGCTGGCTCGGTACGGCCCGGAGGCTCGAAGAACGAGGTGCTGCCCGTACTTGCGGCCACGCTCATCACCGACCAGACCGTGACGCTCGACAATGTCCCGCGCATTGAAGATGTGCTCATCATGCTCCAGATCATGGAGCGCATGGGTGGCCGCCACGCGTGGCTCGGCCCGAACACCGTGGAGATCAACAACGGTGGCGTCGCCAACGGCGAGGCGCCGGCCGATCTTTGCCGCAAGCTCCGCGCCTCGATCTTGTTGGCCGGCCCGCTGCTCGCCCGCTTCGGCTCCACCACACTCTCTCCGCCGGGCGGTGATGTCATCGGCCGGCGTCGCCTCGACACCCACTTCGGCGGCTTCACCGCGCTCGGCGCTACGGTGGAGTTCGACGCGATGATCCGGATCTCGTCGCGCGGCCTCACAGGCGCCGACATCTTCCTCGACGAGCCTTCGGTCACGGGCACCGAGAACATCCTCATGGCCGCGGTGCTCGCCACGGGCCGGAGCATCATCCGCAACGCCGCCTGTGAGCCCCATGTGCAGGGGCTCTGTCGCATGCTGGTCACGCTCGGCGCCCAGATCACGGGCATCGGCACCAACACCCTGACCATCGAAGGGGTGCGAGACCTCCAACCGGGCCGCCACCGCATCAGCTCCGACTACCTCGAGATCGGCTCCTTCATCGGGCTGGCGGCGATGACCAGGTCGGCCATCACGATCGAAGATGTGGTGCCCGACGATGTGCGCATGATCGGCCACATCTTCAGCCGGCTCGGCGTGGAGTATCGGTTGGCCGACGGCAACCTCCATGTGCCCGCCGAGCAGGAGCTGGCCATCCGCAACGATTTTGGGAACCAGATCCCCAAGATTGATGACGGTCCCTGGCCTGCCTTCCCGACCGACATGATGTCGATCGCCATCACCGTGGCAACCCAGTCGCGCGGCATGGTGCTCTTCTTCGAGAAGATGTTCGACGGCCGCATGTTCTTCACCGACTCGCTGGTGAGCATGGGTGCACGCATCATCCTCTGCGACCCGCACCGGGTAGTGGTGAGCGGGCCTGCGCAGCTGACGGGGACGACGCTCTCGTCGCCCGACGTGCGTGCGGGCATGGCGCTGGTGCTGGCGGCGCTGGCGGCGAAGGGCAAGAGCACCATCTACAATGTGCGGCACATTGATCGCGGGTATGAGCGAATCGAAGACAAGCTCCGGGCACTGGGCGCCAAGATTGAGCGGCTGCCCGGGTAGGAGTCGCCTTGCAAGACCGCATCGGCAGGACTTCAGAGGAGCAATCGCGCGAGGGCTGGTGGCTGGTGGCTGGTCTTGCGGTGGCTGCAGGTCTGGAGCGGGCGGAGGTTTCGGCCTTGGCAGAGGCAGCGCTGGGCGAGCTCTGGGAGCCCTGGCTTGCAGGCGAGCCGGCCGCGGCCGTGAGCGATGCGGAGGTGAGCGGGCTCTACGAGGCGCGGGTCCGTGGCCGTGTGGGCGTAAAGGCGGCCCGTAGGTCGCTCGGCATCTACTACACCCCCGCGGAGTCGGCGCAGCGGCTGGTGGCCAGCACGGGCTGGGCGGATCGGGCGGCCGGTCTGCTCCGCTGTGCCGACGCCGCCTGCGGGACGGGCGAGCTGCTGGTGGCGGCCTGGGAGATGGCTCCTGCGGGCGCAGAGGTGCACTGCTTCGGGTTTGAGGTGGACGCGGTTGCGGCGGCAGTTACGCGGGCGCGACTCATGCTGCGTCGCCGGTCGCGCGGGCTGTCGTGGGGCTCGGTCGCGGGCTGGGTTGTCTGCGCCGACGCGCTCACCGCGCTGCCGCCCTGGCCCACGGCGTTTGAGCTGGTGGTGGGCAACCCGCCTTTCGGCAACGCGATTGAGCGAGAGACGGCCCGTACGGCGGGGCAGACTGCCGTGCTTCGGCAGCGGTTTCCCCATGCGGCGCGCGGCGCCTTCGACCGTGCCGCGATCTTTGCCGAGCTCTCGCTCGCCTGGGCTGGCACGGGAGGCTGCGTGGCGCTGGTGCTGCCGCGTGCGATGCAGAGCGTGGCCTATGCCAGCGGCCTGCGCGAACACTGGGCGTCGCGGGCGCAGGTGGAGGTGGTTGGGCCGGAGGAGCCGATTCGGTTCGCGGGTGCGCAGGTGGCAGTCTCCTTCTGGTTGGCCCGCAGTGTGGGTTTGGCGCAGGGTCCTGTTCGCTGGGTAAGCGACGGGCTGGCCTGGTGGGAGCCGTGGATGCAGGGCTGGCCTGCGGATTGGGTGGCACTGGGCGACCATGTGCACCTGCAGAGCGGGGCGACGGTGTCGGAGGCCTACGGGTTTGCGGGGCTGCTGACGGAGGGTGGTGCTGGATTTCGGTTTGTGACGGCCGGCGCGGTCGACCCCCATCGTATTCGCTGGGGTGAGCGGCAGCGCTATCTGGGGCGCGATCTGCAGGAGCCCCATCTGACGGCGGCGGCCGCAGGTCGCCGCGCAGCGGTTTACGGTCACCCGAAGGTCTGTGTTCCGGCGCTCAGTCGCGTGGTGGAGGCTGCGACGGATGAGACGGGCGAGCTTGCAGCGGCCGTGTCGGTGCTGGTGGGGTGGCCGCGGCCGGAGCGCGGTCTGGCGGAGCTCCGGCGCCTTGCGCTGCTGCTCAATTCGGCGCTGTTGCGGCTGCGCTACCAGACGGCGAATGCGCCGCAGGCGATGGCTGGCGGCAGCGTCCCTGTGAGCAAGCAGAAGCTGCTGGCGCTGACGGTGCCGTCGGCCTGGTTCGGGTCGCAGCCTCCCGCCGAGCTGGTGCCAGCGGGGTTTGCGGAGCAGGCGGCTTCGCTGCCGCCGCTTCCTGCCAAGCGCCTTGCGACCGCGCTGGAGCTGGAGGCCTTCGCGCAGGCGGTACGCGCCATTGGCGAGCCGCCCTCCGTCTGGGAGGCTGCCCTCACGGCAGCGGTGGGGAAGACGCCGGTGGGGCAGTCGCTGCAGCGGCTTCAGGCGCTGTCAGATGGTTGCCTTATGTCTCACTATCTTTGCGCAACCGTAGAAGATTCGGCATGAGCGAAGCGCGTCGAAGATAAGAGGTTGATCAGGTCGCGGTGCGACCAGCGCAAGAGAGCGAGTCCGATGGAGCCAGTCCGCAAGACAACCTACGACCTGCACCGTGCCGTCGGAGAACGGGAGCAGGGTCTGAGCGCCGAAGAGGTGGAGCGTCGCATCCGTGCCGGCCTGCTGGCAGAGAGCGATCAGCTCTCTGTGCTCGGTGGCGCCCCCAAGCCCTATTGGCACTTTCCCCGCTTCAGCGATCTGCAGGCCGCTGCACCTGTTCCGCGGCAGGCGACGCTGCCTCCTGTGGCGGCCCCCCGCGCGACCCTCCCGCCGGTGCAGCCTTCTTCCGTGGCTCGTCCTCTGTCGCCCTCCGGCGGCACTCGTCCGCCCGTGCCTCTGCATGGTAGCGTTCCTGGCTCTGGGAACCGCGCCGTTCAGTCGGCCCCTTCTGCGGTGGTACGTTCGCTTGCCGCCCCCTCTGCCGTGGTCCGCGCGCTTGCCGCGCCCGAACAGACGCCGGATCCAGCCAACGACGGCGCGCTGCCGTGGCGTGCGCCTCGTCCCTTCCCGGATGCGCTGATGCGGCTTCGTCCGCAGGCGCTCCGTGCGCGCTTGCTAGAGGCGCTCTTGCAGGAGGTGGTGGGCTGCGGCCCGGCCGAGCCGCCAGACTTTGCTTTGGCCTGCGCGCGTGCGCGACTGGCGCAGATCGATGCCTTGATGAAGCCGCGTTGGTATGAGCCCGCAGAGGTGGCGGCGGTGACGGAGATCATGGGCCTTATCTCGCAGGCCTGTACGCTGCTCGCCTTCCCCAACCTCAAGGAGCGGCTCCTTCAGCGAGAGCAGGAGCTTGGTCGGCCCGTGGTGCTGCGCGAGGTGCTGTCGCTCGCGCTACCGATCGAGGATGCCTTTGAGCAGGTGAGCGGCACGGCCCCCTCGTCGCGGCAGTCTGCGAGCCTATTGGCAGCCAACAAGCGGGGCGCGATGTCGATGATCACGGGTGCCGTGATGTCGGTCGTTGGCGCCGGACCTGCGGCTGGCAACGGGCTCTCGATGCCACCTGCTGTCTTCTACGAGCGGCTGACCCACATGCGGATCGAAGATGCGCTCGGCGTGCTTGGGAGCGATGGCCCAGAGCGGATCGCGGCCTGCACGCGTGAGCGGCTCAAGCAGGTGGAGCGGAGCGTTGCGCCGTTGGCGCAGAGCGCGGAGGATCGGGAGCTGCTGCACCAGATTCGCTGCCGGCTCGCCCAGTGTTTTGTGGTGCTTGCGCATCCCGAGCTGTCGCGGGTGCTCCGGCAGCGGCAGGCCCGCATGGGCCGGCAGCCGACCGTGGGCGAGGCAATCGACCTTGCGCCCGCGCCTGGCGACGCGCTCACGCTGCTCTCTGCCACCGACCTTCGGGAGGCGCTGGCCGGGCTCTCGGCGTCGGCGATCCTGAGCAAGACGAATGCAGCGTCGGAGGAGCGGCTGCGGGAGCTCGAGGGGCTGATGGCTGCGCCGCCCGAGCTGTCGACGGAGCCTCTGCAGTGGGGCTCGGGCGACGAGGATGAGGGGACCCGGTCGATCATGGTGCCGCTTGTGACGGTGCTGGTCGCCTCGGTGGTGCTGGCCTTTGTAGTGAAGACCGACGCGAACGAGCTCCTCCCAGAATTGGACAATGGCCTCCATTATGGACGGGCGTTTGCGCTGCTAATGGCTGCCTACTTCTCGGTGCGCGGTGTGCGCTTTGAGGCCTTCTCCCGGTTTGGCTGGCGGCCTGCAGCGGCGTGGCACTGGGCGCTTCCGCTCGGCGGCGCGCTTGCAGGTGCGGTGCTCGGTTCGGTGCTCCAAGGCGACCGGACTGCCTCGTTCCCGGTTGTCTCCATTGTGGTGGTCTCGCTGTTGCGCGCTGCTTCTGAAGGGCTCTTCTTCGAGGGGCTGCTGGCCCGCACGCTGCTGCTCGATGTGGAGCATCCCGTGAAGGGTATCGTGGTCGCGGGGAGCATGTCGGCGCTTTACACGGGGCTGCTGGTGCTGGCCGGTACCAGCGACATGCAGTTGGCCTCGCTGGCGACCGTGATCTGGTGGCTGCTGGTGGCGCTGCCTGCGAGCGCGCTGATGTGGCAGACGCGGTCGGTGTCGATCGCGATGCTCTACCGGGCGCTGGCCTGGCTGGTCTTCTACCTCACCTGGTAGCGCAGGCTACTTGATGCGGATGCGGCGACGGGCCTCGGCCTCGATGTCGGAGATGTCCCGGATCGCCTTCTTGAGGCGGGCGAGAATCTCACGGCGCTCCACGGCGGCATCGTAGGCGAGCTTGTAGTTTCCGAGCGCCGCATAGACGTCAGAGAGCGGCTCGAGGATGGCAACGAGGCCCCGCTCATGGTGGGTCTCCTGGCGCAAGGCGAGGAGCTGACTGAGTGCCGTCTCGAGCCGGTTTTCTGCGATGTCGATGTGGGCGCCGACCAGCAGCAGCATGAAACGCTGGTCCATGTCTGTCTTGTTGACGGTGATGGAGCCGAGCCGAGATCTGGCCTCTTTGACGCGGCCCGTCCGCACCTTTGCGAGGGCAAGGACGGCGAGGAAGAAGTTGGCCTCTGGCAGCGCGAAGACCTCGGGGTGGGCCCGCTCCCAACCAAGGAGGAACTGGACCGCCTCTTCGTGGCGACCGTCATCCATCATGATGTCGGCAAGGTTGGAGGCCACGAGGAGGGCGGGGGGCCAGTACTCCTCGCGCGTGTAGATGCCAACGGTCGAGCCGTCGGGGCGC
>JABMMX010000189.1 GCA_013205435.1 Deltaproteobacteria bacterium
CGCGCGACCGTCGAATCGACGAGGCCGATGAAGTCGAGGAAGTTGATGTCTGGCGCATGGTAGGGCGTTGAGCCCACGTCCTGGAAGGCGACGAGTGCGCCGGGCCGCTCGTGTCGGACGAGGAACTTGCCGAGGTCGGGGTGGTAGGTGCCGGTGAGGTCGCCGTGGCCGTTGAAGCCGTTCATCTCGCGGTAGGTAAAGGCGAGGCACTGCGAAGCGCCAGTGAGTACGAGCAGCCAGCCAGCGAGGGCTGCCACGCGGGCTGCGGCGGGGAACTTCAGCTGGGCGACCAGATCGAAGAGCTCGCGCAGGCCGATAGCGGCGAGCAGCATCGCGAAGGGGAGGGCGGGTAGGTAGAGCCGGTGCCAGTGCATCTCGTCCACGCCCACCTTGACCATGAAGGCCATGAAGAAGAGCGTGACGGTCGCGATCGTCAGCTTTTCGGCGAGGAGGCGGCGGTTCAGGAAGGCGAATGGCATCGCCAGCGTGAGCAGGCCGAAGTAGTTGAAGCCGAACATCTCGCGCAGCTTCTTGAGCCCCTCCTGCCAGACAAAGTCGCCCGCGCCTGTCTTCACGTAGAAGGTGTTGGGGAAGAGGCCGCCGTAGTAGCTGTAGCGCCAGGCGTGGAAGGGGGCGGTGATGGCGAGGATGACGGCGACCCAGAGCCACATGCCGCGGTCGATGCGCCGCTGGCGTGCGGCCTCGAAGAGGAGCCAGAGGCCGAAGATGATGGGGAAGATGTGGAGTTCGGGGCGGGTGAGACAGGCGCCTGCGAAGAGGAGCGCGCTCATGATGTAACCCCGCTCGCTATTGGCTTCGCGGGCCCGCCAGAGCGTGTAGGCGCCGGCCATGGGCAGGAGCATGGCGAGGGGCTGCTCGAGCCCCGACTTGGACCAGAGCGTAAAGCTGCTGGAGGTGGCGAGCAGGAGCGCGCCCCAGAGGTAGGAGGCGTCGCGGCGGAAGCCGGTGTGGCGCCCCATGGCGCGGGCCATGGCGATGAAGAGGGGGATGGCGAAGCCGAAGGCGAGCCACTCGCAGACCTGGAAGAGGTCGAGCCCGAGCGCCTCGAAGGGCGCCATCAGCACAGTCCAGAGGAAGTTGGTGTAGCCCTCGACCCGCTCGCCCGTGTTGAAGACGAGCCCTTCGCCATGGATGAGGTTGTGGGCGTAGCGGAAGGAGATGTAGCCGTCGTCTTTGACGAACTCGAGCACCGTCAGCAGGCCGATGCCGAAGGGGATCGCGGGGAGCCACTGCAGCCAGCGGGCCGCGGAGGTGGGTGGCTCGTAGGAGAGCTCGGGGTCGGGCTTGCGGAAGAAGAGCAGCAGCAGAGCGAGCAGCATCGCGCCGCCGACGGCCTGGGCCCAGCCCTTCCAGGGTCGGAGGTGAGGCAGGAGCTGCGCGAGGCGGGCCGAGGCGGGCGAGAAGCTGCGCATCGATGTGTCGGGTTCGCCGTCGACCAGGGCGATGTGGCCAAGTGCCATGCGGTGGTCGGAGGTCTTTGGCGAGAGGGTCTTCAGCCGCTTGTAGGTCTTGCGGTCGTAGAGGCCGGTGAAGAGCTGCAGCTCGCCCGCCTTGCAGGTTGCGGGGAAGGAGAGGGTGACCTCACGGGTCACAGGGGTGGTGGCCCAGGCCGTCGGCGGGTTTGCGGCATCGGCCGGAAGGTCTGTGGTGGTGCGGCAGCCGCCCTCGCCCTCCGCGTGAACGAAGGTGGTGTAGTCGGCATCCAGCGGCCCGGCCGGCAGGTAGGTCAGGCTGACCTTGGCGCTACCGCCTGGCTTGGACTCCGCGCTGAAGGATGCGTCGGTGAGAGCGAGCCCGCGGTCGAACCTGACGCCGTCGGAGCTGCAGGCGGTGAGCGCAAGGCCGAGGCCGACGAGGGCCAACAGGAGAGATCGCATGGGGGCTGTCCGGAGAGAGGTGCGTCGAGGTTTGCAGGGGTAGCGGCAGCGGCAGAAGCGCGTCAACCTGCGCGGGCGCAACGGCTCCTCGGCCGCGGGCAGGCGATGGTGCGTCACAGCACGGCAGATGCGCCCATCGGGCAAGTGTTGACGGGCCGTCCGGCGGTGCTAGAGCGCGAGCTGTCTGGTGCACCCGAGGGGAGGCGTCAGGCGATCCGCAACCGCCGACGCGGGCACATCCTTTCGAGGAGCGCCACGCGGTCACGGCCAAGGTCGAGGGACCCCATGACCCGCAACATGTTCAAGTCGAAGATCCATCGTGCCGTCGTCACCGACGCAGACCTCGAATACGAGGGCTCCGTGACGCTCGATACCAACCTCCTCGAGGCGGCAGACATCCTGCCATTCGAGGCCGTTCACATCTGGAATGTGACGCGGGGCACGCGGCTGCAGACCTACGCGCTCGAAGGGCCGCGCGGGTCTGGCGTCTGCTGCATTAACGGCGCGGCGGCCCATCTCATGAAGAAGGGCGACAGGGTCATCATCGCCACCTTCACCGAGCTGTCGGACGAGCAGGCTAGGAGCCACCGGCCCACGGTCGTGTTGGTGAACGACCAGAACCAGATCACCCACGCAAAGGTCGACGAGATTCCCGGCCCGATGCGTCGACTCGCGTAGGCAGGGCTCCGCATGACCAGTGTGGTCGCACTCTCAGCCATCGTGGCCTTCGCAGCGAGCACCGTGCTCTATGTGGGAGAGTTGTCGGCGCGCGAAGGTCGCAAGCATCAGACGGGCTTTGCGGCGCTGCTCGCGGCGCTGCTCCTGACGCTGGTGCTGGCGGGTGAACTGGTGGCGGCGCGAGGGCCGGCAGCGCTGCTCGCACCCGGCGACAACCTGGTCTCGCTGACGCTGCTGCTCGGCATCGTCTATCTGGTCGCGCAGGGTTCATCGGCCACCCGGGTTGCGGGCGTGCTCGTGGCGCCGGCGGGTACCATCTTGCTGAGCGCCTTCTTGCTGCAGGTCCCCATCGTTGAGTCGGCCTCGCCGGAGCTCCGCGGCATGCTGTTGCTCCACATCGGGCTATCTGTGCTCGGGCTCGGGATGCTCGGGGTCGCGGCCATCATGGCGGCGGTCTACCTGGTGCAGGAGCGGCTGCTGCGTCAGCGCCGGTTTGGCGTGCTCTTCCAGCGTCTGCCCGGCCTGCAGGAGCTCGACGACGCCTACTACCGCCTCGTTGTGGGCGGCTTCATCATCTACACCATGGCCGTGACGCTGGGCGTGGCCTGGTCGCTCTCGGCGCCCCAAAGCGGCCTCGATCTCCGCGTGCTGCTCGGTGGCATCTCCTGGCTCTTCTTTGCCGGCGTCATCCTCTCGCGTGTGAAGAGTGGCTGGCGCGGGCGCCAGGCTGCCTGGCTGACCATCGCGGGCTGCGTCGCCTGTTACGCCATCCTCGGACTCTACAGCGGCGGCGCCAGATGATGGGCAAACTCTGCCTGCTCGGTGTGAGCCACAAGAGCGCCCCGGTGGAGGAGCGGGAGCGGCTCGCCGTGCCCGAGGCTTCGCTCCCCGACCTCCTGCGCGAGATGGTGGCGCTGCCTTCCGTGAGGGAGGTCGCCGTCGTCTCGACCTGCAACCGGGTGGAGTTCGTCGCGCTGGCCGACGAGCCCGAAGCGGTGGAGGGCTTCATCAAGCAGCGCTTCGGCCTGACCGATGAGTGGATGGCACGCCACGCCTACGAGTATGGCGGTCGCGACGCGCTCACACACCTGTTTCGCGTGACCAGCGCGCTCGATTCGCTTGTGCTCGGCGAGTCGCAGATCCTGGGGCAGGTGAAGAACTCGCTCTCGATGGGCCTGTCGTCGGGCGCGACTGGCACCGTCATCGGCCGCGTCTTTTCTCACGCCATCCGGACTGCCAAGCGGGTCCGCACCGAGACGGGGATTTCCGAGAGCGCCGTCTCCATCAGCTATGCAGCCGTCGAACTGGCGCGGAAGGTCTTTGGTCGCATCGAAGGCCGGCGCGTGCTCGTCATCGGTGCCGGCAAAATGGGTGCGCTCGCGGCCAAGGCGCTCGTGCAGGCGGGCGCCGGTCAGGTCGACATCTGCAACCGGAGCTTGGAGCGGGCACAGGCATTGGCAGCAGAGCTCGGCGGTAAGGCACACGGCTTCGAGGCGCTCGCGCAGCTCCTCGAGGAGGCCGACATCGTCATCTCATCGACGGGCGCAGCCGGCTTCGTGGTGAAGGCCGAGCTGGTGCGCGAGGTGGTTGTCAGGCGCAAGTACCGGCCACTCTTCTTCATCGATATCGCCGTCCCGCGGGACATCGATCCGGCCTGTGACCAGCTCCAGAATGTCTACGTCTTCGACATCGATGACCTCGAGAAGGTGGTCGACGCCAATCTCTCCACGCGGCGCGCGGAGGCGATCGCGGGGGAGCGGATTGTGACGGAGGAGGTGGCGCAGATGGAGCGCTGGTTCGCCGAGCACAGCGTGGTGCCGACCATCGTGGAGCTGCGAAACCACTTCAACGCGACGAAGGAGGCAGAGGTCGAGCGCCTCCTCCGCGCCCATCCGTCGCTGCCGGCGGAGCAGCGCGAACTGCTTCACCGTTTCGGCAACCAGCTCGTCGCCAAGTTGCTGCATGGCCCCACCGTGGCGCTGCGCTCCTCCACGGCCAGCGCCTCCGACCAGCAGCTCATGACGGCCACCTCGCGCCTCTTCGGGCTCCATGACCCAGGCGACGCCCACCCTGCCGGCGCCGCGTCCGAAGGAGAGCAGGACGGATGAAGCAGCTTCTTCGACTCGGCACCCGGGGCAGCCCGCTCGCGCTCTGGCAGGCCGACCACATCACGGAGCTGCTGCTCGCTGCACACCCTGGGCTGACCATCGAGCGTGTGGTCATCAAGACGGAGGGCGACCGTGTGCTCGACCGCCCTCTCATCGAGATTGGTGGCAAGGGGATCTTCATCAAGGAGCTTGAGGAGGCGATGCTCGACGGCCGCATCGACTTCGCCGTCCACAGCCTCAAAGACATGCCGGCAGCGCAGCCCGAGGGGCTGGTCCTCGACGCCTTCCCGACCCGCGCCGAACCCTTCGATGTGATGGTGTTTCGGCAGGCAGGGATGACGCTCGCGACACTCCCCGCAGGCGCCCGCATCGGAACGGGCTCCATCCGCCGGAGCATGCAGTTGCTGAGGTACCGGGCCGACCTGTCGATTGTCGGAATCCGCGGAAATGTGGGCACGCGGCTCTCCAAACTGTCTGGCGACGATGGCCTCGATGCCGTGGTGCTCGCCGAGGCCGGACTGAGCCGCCTAGGACTCCTTGACGGTCTCCACTGGGAGCGGCTCGGCGTGGAGATCTCGCTGCCTGCGCCCAGCCAGGGCATCCTTGGCATCCAGGCCCGGAGCGATGATGCCGAGACGCGGGCGCTGCTCGCGCCGCTCGATGACAGTGAGGCCCGGCTCTTCGCGCTGGCGGAGCGGGCCTGCATGCTAGCGGTCGGTGGCGACTGCAAGACGCCCTTCGGCGCCTTCGCAACGCGGAGCGGAGATGGGCTGCGCATCGAAGCGCGGCTGATGGATGAGGATGGCTGGACCACCGAGGGGAGCCGCATGGTGATCCTCCGCGACGATCCCGTCGCGCAGGCCGAGGAACTGGGACGTCGCCTTGGCGAGAACATCCTCGAGCGGCATCGCGCCCGCGACGGCCGTCCCGGCCGCGTCGATGGAACGTAGCGGCGCACTGTCGGAGCGGCGGCCGACGCTGCTCTGCCTCCGCGCGCCCGACGAGGCCCGGACGATGCTGGAGGCGCTCGAGGCGGTGGCGCTCACAGGGCTACCGCTGGAGGTGCTCCGCTATGAGGAGAGCTGGCAGCAGAGCGCCGATGCTGCTGCGCTCGCAGCTTCGCTGACCGCCGATGATATCGTGGTGCTCACCTCCCGCCGCGGCGTGCGCGCCTGGCACAACCTCTGCCTCTCCCTCGGCAGCGGGGCGCCCTCGACGCCTGTCGCAGCCGTGGGTGGCGCGACGGCGGAAGAGGCCCTCCGCTGCGGTTTTGCGGTGGCTCTCACGGGCGACTCCGATGCGCTCGGTCTGGCGGAGCAGCTCGCTGCCTCGCCCGGTGCCGGCCGCTTGGTCTTCGCGGTGGCCCGCGACGCCGCCACCGAGCCGCAGCAGCTCCTCGCGTCGAAGGGGATGGCGGTCGTTCGGCTGGAGACCTACGCCGCAGTTCCCGTCCCGACGCTCGCCGCCAGCCTCTCCGAGCTCCGTCCGGAAGAGATTTCCGGCATCATCGTGACCTCGGCGAATCGGCTCGAGGCCTTCCTACATGCTCTGCCGAACGGGCTGCGGGACGCCTGGCTCGCGCTCCCCTTCTTCGTCATTGGCGAGCGGACGGCGGAGCGTGCGCGGCTGCTCGGTGTTGCCCGTGTGACCGTCGCCTCTGGCGCCTCCACCGAGCGGTTGGTAGACGCCGCGGCGGAGGCTCTGTTGCGCCCCAAACGTGGAGATTCAGAATGAGCGGCTCCTTCCCCATGATTCGCATGCGCCGCATGCGTCGCGACGACTTCTCCCGCCGGCTGATGCGCGAAAACCGCCTCACAGCGGACGACCTCATCTACCCCATGTTTGTGACGGAGGGAGAGCGCACCGAAACGACCATCGCCTCCATGCCGGGCGTCTTCCGGCTCTCCATCGACCTGCTGGTCGAGCGCGCCGCCGAGGCCCATCGGCTCGGCATCCCAGCCGTTGCCATCTTCCCGGTCATCGAGGCCTCCAAGAAGGATGCCTTCGCTGCCGAGTCACACAACGCGGACGGGCTCGTCCAGCGTGCCGTGCGCGCGCTCAAGGCGGCGATCCCCACGCTCGGCGTCATCACCGATGTGGCGCTCGATCCCTATACGATCCACGGCCAGGACGGTCTCATCGACGAGCACCATTACGTCATCAACGATCAGACCATCGACGTGCTGAAGTTGCAGGCGCTGTCGCACGCCGAGGCGGGCGCAGATGTTGTCGCCCCCTCCGACATGATGGACGGTCGCATCGGCGAGATACGGCTCGCGCTCGAGCTGGCGGGATTCGTGAACACCCGCATCCTGGCCTACTCCGCCAAGTATGCCTCCTGCTTCTACGGCCCTTTCCGCGACGCCGTCGGCTCTGCGGCCAGCCTCGGCGGAGCAGACAAGAAGAGCTACCAGATGGACCCCGCCAACAGCGACGAGGCGCTCCGCGAAATCGGCCTCGAC
>JABMMX010000190.1 GCA_013205435.1 Deltaproteobacteria bacterium
CACCTGCACCTCCACCAGCTGCCAGATAGATGTTGATCAAATTCGATAAGCGGTAGCCGCCGCCGCCGCCGCCGACACCCGATTGCCCAATCTGGCCTGCCGTCCCGTCGCGAACGCCAAACGCAGCAGTCGAGAGTCCGAAGGTGCCGCCAAGCGCGAGCCTCGTTGCGTTTGCTCCAGCCTGGCCATCGAACAGGGGAGTAAGGCCCGGCACGATGACATAGGGCCCCTCGTAGTTCGTACCGGCGTTCGCGAAGGTCCCTGGCTCGGCGGAGAGCGCATCGAACCGATAGGCTGCGATTCCGTCGCTGGTGTCGTAGACGAGGCTGCTCCGGCTACGAAAGGCGCCGCCGCCGTTGCCGCCCGGCACGCTGCAGCCGCTGGGGCCGGCGGTCGAAGGACGGGCGTCCGGGCCGTCGGCGCCGATGATGGCTGGACCGACGGCATAGTTTCCGTTCACACCCGGAGCTCCGTCGGCGCCCGCGGCGGCCTCGATGCCATCGGAGCCGTCGGCCCCGGTCAGGTTGAACGACATCCCCTGCATCTTGAGGCCGCCACAGCCCGTGAGGCCTCCGTAGCAGGCCAGCCCCACGATGTGACCGAAGTTGTCCAGCGGCTTTGCGACGTCGATTGCGAGGTTCTTGAGCAGGACGCCCGACGGGTTGCGGACGGTAATGGCTGTCTCGAAGTCGGTGGTGCTCGCGCTGGGGCAGACCGCGGCTCCCGCGGCGCAGATGGTGTTGGTTCCTGTTCCAAAGGCGAGCGTGGTAGAGCCTGTAGGACCGGTGAATGCCCGCGAAACAGGGTCGATGCCGTAGCCGCCGATGATGACGGCGCCCGTGTCGCCCTCCGGGAGGGTGAAGCCGTTTGCGACAGGGAAGGTGCCCTGGGTGATGTAGATCTGGTTACGGAGCGGCGCGGTTCGCTTGAGCGCCAGCGCCTGGTCGAAGGTCTCAAAGGGCCGAGCAAGTGTGCCGTCGCCTTCTGCTGCGCCGAGGGTAGAGACGAAGATGGAGCGGCTGAGGTCGCCCTCCCAGCCGTCGCAGTTCGCGTCTGCGGCGTCGAGGGTGCCGTCGCCTGGGAGGTCGGTCGCTTCGGGCAGCGCGGCTTGGCAGACGATACCGCCAGCCTGGCAGATGAACTTCGCCTGGCTGCGGCAGATTCCCACCGCAGTGCTGCCCGCTGGGAGTGTGCAGAGCACGGCTACGACGCCGCCAGCGGCACCGGCAATGCCAACGCTTGCTCCGTTGTCCACCGCGCCGTCACAGTCGTTGTCGAGGCCGTCGCAGATTTCGGTGGTAGCTGCCGCGGCAACGCAGGTCTCGCCGGCGGCGCCGGTTCCAACTGCGCCGTCTACGCAGTCCCACATCCCACCGGCGGCGCAGATTCCAGATGTGCCCGGGGCGGTGCAGGCCAGGCTTCCGCCGCGGAGAATCGCGGTATCGTCGGAAACCGCATTGCAGTCGTTGTCTTGGCCGTCGCAGACCTCGAGCGCGTCTGGCGCGTTGGCGCTATCGGTGTCGTCACAGTCGAAGACCCGTGCACCCGCAACTGTCGCGATATCGGTCTCGGGGACGCCCGCGCAGGCAACGCCGCCGACCTCGACCGACACAGAACCTGCATCGGCACAGTCGAAGCGGAAGAGGTTCTGCGGCACGCCGTCGCCGTCGCAGTCAGCGTAGAAGAGCCGGCTCGGGTCGGTGATTTCTACCTCGCAACCCGTGGTGGGGTCGCCGTCGCAGTCCACAAATGCGCTGTCGTCGCTGCAGCGCACGCCGCAACGGGGCGCCTCTGCTCCACCCTCGCAGATGCGGTCGCCGTTCAGGACTGCGCCGCCGCAGGCGTCGTCGCAGGTTGTGCAGTGGGTGGCGCCGAAGAGCTCGGTCCCCTGCTCCTCAAAGAGGTCGCCGATGCCGTTGCAATTGGCGTCCAGGGTCTCGCCGCAGATGAGCGGGAAGGAATGGTCCATGTCTGCAGCGTCGAACCAGGTTGTCGCGACCGCGTCGTCGCAGTCGTGGGGCGTGGCGTTGTTGCCGTCGCAGAGGCCGGTGCCGAAACCGTCGCCATCGGCATCGCGGCAGGCGCCACAGGTCGCAGCCTTCGGCACGCAGAAGGTGCCCTCCCCTGCTCCGCCCACGACGGTTCCCGTCGATGGGTCGAGGGTGGTGCAGTCAAAGCCGACCGGGCAAGCGCCCGTCGCTCCGCCACAGGCCGTGAGGCAGACACCATCGGTGGACGGCTCAGCGGCAAAGGGGGCGTTGAGCCAGCAGACCGAGCCAGACTCGCAGGCGTTCGTGGCGCTGCAGGGCTCGCAGAAATCAGGGCCAAAGCCGGTCGTCACGCGGAACGGGGGCAGGCAGAGGGCGGCGAAGGGGACGCCCTTGGTCTGTTCCAGTGGGTCGAGCGAGGCAGGGTCGGGCAGCGCGCCCGAGCCGTCGAGCGCGTAGGGCGGCGCGCCGACCGCGACCACCTGGCACTGGTAGGCCGCACCGGGCGCGCCCGGCAGCCGAAGCTCTGCCTCGGCGCAGGCATCGACCTGATCGGAGCAGACCTTGGTGCAGATGCCAGCCCGCGGCTACGTGGGGTCGAGCTCCGCGATAGAGATGCGGCTCGGGCTGCCGTTTGCCGTCCGGTTGAAGGGGACCGACGTGATGCAGTCGCCGGTACCGTTCGGGCACTGATCATCCGTTTCGCAGCCAATGTAGTTGGAGAGCGGAACCGTTCCAGGAACGCGACCCGCGTCGACGGTGTCCGAAGCATCCGCTGCCGTATCTGCGGCCGTGTCCGCGGCGGTATCTCCAGCGTCTCGCGTGTCTGCGGCCGTGTCCGCGGCGGTGTCTCCCACGTCGGCCGTGTCGGCAGCAGTGTCGGTTGCGTCGCGGGTGTCTTCCTGAAGGGCTCCGGTGTCACCGCTCGCATCTGCAGAGCCGTCCGGCGCAGCTATGGGCGAGGAGCCTCCATCGTCACTGCAGGCAGCGAAGAACAGGAGACCGGCAGAGAGGAGGCGTGCTCCTACGAAGAGAATCGAGGAGCGGCCTTGGCCGGCATGAAGCAACATCTTGGGGCTCGTTGGAAAACGAAGGGGGAACAGGAAGTTCGAGGTTTGGCGCGCCGTCCCGAGGCGCGCCTAAATCCGAAGGTGGCTCAGTAGGAGTAGGTGTTACAGACCCCCACCGGCGGAAAACGGCGGCAGGTGCTGTAGTAGCCGCACTCAACGCTGGTGGTGCATGGCAGCCCTCCTGTGTTGCCGCACTCACCTGAGGGTGGCACGCAAGTTGTTCCATCGGGGAAAGTGCAACCTCCGAAGTAGTCGATCTCCGGAAGATTTCCGGGGTTGCAGGCCGTCAGCCAACAGTTGGTGTAGCTGTTACTACCCTGATACTTGTACTGCACACCCGTGCCGGTCGCGGTGCTGCAGGCGATGGTCGGCGCGAGGCATGTGGTGCCGCTCACGATGCCGGCTACGTCGAAGCAGCGGGAGAAGGTGCAGGCGCCGTAGCCGGTGCCATCCCAACGCTCCTCACCGTAGGCCGCGTAGGTCGAGTTCCCCCCGTTCGGTAGGTTTTCGCCGTAGCTGAAGATGCATTCCCGCACATCGCTGGTGCAGACGCCGCCTTCGCTGTGGAAACCGGTGTTGCAGAGGCAGGTGTTGCCCACCAGCGAGCTGTTGGCGTCGTAGCAGCCGTCGAGTTCGCAGGCGGTGTAGGTCTCGCCGCTCAGGTAGGTCTGTGTTCCGAAGCCACCGCCGGCGTTGCAATCCGTGACGCGTGCGAAGCAGAATGGCCCCCCGATTGTGGCCGGTGGCGATGCCAGAACATTGGTCGGGTCAACGCAACCGTAGTTGATGCACTGGCCGTAACCGGTGCCGTTCCAGGTTTGCGCAGCGAGCGAGTCGCGCTCACCATTTGCGCCGAGCTGGGGCCCATCACAGAAGATCCGGTCCGACGCGCAGCGGTTGGCGTTCGCGGGGTCTACATGGTAGCCGCTCGGGCAGACACCGAAGCAGGACTCAGGGTTGTTGAGCTTGTCGATCCAGCAGGTGGGGAGCCGCAAGCCAGCAGAGGGCGGAGCGAAGACGAGCCCCCCGTCGTCGCGGAAGAGCGGCTCGCTAGGGTCACCGTCTGCGCCGGCTGGCGCAGCAGGATCGGGTGCGATGGTAAGGGGGTCGTTCCCGGCGATCGTGGCGTAACGGTACTGCCGGCGCAGCGATACGCCTGCGCCACCTGTCGGCGTCTGCTCGTGCACCTCCGCGGCAGGCGGGAAGGAAGTCAGGATTTCTGTAAAGACGGTCGCATCGCGTCGCGCCACATTCACCGCCCAGCCGTTGCCGCCACTGCCACCCGCGCCGCCACCGCTGCCATGGCCGCCCGGTCCACCGATGCCGCCAGCCTGGCCCCAGCCAGCAATCGTGGAGGCCTTCAACGCCGACTGGGCTCCGCCAATGCCGCCGTTGCCGCCGTTGCCGCCCTTGCCACCCTTGCCGGGCGTGAGCGAGAAGCTGACCCCAAAGTCGTCCGCGATCGGAGCTGTCGGGCTATCCCAGTAGATACCGACCACGCTACCACCAGCGCGCCCCGCCGTACCGCCGCCACCGCCGCATCCGCCGCCGCCGCCCGCGCCGCCGCCGGCGGCTTCGAGGGTCCCTGAAATGGTGTAAAGCGACCCAATACCGAACGCAATGCTGCTCGACTTGCTGCGGTATCCGCCGCCGCTACCTCCCAGGCCTGCCTGTCCGGGCTGTCCGGCGGTGCCATCACCAATGCCAAAGGCTACGCTCGCGTCGCCAAAGCTACCGCCGAGCGCCTGACGCGTTGCGTTCGTTCCTGGGCGACCATCATAGGTTGGCGTGAGGCCGGGCACCGCAGTCGTATCGCTTGACTCGACGCTTACACCTGGTGCTGCAGATGCGTAGAGGTCTCCGTCACCAATCGCTGGGTCACTGTATCGCTCGCTGCCTGTACCCTCGCGGGCATACAGATAAGCAAGGCTACCGCTGGTGGAGATAGACCAGCTCACGCCACCCCCGCGACCACCTGAAACGCTGCAGGCGCTCGCTCCCGCGGGTGCAACGTTCGCCGTCGCCGTGGCGCCCGTGTTTGCGCCAATTACTCTGATGGCCCAGTCGCCGGTCCCATAATTTCCGTTCACACCCGACGAACCATCGGCCGCCTCCAGCCCGTCTACGCCGGCTGTACCGTCGGCCCCTGTCAGGTTGAACGACATCCCTTGAAGCTTCAGCCCGCCGCAGCCGGCGAGGCCACCAAAGCAGGCAAGACCGACGATGTGGCCAAAGTCGAGGGATGGTTTGGCCACGTCGATTGTGAGGTTCTTGAGAAGCACGCCCGACGGGTTGCGGACGGTGATGGCCGTCTCGAAATCGCTGGTGCTGGCACTCGGGCAGACCGCGGCGCCCGCGGCACAGATGGTTTTGGTGCCTGTGCCAAAAGCGAGCGTGGTTGTGCCGCTCGGCCCAGTGAAAGTACCCGCCACGACCGTGTAGCCGCCGATGATGACAGCCCCCGCATCTGCATCGGCAATCGTGAAGCCGTTGGAGACCGCGAAGGTACCCTCGGTGATGTAGATCTGGTTCCGTGAAGGGTTGGCCTGCTTGAGCGCCAGCGCAAGTTCGAAGTTGTTAAAAGGCCGGACAAGGGTCCCATCGCCGGTTATTGTAGTGAGCCTGGAGACGAAGATGGAGCGGCTCATCTCGCCCTCCCAGCCGTCGCAGTTTGCATCCGCGTCGGGGCTGGTGCCATCGCCCGGCAGATCGGTCGCCTCGGGCTGCGCGGCTTGGCAGACGATGCCGCCGGCCTGGCAGATGAACTTTGCCTGGCTGCGGCAGATGCCCATCGCAGTGCTGCCCGGTGGGAGGGTGCAGCCGCCGCCAACGGTACCGCCTGTTCCTACAAGCGGGCCTTCAAGGGCTGGCGGGTCGTTGTCCACCGAGCCATTACAGTCGTTGTCGAGACCGTCGCAGATTTCGGTGGTGTCGGCCGCAGCAACACAGGTCTCGCCGCCAGCCCCGGTACCGGCGGAACCGGCGACGCAGCTCCACTGCCCGTTCGAAGCGCACTCCCCGACGACACCAGGCGCGTTGCAACGCAAGTTCGCACTGCTGAGAATGGCGGTGTCGTCGACCTCCGCGTTGCAGTCGTTGTCTTGGCCGTCGCAGACCTCGGCACCACCTGGCGCATTGGCGCTGTCGGCATCGTCGCAGTCGAAGACCAGCTCGCCGCCGGCAACAGCGATGTCTGCCTCCGCAACGCCCTCGCAGGCAACGCCATCCACCTCGATTGTCACCACGCCAGAGCCAGCACAGTCGAAGAGCGGCTCACCAACCTGCGGCACCCCGTCGCCGTCGCAGTCGGCGTAGAAGAGGCGGCTCGCGTCGGTCGCTTCGACCTCGCACCCTGTGGCAGGATCGCCGTCGCAGTCGACAAAGCTGTCGCTGTCGCAGCGGACGCCGCATGTGGGTGCATCTGCCCCGCCCTCGCAGATCCGGTCGCCGTTCGTCACTCGGCCCCCGCAGGGGTCGTTGCAGGCGGTACAGTGAGTAACTCCGAATTCCTCGGTGCCGATCTGGTCGTAGAGGTCGCCCACGCCGTTGCAGTTGGCGTCGAGCGTCTCGCCGCACGAGACAGTAAAGGCATGGCC
>JABMMX010000191.1 GCA_013205435.1 Deltaproteobacteria bacterium
CCGCTTGTGCGGCGGGCACCAGTCGCCGGACTCCTTGAACTTGGCCTCGAACGCCGGGTTGCAGCGGGTACAGACCGCCGCCGGCACCTCATGCTCGCAAAGCGCCACAGCCCCCTCCACCGCGCTCATCCGTGTGAGCTGTCCGTGTTGCGTCGCACCGCCACAGCCGGTCATCCAACAGGTCGCCGCTAACAGCACCGTCATCCATCTCTTTCGCATCTTCCGCTCCGCATTTGAGCCCGATTTCGGGTCGATTTACGCGATAGGAAGTTGCCGCAACGCTAGCAATAGCGAGGGATTCGATGCAATTGTGTTGCACTCCGCGGTGGCGGGAACCTGCCCCAAAACGGGACGACCCCCGCCAGCCTGAGCCGACGAGGGTCGTTCCAGCAGAAGCGCTGCTTAGTCGCGGGCGCGACGGTCGGCATACTTCTTGATGAGCTCTTCCTGAACCACGCGGGGGACCGCCTGGTACTTCGCGAACTCCATCGAGAACTCGGCCTTGCCCTGGGTGCTCGAGCGGAGGTCGTTCGAGTAACCGAACATCTCCGACAGCGGAACCTCAGCCTCGATCTGGACCTGGTTCCCGCTCGTCGAGTTGCCCTGGATCATGCCGCGGCGCTTGTTGAGACCGCCGAGCACCGTGCCGGCGAACTCCTCGGGCGACTCGACGACAACCTTCATGATGGGCTCAAGCACAACCGGTGCCGAGCGCTCGTAGGCCTGACGGAAGCCCGTACGAGCCGCGATGCGGAAGGCCATGTCGCTCGAGTCAACCGCGTGCGCCATACCGTCGGTGACGCCGGCGCGGATGTTGACGATCGGGAAGCCGATCAGCGTGCCGCGCTCCATGGCGTCCTGGAAGCCCTTGTCGCACGAGGCATGGTACTCCTTCGGGATCGAGCCACCGATGACGTTGTTGATGAACTGGTAGTTCTCACCGGCGTCCGACGGCTCGACAAAGCCGAGCACGCGGGCGAACTGACCCGAGCCACCCGTCTGCTTCTTGTGGGTGTATTCGAAGTCGCTCTTCTTGGTGATGGTCTCACGGTAGGCAACCTGCGGGGCGCCGGCCTGGACCTCAACGCCATACTCGCGCTTGATGCGCTCGAGGTAGACCTCGAGGTGAAGCTCGCCCATGCCGCCGATGATGGTCTGGCCCGACTCTTCGTCGCGCGTGACGCGGAAGGTGGGATCCTCCTTCGAGAAGCGGTTGAGCGCCTTCGAGAAGTTGTTGAGACCCTCCTTCTTGATCGGCTCGACCGCCAGCGTGATGACCACGTCAGGGACGAACATCGAGGTCATCGTCAGGTCGGCATCACCGTCGGTGAAGGTGTCGCCCGTCGAGCACTCGATGCCGAACAGCGCGACGATATCGCCCGCCTCCGACTCGTCGATTTCGTGCATTTCACTCGAGTGCATACGCACCAGACGGCCCACCTTGGCCTTCTGCTTCGTCGACTGGTTGTAGATGGTGTCGCCCTTCTCCAGCTTGCCCTGGTAGAGGCGGCAGTAGGTGAGCTGACCGTAGCGGCCATCTTCGAGCTTGAACGCCAGCATGACGAGGGGGTGGCCCGGCTTCGAGATGAGCTGGAGCTTCTCTTCGTTGTTGCGCTGGTCGAGCGCCTCGTAGGTCCGGTCGTAGGGGCTGGGCAGGAAGCGCATGACCGCGTCGAGCAGCGCCTGAACGCCCTTGTTCTTGTAGGCCGAGCCCATGAAGACGGGCGTCATGCGGCGCTCGATGGTCGCCTTGCGAACCACCGGGTAGGCCTCTTCCGCGCTTACATCTTCGCCGTTCAGGAACTTCTCGGCGATGTCGTCGTTGAAGTCCGAGAGACCCTCGATGAGGATGTTGCGGTACTTCTCCATGTCCTCCTTGAGGTCGGCTGGGCAGTCCACAATGCGGATTTCCTCGCCGTTGTCGCCTTCGTAGTACCAGGCTTGGCGGGTGAGCAGGTCGACCGTGCCCTTGAAGCGATCCTCTTCGCCGATCGGGATCTGCATCATGATCGCGTTGTGCGACAGCTTCTCGCGGAGCAGACCGGTCACGCGGAAGGGGTTGGCGCCCGCGCGGTCCAGCTTGTTGATGAAGGCCAGACGGGGGACATTGTAGCGGCGCATCTGGCGGTCGACCGTGATCGACTGCGACTGAACGCCGGCAACGCCGCAGAGCACCAGGATCGCGCCGTCGAGCACGCGAAGGGCGCGCTCAACCTCGATCGTGAAGTCGACGTGTCCGGGGGTATCGATGATGTTGACCGCGTAGTCTTGGTTCTCGAGCTGCCAGTGCACGTAGGTGGCAGCCGACTGGATCGTGATGCCCTTCTCGCGCTCGAGCTCCATCGAGTCCATCTTGGCGCCGACGCCCGACTTGCCGCGGACCTCTTCGATCCGGTGGATCTTGCCCGTGTAGAAGAGGATGCGCTCCGTGAGGGTCGTCTTGCCCGAGTCGATGTGGGCCGAGATACCGATGTTGCGGAGCATGTTCAGGTCAGTGATGTGCGATTCAGCCATGTTCTCTTCCCAGGGTCGAAGTGACGAGACGGCAATGGTCCCGAAAGTGTAAGGTGGCCGCGCGTCTAGCCTTTCGCCCCGCCCTTGTCTAGCCGCTTGCCTTTGCTCTGCCTCCCGCGACAGCCTATTCTGCAGCCCCCTGCCGCCCCCGCTCCGTGCCGCCGATGGCCTCGATCCTCATCCTCTTCGCACATCCCGCCTTCGAGCATTCGCGCACCCAGCGCGCGCTCGTCGCGGCCGCCTCCAACCTCCCCGGCGTCACCCTCCACGACCTCTACGAGGCCTATCCCACCTTCCATGTCGACCGGCGCGCCGAACAGGCCCTCCTCCGCCGCCACGACATCATCCTCTTCCAGCACCCCCTCTACTGGTTCTCCGCGCCCGCCCTCCTCAAGCAGTGGCAGGATGTGGTCCTGGAGCATGGCTGGGCCTACGGAGAGGGCGGACTGCAGCTCCGCGGCAAGGTCGCCCTCCACGCCGTCTCGACCAGCGCCGCCGAGTTCGAGCCTGAGCAGGGCAGCGGCCCCACCTGCAATGTCCGCCAGTTCCTCTCCCCTTGGGAGACCACCGCCCAGCTCTGCGGCATGCGCTTCCTGGCCCCCTTCGTCGTCCACGGCTTCCGCGTCGACACACACCCCGAGCAGCTCCGCGAGGCCGCCGCCAACTACCGCGCCCTCCTCGAGGCCCTCCTCGACGGCCGCGTCGACCTCGACAAGGCCGCCGCCCGCCCCGCCCTCAACTTCGACCTCGGCGACTTCATCCGCCCACCGGCAGGAGCCGCATGAGCGACTCCGTCCTCCTTTACGCCATCATCTACCTCGCCGCCGCCGCCATCTGCGTCCCCCTCGCCAAGCGGCTCGGACTCGGCACCGTCCTCGGCTACCTCGGCGCTGGCATTGTCATCGGACCCCAGCTCCTCAACGTCGCGGGGCCCTCCGACAAGGTCCTCCACTTCGCCGAGTTCGGCGTCGTGATGATGCTCTTCCTCATCGGCCTGGAGATCAAGCCGACCATCCTCCGCTCCCTCCGCCGCGACATCATCGGCCTCGGCGGCCTCCAGGTCGTCGTCACCGCCGCCGCCATCGCCACCGTCGCCATTGCGCTGGGCGTGGAGTGGCACCTCTCCGTGGCGCTCGGCCTCGTCGGGGCGATGTCCTCCACCGCCATCGTCCTCGCCTCGCTCGACGAGCGGAACCTCCTTGCGGGCCGCGGCGGCCAGTCCAGCTTCGCCATCCTGCTCGCGCAAGACCTCTCTGTCGTCCCCATCCTCGGCCTCTTCCCGCTGCTTGCTACCGTGCAGGCCGTCGAGGGCTTCCGCTTCGTACCCGAGGTCTCGCAGACGCTCACCCTCTGGCAGCAGTATCAGCCGATCTTCAAGCTGCTGCTCACCCTCGCCATGGCTGGCGCCCTCTTTACCGCCGGCCACTACCTCCTGCGGCCCCTGCTCGGACTGCTCGCCCGCTCCCGCTCCCGCGAGGTCTTCACTCTCGTCGCGCTGCTGCTCGTCCTCTCGGTCGCCGGCCTCATGGAGCTCCTCGGGCTGCCCCCCGCGCTCGGCACCTTCATGGCCGGCGTGATGCTGGCAGAGAGCGAGTATCGCCATGAGCTCGAGGCCGAGCTTCAGCCCTTCAAGGGGCTGCTTCTGGGCCTCTTCTTCATCGCCATCGGCGCCTCGCTTCAGCTCGGTGTCGTTACCGCCAACCCACTCCGCTTCCTCCTGCTGCTCGCCGCGATCCTCTCGCTCAAACTGCTGGTGGTGCTGGCGCTTGCCCGCCTCTTCCGGCTGCCCAAGCGGGCCGGCTTCATCGCCGCCTTCTCGTTGGCGCAGGTGGGCGAATTCGGCCTTGTCTTGGTCACCTATGGCCGCCAGACCGGTGTCTTCACCGACGGCATCGCCAACGAGGTTGCGACCCTCATCGTCCTCTCCATGTTCGTCACGCCGCTCCTCTTCATCGCGCTCGAGCGGCTCGCGCTCCCGCGCATGGCTGAGCGCAACGCCACACGCCCTCACGATGCCATCCGCAGCCACAACGCCGAGGTGGTTATCGCCGGGTATGGACGCTTCGGGCAGGTGATTGGTCGGCTCGTCCGGGTCGCGGGCTTTGAGGTGACCGTGCTCGACCTCGACCCCGAGATGGTCGACATGCTCCGCAAGCTGGGCCAGACCGTCTACTTCGGCGACGCCTCGCGCCACGAGCTCCTCGAGGCTGCAGGCTGCGGCAAGGCCCGCCTCTTCGTGCTGGCCATCGACAACCCCGACACGTCGCTCGAGGTGGCCGCGCTGGTCCGGCGCCACTACCCCGGGCTGCCCATCATCGCCCGCGCCCGCAACCGCCAGCACTTCTCTGCGCTCCGCAGGCTGGGCGTGGAGCGGGTGGTCCGCGAGACCCTCGCGAGCGCGCTCGAGGCCGGCGAACTCTCGCTGCAACAGCTCGGCATGCGCGCCCACACGGCCCATCGGCTCGCTACCACCTGGCGGGCCCACGACCAGGCCAACCTCGAGAACATGCTTGGCTACCACGACCAGCCCCAGGATGCCTGGATCGACGAGGCCCGCCGCGCCATCGAGAACATGGAGCAGGCGATGGTCGAAGAGGCGGCCGGCATGGGCGCGCTCCACGACCGGGGCTGGGCGACCGACGCCGCACCGCACCGCACGTCGCCCGCAGGAACCCGGCAGGTTGTCGCGATCCGTCCGCCTGGTCACGACCGCTGACCGCTCCGCTGCTTGGCAAAGCGGCGCCGCGCAGGTAGCACCGCGGCCACGGGCGAGTGGCGGAACTGGCAGACGCAGCGGACTTAAAATCCGCCTCCTCACGGAGTACGGGTTCAATCCCCGTCTCGCCCACTCCGCTGCCGCAAGAGCGGCCAGGTGTGCAGGGTTACCTCCCGCTGTAGCCGCCGCGCGAGGCTGATTGCCCCCCCCGTTCGGGGCGTTGGCGCAGCGAAGCGCCTACTCCATCCCCGAGATCGCTACGCCCACATAGAGCCGCGTCACCGCGTAGTTCGTCGCAAACGAGACCTGCCGCTCCATGTTGGACGACTGCGTGTCGTAGCTCCCGCTCGCCACGGCGGAGAAGGTAAACCCCTCTCCCTCCGCCAGCACAACCTGGCCCAGCGCAAACTCGCCCGAAAGGTCCAAGTTCACGCCGCCATCGAGCCGCCTCTCCTCCAGCCAGTCGTTATCGGCACTCCGCGCCTGATAGGTGTCGTAGGGCCGCAGCCAGCCCGCTGCCGAAAACCGCACCTTCCATGCCTCCGTCGGGCGGTAGTTTGCGCCCAGGCGCAGCAGGCACCGCGTCGCATCCTCGTAGTCTCGGATAAGACGCGCCTCAGTGTTGCCGCTCGCGTCGCGTCCCTCCATCTCCCGCGTGTAGTCGCTGTAGTCGTTCCGAACGAGCTCCAGCTCGCTCGTAAGCTTCAGCCCCTCGACCGCCTTCCACGAGGCCCCAACGCTGGCCGTCTGACGCAGCAGCGACTTGTCCTCCGTCGCCGTGATCACCGTCCCGGCGCTGTCCACCGCGTCATACTTGGCGTCGAGATACTGCGTGCTCCGCACCGCGTAGCCAGCCGTCAGCTCCACCTTGGGTGCGAGCCGGTAGTCGGCCGCCACCTCGAGCACGCCCCACTCTGAGTCGAGTGCCCGGTCGTTCACGCGATACTCCGGATAGATGCTCCGGCCATAACGTGCCGTCGCCGTCCAAGAGACCGGACGAAGCCCAAAGGCCTCCCGCTCCTCAAAGGCCCAGCTCGCCTCGGTCAGCCGTCGCTCGTCCGAGGCGTTCTCCGCCCATCGCTGCGACACCGACGCCTGGCCATCCGTCGAGAAGGTCTCGCTCCATCGCCTCTGCCAGCGCATCGCACCGGCCACCGTCTGGGTGCTCTGCGTCAGCCGCTCGGGCGAGTAGCTGTCCTCCCCATCTCCGAAGTTGAAGACCCGCAGCGCAAAGGGCTCATGCTCAAGCGTCGCGCCATAGCTCGCCTTGTTGCCCGCCCATCGCTGCTTGATGGAAAGCCCAGCGCCAGCCTGTCCGGCCAGTTCACTGCTCTCCGGATAACCCGCCGCAGCCAGCTCTGCCGTCGGAATCAGCCTCCACTGGGAGCTCGTCAGCACCTCCCAGACCCGCCACGGCGCCACCTGCTCTCCACGCTCGGTCTCCTTCGCCTCCGTCACCGCAGGAAGCGCGGCGAGTCCAAGGAGGAAGACGAGGGTTCGAGCAGTGGTGACCATACTAGCAGCCGTTCGCAGTGAGGTAGGTTTGGGTGTTGGTCACATAGACGCTCCCGGCGAATCTTGCACCCAGGTCGGCCAGCGTGGCCTGCGCCTGTGCGCAGCTGCCCTGATCGGTGTAGATGCGGGCGATGTAGTAGAGCGCGTTGTCTTCGTAGGCCGAGCCGGGGAAGGTCACCGCGATCGACTGGAAGATGGGCAAGGCGCCCGCCAGATCGCCAAGCGAGTAGGTCGACCGCCCTTTGTAGTAGGTCGCATTGTCGAGGTAGATCGAGCCAGGGAAGGTCAGCACCCGGTTGAACGAGACGATGGCGTTCGTGTAGTCCTTCAGAGCGAACTGCGACCGGCCTTTGTAGTAGACGCCGTTGTCGATGTAGACCGTCGCGGGGAAGCTGCTCAGCAGCCTGTCGAACTGCACGATCGCCTCCGCGTAGTTGAGCAGCTGGTACTGCGTTCGCGCCACATAGTACTGCGCGTCGTCGGCGTAGAGGCCCACGCCATCGAGGGCCAGCGAGGCCTGGAACTCCGGCAGCGCCGCGCCGTAGTTCGACTGCTGGAAGTAGCAGCGGCCCAGGAAGTAGTGCGCCTCGTTGAGGAAGACCGAGTCGGGGTGGGTGGCAATGAACTGCGCAAAGGCCCGCTGGCCACCGGCCGGGTCGCCGCTCTCGTAGATGCAGCGCGCGTTCAGATAGGCGGCGTTGTCGGCCCGTGGCGAGGTCGGAAAGTCTGCAATGAACTGCGTAAAGGCCGCCTCGGCAGCCGCGTAATCCAGCGCACTGTAGAGCGCGAGCGCAGCCTGGAAGGCAACCTCATCCGTAGCGGTGGGATCGATGGGAATGACGGGGCCCGTATCCGTACGACCTGTGTCGGCGGTGCCGGTGTCGGTCCCGATGTCGACGGTGCCGTTGCCGTCTACCTCGCGAAAGGCGGGGCTGTCGGAGCCGCACGCAGCGAACAGCATGCTGGCGGTCAGAAGGTAACGGAGCTGCGTGGAGATTCGCATGGTCATTCCAGGTGCGTGGGTTGGGTTCATGGGTTGGTGCTGCACTTGGCGGCGAGTGCTTTGGCCTCTTCGAGCCGCCTGTCTTGGGTGAGTGCCTGGAGCGCCTGTTTCAGACAGCCGTTCCGGTCGCCCTGCGACAGAAGCACCTGGGCCAGCATCACGCGGCTCTCCGCGTCGGTGGGCTCTGCGTCGATGGCGGCCGTCAGCAGCGGCACCGCCTTGTCGAGGCTGCCCGTCTTGGCGAAAAGGAAGCCGAGGTTCTTCTTCGAAGCCCGATGTTCCGGCTCCAGCGTTAGCGCTGTCTCGTAGGCCTTCTGCGCCTCTCCGGGTCGCTGCGCCGCGGCCAGCGCGATGCCCAGATTGTACCAGGCGCTCGCGTAGCGGGGCTCATCCTTGGTGAGCGCCTCATACCCCGCGATGGCCTCCGCAACCCGCCCCGTCTTCCGGTAGGCCGCCGCAAGCCGCAGCCGCGTGGTCCGGTTCTTCGGCGACCGCGTGAGCGCCTCCTCGTAGGCTGTCGCCGCGGCCGCATAGTCGTTCCGCGCCGCATGGGCCTTGCCCAGGTTTCCCCAGGCCGCAGCCGAGGTCGCATCGATCGCCGCTGCCTGCTTGAAGGAGCCGATCGCCTCCTCCACCTGCTCCATATCGAGCTGCACCAGCCCCAGGTTGTTCCAGGCCTCGTCGTAGTCCTTCCGCTGCTCGATCGCCTTCCGATAGGCCGCCACGGCCGCCACGGGCTGCTTCGCATCGCGCTCCAGCGAGCCGAGATTGAACCAACCGGCGGGATAGAAATCGTCACGCAGCCTGATCGCCTCGGCATAGGCCTTCCGCGCGGTCTCGATCTCGCCCGTGCCTGCGGCCACCAGCCCCAGCATGAACTGGTTGTCGGCGCTCGTCGCGTCGCGCCGCACCAGCTCGTCTGCCGCCTCTCGTGCCAAGCGAGGCTGCTCGAGCTCCAGCGCAAGCCGCGCCACCTTGGCCCGCGCCGCATCGTAGGAGGGGTCGATGGTCAGCGCCTTCTGATAGGCCGCAAGCGCCTCCGCCTGACGCTCCTGCCGCTCCAGCACCTTGCCGAGCGTGAGCTGCACCGCGGCCACATCGGGCCCCAGCTTGACCGCAGATGCAGCATGCTCCGCCGCCGCAGCGATATCGGCTGGCTCCGTCGAAAAGAGGAAGGCCTTTGCCACCGCTTCCCAGATCTCCACCGAGGCGGGCGCCCGCTGTACGGCATCCTTGAGCGCCGCGCGCGCCGCCTTGAAGTCTCGCAGCTTCATCTCGAGCTGCCCGGCTGCCGCAGACACCTGCGCCTGCTCCAGGCTGCTGCCCCGCCCGAATACGGGCCGCAGCGCCTCCAGCGCCTCGCCCGTCTTGCCCTCATCCTCCAGCTCGTCCGACAGGATCAACAGCGTCCGACTGTGATTGGGCCGAAGCTCCGCTGCCTTGCGAAGCAACCCGAGCACCTCGCTCTGCAGACCAAGGCAGCGCGCTGCCAGCCCCTTCGCCAACCAGCCGCTGCCATTGTCCGGCGACCCTGCGACGGCACGCTCCGCGAGCGCCATCGCCTCGTCGCACCGCTTCGCCGCGCGCGCCACCTTGGCATGCTCCGCGAGCAGCTCCGCACTCGTCGCAGGATCGGTCGTCAGCACCCGATAAATCTCGAGCGCCGCCTCCGGCTGTCCCATCTTCGCTACCCGCCGCGCACGCTCCTGCTCGGGTCCTGCGGCCAGCGTCTCCCAGCCCCCTTCGATCCCACCAGAGCCATCGGCAGAGGCCTCGGGCTGGTTCGCAAGCGTGATGACCTCAAAACGCGCCTCGTGGTGGCTCCCGAGCCACTCGAGGCCTCCCACGCAGCCCAGAAACAGACCTGTCCCAACAAGCACCGGCCACAAGCGGTCAGACCTCATGCGACCTCCTTGCCAGCACCCGCAAGCGCCGCCCGTAGCCCCCGCCCGTTGATGTTCTGGATCTCCAGCCCCGGGCGAGCGTTGAGCTCGAGCACCAGCGGCCCGCGCACCGCATCCACCACAATGTCGACCCCCACATAGCCCAGCGGAACGCTCGCTGCTGCCAGCCGGGCAACCTCCATCGTCTGCTCCCAGTGAGGCAGCTGGCGCCCGATCAGCGCACCGCCTGTCTCAGGGTGCCGCAGCACGCTCTCGCCGCCCGACACCGCCCGAAAGGTTACACCCGTCGCCAGATCCATCGCCACGCCGATGCCACCCTGGTGCAGGTTGGCCCGACCACCCGAAGCCAGCGTCGGGATGCGCACCATGCCCATCAGCGGCGCCCCCTCGAGCAGGATGATCCGGATGTCCGAAACACCGCCCGAGAAGAACTCCGCAAACAGCGCATGCGGCACAATCCGCTCCTCGATCAGGATGCGATCCTCGAGGTCGTTCGAGAAGGCGCCGAAGACGATCTCCGCCAGATGGCGGCCCAGCTCCGCTTCGTCCATGAACCGACCCTTCGCCGTCTGCCAGCCACCCTCATCGGCTTCGCCAACGACCACGATCCCGTCGCCGCCACTGCCCGAGGCCGGCTTCACGACAAAGTTCGATCGGCCACGCAGCAGCCCGAGCAGCCGCGGAATGTCGCGCAGCCCCTCGCCCGTCGCAATCGTCGGTGGCACCGCAACGCCTCCCTGCTCCAAGAGCGACTTGCAGAGGATCTTGTCGTCCGCAAACAGGTAGTCCTCGCGCCGGTTGTAGGCCCGCACCAGCGCCACGTTGCGGGCATTCATGCCCACCAACGTGCCGTAGCGGCTCCTGTTGCGGAAGGCCTCCGCCAGATCAGTGAGCAGCCACATGGCTCCCTCCTGCGCCGGCCGCGACCGCCTTGAACCGCATCAACTCCACCACCCGCACGCCCACCCAGCGACCCAGGTAGACATTGGCCGCAATCGCCCAGAGCAGGAACTCCGGGAAGCCCGACACCAGCACCTGCATCGCAATCGAGTTCATCACCAGGTGGCAGGCCGCCACCACCAGCAGCGTGCCCGCCAGGTGCTTGAAGGCCTTCTTCGTGCTCCCCTCCGAGACGATCAGATAGAACCGCTCCGAGGCGATCGCCATGACCGCGATCGGGAAGTAGGCGAGCCGCGTCAGCTCCTGCAGCCCAAGGTGCTCCGCCACCATCGCTGTACCCAGCATCATGAAGACCACGCAGGCCAACAGGATCGCCAGCGTCGGCGACATCAGCAGCCCGAACCGGTTGAGCGCCGCCCGCATCGCCACGACGCCCAGCATCACGACGGTCACTGCAACGATGCCCCAAAAGAGCCCCGTCTCTCCCGCCGCCGCCGCGATCAGCGCCGGCAAGAAGGTCCCGAAGGTGGGCACCCCGATCACATTTCGGAAGAGCACCACCACCAGCGCCCCGAGCGGCAGCATCAGCACCGTCTGCAGTAGCGTGAAGGGCAGCCCCAGCCGGTCGAACAGCGCCCAGACATTGAAGGCCGGGAAGGTTGTCAGCGTCCGCTCCGCAGGCACCTGCCGCCGCACAATCTCAAACCCGTAATCAAAGTTGGTATCCGAGGTGTGCCGGAAGAGCGTCTCGTCGCCCCGGTAGAGCACCAGGTAGTTGGCCGGCAGCTCCGCAAAGTGCCGGTTCGTCGCATCGAACGGCACCCAGTGCCCGCCCGCAAAGGCCTCCACCCACTGGTGCGAGGTCCGCTTCTTGCCGCTCTCCAGCACCACGCCTCCCACCAGCCGTGCCGGTATCCCCGACGCCCGCATCATCGCCACCAGCAGCCGGCTCTTGCCGTTGCAGCTTGCCTCGCCGAGCCGCAGCGCCGTCAGCGCATCCGTGGTGCCCGAAAAGGGCCGGAACTTGAGCTTCTGCACCGTGTCGAACATGCGCTGGATCCGCTCCCGCGCACCGCCCCGGTCGCCCTGCACCTGCTTCATCAGCGCCACGATCTCTGCGTTGTCCGACTGCACCGCCTCTTCGGCCGCCAGATACTTCGCCAGCCCCTTCGCATGCTCCTTCGGCACCTCGATGTCCGGCCCAAGCTCGAACCGCTGGCCCAGCAGCCGCACCACCGCCGTGTACCCCAGCTTCGTGCCGTCGCTCACCTCGGTGCCGAGCCAGTTGCCCACCCGGTTGTCGCGCTCGTTCGACTCCGAGAACCGGAAAGCCGCCGACGAGGCCGGCGTGAGCGTCATCACCTTCTGACGGCTGTCTTCCACCGGCAGGAAGGTGCGCACCTTGGCCCGTTCGCCACGGCCATCGAGCCTCATCGACACCGTCACCGAATACTCATCGTCCGGCAGCGCATCCGTCAGCGCATAGTGCAGCACCCCTACCTTGTAGCCGGCCGACAGCAGCGGCAGCAGAAGCAGCACCGCGATGAGCCAGCCCACGCCCCAGCTCTTCTGTTTCGTGTTTGCTTTGTTCGGTGCGTCGGGCATGCTGAACTTCCGTCGGCCGAGCGGAGGAGTGGGCTCTGTGGCCGACCGCCGCTCGCTACACGATTCGAGAATCTCTTCTAGTTTTGTTCACAAATCTGGCAAAATGTATCACGCACCTGCACCGCTGACCGCCACGGTCCTCTCCCGTCGTCCACTCCGCTATCGCGGTGGCGCCGATCTCACGCAAGACCTCCCCGCCCATGTCCGAGCAGGCAGCGGCCTCGCCTGGTGGGGAGACCTCCTCGCCGTGGTCCAGGACGACACCCGCGTGGTCGCCCTCGTCGACCCCGACACCTCCGAGGCGCTCCCCCTGCTCCTGCCTGCAGACGAGGGTGTCAGGGTCTTTGAGCCAGCCCGCGGCAACAAGCAGCGCAAGCTCGACTTCGAGTCGGCCTTCTCCCTTACCGTCCACAACGAGCACTGGCTCATCGCGCTCGGCTCCGGCTCCACGCCCGCCCGCGAAACGCTCCTCCGGCTCCGCTGCCCCATCGGCGAGCGCCCGCACACCGATCTCACACCCGAGCTCATCCCGCTCCCCCGCCTCTATCGGCTCCTCCGCGAGACCACCGCCTTTGCCGGAAGTGAGCTCAACCTCGAGGGCGCAGCACCGCTCCCCGACGGCAGCCTCATTCTCTTCCAGCGCGGCAACGGCGCCCCCATCGGCGACCTGCTCCCTGTCAGCGCCACCGCCCGCATTCCGCTGCAGGCGCTCCTCGTCCTGCTCGACGCCCCCGACACAGCGCCCCTGCCGGAGCTCCGCGAGATCGAGCAGCACCAGTTCCCGCCCGCGCCGCAGGGCGCCACCTACTCCTTCACAGACGCCGCCTGGACGGGCGACCGCCTCACCTACATCGCCGTCGCCGAGTGTTCGCCCAACAGTTACGACGACGGCGAAGTGGTCGGCAGCATTGTCGGCTGGCAAGACAGCGACGGCTGGCACTGCACCCCGCTCCGAGACAGCGACGGCTCCCTGCTGCTCGACAAGCCCGAAGGGCTCGCCGCCATGCGCGACGGCTCCGGCGACCTCTGGATGGTCACCGACAACGACGACCCCAGCCGACCGAGCGAGCTCCTCCGCGTCGCGCTGCGCTAGTAGCCCGAGGCCTCTTCGGTCCCGCC
>JABMMX010000192.1 GCA_013205435.1 Deltaproteobacteria bacterium
CGACTGTGATGTCGTGTCGAACACCTTCGTCGCATTCGTGATGAGCGTACCCAGCGCGATAATCACGATCGAACTGAGCAACACCGCGATCAGCAGCTCCACCAGCGTGAAGCCCCGGCCAACCCGCAGAGAGCCCCCGCTCACAGTGCACCTCCCGAAAGCGCCGGATTCGGCGCAAGCACCGTCGACGCCACAACCTCCGAGAGGCTGTCACTGCCAAAGTTGGTTGGATCCATGACCGTGTCGCAACCTTGGGAAATCAGAAAGTCGCCAGCCTCGTTCCGGGCCCAGACCACCCGCACCTCCACCCGACCAAGCGACTCATCGCCCAGCCGGGTAACGCGGTAAAAGAGACAGAAATTGCTGTTGAGCTGCGAGTAGGTCGCAGCACCATCACCAAGCCGTGTGCTCTCAGGCAGTTTCGGTAAACCGAGCTGGTTGTAGGTCACATCGTCTACCGCGGGCTCTGCAGCCGGACGCACCCAGTTGCCCGGCGATGCCATCGCCCGTCCCAACGAAGAGGAGCTGTCCCAGCCAATCGACCGCACCCAGAGAACCGAGTCGCGACGCAGCCGCTCTAGCTGCGTCTCTGCCAGCACCGAGGCGTTTCGCATGTTGTTTGTGGCACGCGCCGAGACAATCGCGATCGTCTGAATGCCGATGATGTCGATGATGCCGATCGTCAGCACCAGCACCGCCATGAGCACCTCTAGAATCGTGAAGCCCTGCGCCATCGACCGCTTCCCGCGAACCGCTGTATGCGTCGTTTTCATCAGAAGAGACTCCGGATCAGGAAGCCTGGCGGCATCTGGTCAATCGTACCCATCGGCCCCACCTCGAGGTTGCGTGTCAGCGCGCCCGTTTGGCAGCCGTCGTTGCTGCCACCCTCACAAATCGCCTCCACGAACTCCAGCAGCACCCGCCCGCCAAACACCAGCCCGTTCTGCGCCGATGCGTTCCCAACCGACTCGTAGGCCGCGCCCGTCACAGCATCCACCATCCGGCCCGCAGGTGTGAGACAGAGCGTCGACACCCCCGAAGAGCTCGACGGCTCCACCCGAACCAACGCCGCGCCACGAAAGTTGCCGCTCGGCGTATGATCCACCTCAAAGCCCGGATTTTTTGTCAGGGTTGACAGCGTACCGACGACGCCTCCCTGGCAGGTGTTGTCGGGCGACACATAGACCGTGATGCGACCCACGCTCGAACCGCGCCCTCCCTCTGCCGTGTCCTCCCACGACACATCCGACTCCTGAATCTGGATCAGCATCGCTCGTCCCGTCGACCGGGCTGCAGCGCGCACCTCCTCCACCAGATTCCGTGTCCGCGCAGTGACCCGCTTGAGGTTGTTCGCATTGTTCGGACGGTTCACGAAATAGGCCCCGATCGCCAGGATGACTCCAGCGATGGCCACCACGATCATCAGCTCCACCAGCGTGAAGCCCCGACCGAATCTACGCTTGCGACCTTCCGACATGCATCACCTGCTTTGGCGCGACGGCACCCTGCCTGCTTATGTCTACAAGATTCGTGCCACGCACGCACACAATCCGCACCGACTTCGCCAACCTGCGCCGCCGCCCGCGCCGCCTCAGCTCCCACCGCGACCGCGCCTCTATCGCCACGCGCAAACCTGCACCTTTTTGCACACCCGACTGCCAACTTTGCGCCCTCGGTTGCAGGCCAACCCGCCCCCGACTACCCTGCCCAACATCCAACCCGCCAGAGCGTGGTCCCATGCAGCATAGACCCTCCGCCTTCTCTCCCACCTCGCTCCAACAGTGGCGTGCCCAGGTCGAGAAGGACCTCAAGGGTGTCGCCCTCGACACCATCACCATCCGGAGCCGCGACGGCTTCGAGCTCCCGCCCCTCGTCCAGCCCGCGCCGCCGTCAGCGCTCGCCGCAGCAGCCCACGGCGCCATCGCCGAGGCCTTCGCCACCCACGGCCCCTGGACCACCGCGGCGCTCGGCGTCTCCGACGATGCCGCCCAACTCGCCGCACTCGTCGCAACAGCGGCCTCGCGCGAGGCCTCACTGGTCTGGCTTGATACCAAACTGCGCGACATCGACCTCGCACTCGCGCTCGTCGACCTCCAGCCGCTCCCGCGCATTGCCCTCCTCCGCGCGACGAGCGGCAACACCTCCGAGCTCGCACCCATCGCCCATCGCGTGAAGGCGACCTCCAACCCCTTCCCCGCCCAGCTCCGCGCGCAAGCCTCCGCTGAGGCGACCGCAACCGCCGTCGAAGCCGCACTCCAGTCCCCGGGCGCACTCCTCGCAGACGCAACCTTCTCCGCCGAGGCCGGCCACTCCGAGGCAACCGAACTCGCACTCGCGCTCACCGCAGCCCTGCGCTGGCTGCAGGCCGCCGAAGCCCGCAACATGGCGCTCGAGCCTGTCGCCGCCCGTATCGAACTGCTCCTCTCCACCGGCCGCGACCTCTTCTTCACCGTCGCGAAGTTCCGCGCCGCGCGGCTGCTCATCGCCTCGCTCTTTGACCAGGCGGGACTCTCCGCCGTCCCTCGCATCCACGCCCTCGAGACGCTGGCCTCCAAGACCACGCTCGCCCCCTGGACCAACCTCATCCGCCTCTCCGTCGAGACCTCCGCTGCCATCTTCGGCGGCGCACAGTCCATCGCCCTCCGAGGCCACGACGCAGCCTCGGGCGCAGCCTCGACCGAATCGCTCCGCCTCGCCCTCAATGCCGCCTGCATCCTCCGTGAAGAGTCGCACCTCGGCGTGGTCGCAGACCCGGCCCACGGCTCCGCTTCGCTCGAACAGCTCACCGAAGAGCTCGCCACCGCAGCCTGGGCCCTCTTCCAGGCGGAGCAGCGCGGCGCCAAAGACGGCTCCGGCCTCGTCGCCAAGGGCGACGCCGAGAGCGCACCCAAGTTCGCAGCATCGGTAACCCGCCGCCGCGAATCCATCATCGGCGTGACCGAGTTCCCCGACCTCGGCGAACGCGCCGTCGCGCCCGCACCTGCCGCAACCGGCCCCGCCGCACCCCGTCGCTGGTCCCAGCCCGTCGAGGCCTCCCGTGCCGCCGTCGAGGCCGCAGGCGAGCGCCCAACCGTCGCCCTCCACATCGGCGACCCCTCCGACAAGCTCAAGCCACGCATCGCCTTCGCAAAGGGCCTCTTCGCAACGCTCGGCTTCAAGGCCACCGAAGTCACGCTCGGCAGCGCCACCGCTAACGCCTCCGTCGCCTGCCTCTGCACCTCCGACGCCCTCCTCGCCGAGCAGGCCCACGCCTTCATCGAGGCTGCCCGCAGCGCCGGCGCCAGCCACCTCTTCGCCGCCGGCAACCCCGGCGACGCTGCCGCTTCGCTCCAGGCCGCAGGCATCACAGACTTCCTCAACCTCGCGACCGGACTTGCACCGCTCCTGCAGCGCGCTGCGCAGCTCACCTCGGAGACCAAATGAGCCGCCTCCCCGACTTCTCCACCGGCGAACTCAGGCCGCCTGCCCGCAGCGCCAGCCTCAACGGCAGCCTGAGCACACCCGAAGGCATCAACATCGCGCCCGCCTACACGGCCGAAATCCGCGACAGCATCGACGCCATCCACTCCATGCCCGGCTTCGCCCCCTTCCTCCGCGGCCCCTACACCAGCATGTATGCGGCCCAGCCCTGGACGGTGCGCCAGTATGCCGGCTTCTCCACCGCCGAGGCCTCCAACGCCTTCTACCGACGCAACCTCGCCGCCGGACAGAAGGGCCTCTCCATCGCCTTCGACCTCCCCACCCACCGCGGCTACGACTCCGACCACCCCGCCGTCGTCGGTGATGTCGGCATGGCCGGCGTCGCCATCGACTCCATCCTCGATATGCGCATCCTCTTCGACGGCATCCCGCTCGACGAGATGAGCGTCTCCATGACCATGAACGGCGCAGTCCTCCCCGTCCTCGCCCTCTACATCGTCGCGGCCGAGGAGCAGGGCGTCAGCCGCGACAAACTCACCGGCACCATCCAGAACGACATCCTCAAAGAG
>JABMMX010000193.1 GCA_013205435.1 Deltaproteobacteria bacterium
CCGCGCCCGACACCGCGCCCGACACCGCGCCCGACACCACCATCGACCCGGCCTGCGACCGTGACAACGACGGCTTTGAGGCGATCTCCTGCGGCGGAACCGACTGCAACGACAACCTCGCCCGCGTCCGCCCCGATGGCTCCGAAGGCTGCGACTTCACCGACAACAACTGCGACGGCGCCAACAACGAAGGGCTCGACTGCACCTTCTACGCCCACACGCCCAGCGCCCTCTACCGCATCGATCCCTTCGCCGGCACCAGCACACTCGTCACCAGCACCCCCACGCTCTGGGACTTCGACACCGACACCGACGGCACGCTCTGGGGCATCGGACCCGATGGGCTCTACCGCTTCGAGAGCGGCGGTTGGAGCACCGTAAGCGGCTTCTCGGGCGTCACCGGCAGCAGCCCCAACGGCTTCGCCATCGACTCCACGGGCCGCGCCTATGCGACGGGCGGCGGACAGGTCTACCAGGTCAATCTCGACACCGGCGCCTTCTCGCTCATCGGCAACCTCGGCGGCTTCACCTCGAGCGGAGACTGCGTCGTCGACAAGAGCGACACCATCTACATGAGCGCCTCCGGCTTCGGCGAAGATGACCTCGTCCGCATCAACGGCAGCACCGGCGCCGCCACCCTCATTGGCTCGATTGGCTTCCCCAGCGTCTACGGTCTGACCGCCGCATGGGGCTTCCTCTTCGGCCTCGACGCCTCCGGAAATGTCATCGAGATCAACCCCACCACAGGGCGAGGAAACATTGTCCAGAACTTCCCCAGATCGGTCTGGTATGGGGCTGCCAGCTCGGCTGGTCGGTAGCCTCCTCCTCCTCTCGGCCTGTGCCTCCTCGGGCGGCGGCGCCACCGCTCCAACCGATGTTGCGGGGAGTGCTGACCTCGGCAGCGATCCCACCGGCAGCGGCAGCGGCGCGCCCGAAGTCTGCGAGCCGCGAACGGCCTGGCAGCCCGGCCTCCCCGCCTTCCGGGAGCGCACTGACCTTCTCCCCGCCAGCGTCGAAGGCGTCCGCCTCTCCGCTGTCGACATCGACAGTGACGGCGATGCCGACCTCGTTATCCGCCGCGGCGGAACCCTCATCGACGACCACAACGACGGCGGTCAGCGCACCTTCTGGCTCCTCCGCAACGATGGCACCGCCCACTTCGAAGATGTGACCCTCGACTCCGGCATCATCGACCGCCGCCGCGGAACCGACCGCAACATTGGCCGCCCCGCAGAGGTCCTCGCCTTCGGCGACATGGACAACGACGGCGACCTCGACCTCTTCTCCGGCATCGACCAGAGCGCCGCCGCAGCCCGCGGCGAGACCGCCGAGGTGCTCCGCAACAGCGGCGGAGCCTTTGGGCTCACCGCCAGCGCAAACCCCATCCGACAGGCCGACCAGCCGGCCGCGATCGGCGGCGCCTCCTGGGTCGACTTCGACCTCGACGGCCTCCTCGATCTCTGGATCGTCCAAGCCTCAGGCGCCGATGGACCGCAGCAGGACCAGCTCTTCCGAGGCCTCGGCGACGGCAGCTTTGAACGCGTCACACAGGCGCAGGGGCTCACCACGCTCAGCAGCGTCACCCCCGACCAAGCCAACGCCGCGCAGGCCCACGGCCACGGCTGGTCCGCCGCCGCCTGCGACCTCAACAACGACGGCCTCCCCGAGCTCCTCGCTGCCAACTACGGAAGGGCGCCAGACCAGCTCTGGTCACGCGACAGCGACGCATCCCCCTTCACCAATCGCTCCGTCGCATCCGGCTACGCCTTCGACGGTAACCTCGACTGGACCGACAACCAGTCGGCCCGCTGCTACTGCCAACTTAACCCCACCGCAGAAGACTGCGCCGGCGTCCCGGCCCCCGACCTCATCGCCTGCACCCAGCCCTCCGACGTCTTCCGCTGGTCCCACGCCACAGACCGCCAACCCTGGCGCCTCGGCGGAAACAGCGGCACCACCGTCTGCGCCGATGTCGACAACGACGGAGCCTTCGACCTCCTCACCACCGAGATCGTCCACTGGGATGTGGGCAAAAACTCCGACGGCTCCGAACTCCTCTTCGGTACCCCTGGCGCACTCGCGCTCACCCGTCCCGGCAACGCGGCCACCGGCCTCACCCGTGTCGACCCCATCCCCGACTGGAACCACGGCGACATGACCGCCGCCATCTTCGACTTCGACAACGATGGCCTCCCCGATCTCTACCTCGGCGCCTCCGACTACC
>JABMMX010000194.1 GCA_013205435.1 Deltaproteobacteria bacterium
CGGCTCGACGGGTCGCTCGACAGGCCCCCACCTCCACTTCCAGATTGGTCGCGGCCGCGAGGCGTTCGACCCCATGCGCCATCTCGGCAAGCCCGTCGGCGACGACTAGCGCCCGAATCAAAGTTGACCGCGCACCCCGCAGGCGTGCTATCCCCTCCTGGATCCTGTGGTCTCGGTGGTTGAATGTCTCTGCCTGCTCAAACCTGCGCCGCCTGCGGTGCCTCCTTCACGCCCGCCTACGCCTACCAGCGCATCGCCATGGGCAGCGCCGTCCGCTGGGTCTGCTCGGAGGGTTGCCGCGCGCAGTTCACGGCCTCGCTCAAGGGCCCTTCCGCCAAGCCCGTCTACAAGCTCGCCATCCTCAACCAGAAGGGCGGTACCGGTAAGACCACCTCGTCGGTCAACATCGCCGCCGGCATGGCTGCGGCCGGCAAGCGGGTGCTCCTCATCGATGCCGACTCGCAGGGCCACGTGGGCATCAGCCTTGGCGTGAGCGCCGACAAGGGCCTCTACCATGTGGTGGTCGAGGGTGCCGACCCGTCCGCCTGCGCCGTCCGCGCCCGCGAAAACCTCGACGTGCTCTGCGGCGACGAGCGGCTCGCCAGCGCCGACATCTTCCTCGCCCGCATGAACGAGGGCCGCGACCGCCTCCTCAAAGAGCGCATGGCGGCCCTCGCCGGCTACGACATCATCATGGTGGACTGCGGCCCGAGCCTCTCGCTCCTCAACCTCAACATCCTCACCTACGTCGATGCCGTGCTCGTGCCGGTCTCCTGCGACTACCTCTCGCTCGTCGGCGTGCGGCAAATCCTCAAGACCATCCAGGGCGTCAACGAGCGGCTCGGCCACCCCGTCAAAATCCTGGGCGTGCTCCCCACCTTCTACGACACCCGAAACAAGATTTCGGACGAGGCGGTCCAGTCGCTCCGCCTCCACTTCGAGGGCCGCGTGCTCGACCCCATCCGGGTCAACACCCGTCTCAAAGAGGCGCCGTCGCACAAGAAGTCGATCTTCGACTACGACCCCGACTCACGCGGCGCTGAGGATTACCGGCGGGCGGTGAAGTGGATCAACGCCCGCATCGAGCCGGCAAGCTAGATTCCGCGGGGCAGGCAGGGTGCCGGTCAACCGCCATCATTAACCCTGCTGAACGCAGATGTTGCGGGTCACTCCACCACAGATGTAATCCACCCCAACACAAATCGAGTTGGATGGGCAGTCGGCGTCGGACACGCAGGCCGCGACGGATTGGCAGCCTGGGTCGCCTGGGTCGTTCCATCCGGCGGGGCCTCCTTCACCCGGGGAGGGGTCGGTAGCACAGCCATCGAGCCAGACGCAGGCCTCGGCGTTGTGGGTGTCGCAGTCGGGCTGCGCGAGGTCGTAGCAGCCGCCTTGGTCCGGTGGCGCGGTGCAGAGGCCAGCGGTGCAGGTGAGCGGCAGGGAGGGGGCCCCGCCGATGCAGTCGGCGTCGGTCGCACAGGTGGAACCCTCGCAGCTGGGTCGCATGCAGGCGTCGGTGGAGCCGCAGGCCCAGCGGCCGCCGGAGCAGGTGCAGAAGCTACTGGGGTAGCAGGTGCCGCAGCAGCACTCGCTGCCGTACGTGCACTGGGTCCCTTCCTGGTCGCAGGCCTCCGTGGAGAAGGGCTCGGCAGGACAGACGGCGCCCGTGTCAGAGCCGGTGTCACCCGCCGTGGTGTCGGCAGCGGTATCAGGGGCGGTGTCAGCAGCTGTGTCAGCAGCTGTGTCAGCAGCTGTGTCAGCAGCTGTGTCAGCTGCGGTGTCAGCGGTCGTATCGCCACTACCGGCCGCGTCGGACGGCACCGCGACTTCGGTGCCGCAGGCGGTGAGGAGGAGCAGGACGAAGAGAGCGGTCAGGCGCATGAGAATCTTCCGTTGGGGGATGTCAAACAGCGAGCAAGAAGCCTGCCAACCTCGCGGTAACGATGCAAAGCGTTGGAGCTCCGCTGCATCGATGTGCCGCAACTGTTGCCTGGAGCCCGAGCCATGTCAGATATCTCAGGCGAGGGCGAGACATTCAGCGCGTGCGGGTTCGAGTGCGAAACCCTACTTGGCTTCGGAGAACCTTTGACAGGGTGGAACATTCTGCCGTAGGATTGAGCGGATACTGTACTCACAGGTATCTCTGGTTCGCTTTTCGGAGTTCGAACATGCTGCGTGGAAAACTGCTCGCTGTGCTTCTCGGTGTTTTGGCGCTTCTCGCTACAACCACCATTCTCCTGCAGAATCGGCTTGCGAGCGAACTGGCCGATCGGGTGGAGAAGAAGGTCCAATCTGGCAACGAGTCGGTCCGCATGGCCAACCGGGTCGATGACTACTCCCTCATCCGGACCGCCGAGCAGGTTGCCGCGCTGTCTGGGCTCGAGCAGGCCTTTGGTTGCCCGCTGACCGAGGATGCGCTCGCCGCCGACGCCCGCACCCAGACTCCCGCGCTCGATGCGGCGGGTAAGCCTGTTGTGGACGCTCAGGGCCGCGCCGTCGACACCACCGGCGTACCGATGGGAGCCGCAGGTTCGGCCTGCAGCGCCACCTCGCATGTGCTCGCGCTCAAGCTCCTCAAGAGCTGGAACGAAGAGGCCAAGAAGCGCCGCGCTGACAACGAGGGCCGCTTCGTTAGCGAGCGCGACCCCGGCTTTGCCATCGCCCGCGACCCCGATGTGCTCATGGTCACCAACGCGCAAGGCGTCGTTGTGGCCCGCGCGGGCTTCGACATGGACGACTACTTCGGCGCCGCCAAGCCCAAGTTCAACGCGCTCCCCGTTGTGGCCGACAGCAAGGACAAGGGCACGCAGCACGATGTCGTCGCCTGGCGCGACCACACCGATCAGACCGCCAAGATGGCCCAAGTCGCCGCAGCGGCCATCCGTGATGCCGGCGGTAACTACATCGGTAGCGCCATCGTCGGCTACTTCGTCACCAACGACGGTGGCAAAGAGGATGCGCCCGACGGCCTCGACGTCGCCTACTTCGTGGTCGACAAGGGGCAGATTGTCTTCGGCGGTTCGAGCTTCGACGACGCAGCCTTCCTGAGCAGCCTCACCACCGCAGATTTCATGGAGCGGAGCGATTCCAGCGTACCTGCGATGAGCTTTGCACAGATCACCACTGCGGGCATAGACGGCATGTATTCCACGACCATCGGAGGCAAGGAGTTCTTCGTGATGCCCTCCTCCTTCGCCCTCAGCCGCGCCGACCGCACGTCGCAGGTAGGTTTCCTTGTTATCGGCTCGGTCACGCAGGCGGTGGCCCCCATCGGTCAGTTCCGGAACATCTTCCTTGGGGTCCTTCTCTTGCTCTTCTTCGTCGGTGCCGTTGTCATCCTCGTCATCGTCAAGAACTTCATGGAGCCCATCGAGGAGATCTCCAAGGGCATCCAGGAGGTCATCGCCGGCAAGGTCGACTACATGTGGCCCGTCGAAGATACGAACCACCTCTCTGACATGTCGCACTCCCTCAACGTCATGAGCTTCAAGCTGCAGGGCAAGGGCGACCCCGACTCCGACGACGCCTCGGGCAACGCTGAGTGGGCCGGTCTTGTTGGCGGGCCGCAGGCATCCGCCGGTGCCTCAAAGCCGGGCGTGGTCTCGGGCCTTGGTGGCATCCGCGGCCGGCGCTCGGCCGACGATAACACCGAAGGTTAATCGGACCGCATGCGGCGTACCTGCCTGACGGGCCTCGACCGTCTCCTCCTCGACCCGGCCCGTTTCGGCGCGCTCGGTTGCAGAGCCGGGCTGCTCGGTCATCCAGCCTCGGTCTCTGCCCGCTTTGAGCACGCGGCCGACGCCCTGCTCGGTGCTGGCGTCAACCTTGTCCGCCTCTTCGGTCCCGAGCACGGACTGCGTGGCGAAGCGCAGTATATGGAGGCCGTAGGCCACGAGGTCGACCCCCTCACAGGGCTCGAGAGCGTGAGCCTCTACGGCGCCGCGATCGACGACCTCCGCCCCAAGCCCGAACAGCTCGCCGACCTCGACCTCGTCATCATCGACCTCCAAGATGTGGGCAGCCGCTACTACACCTACATCTACACCGCCCTCTTCATGGCGGAGGCCTGCGCCAAGGCCGGCGTTCGCTGCCTGCTGCTCGACCGGCCCAACCCCATCGGCGATGCCGTCGAAGGCCCTGCGCTCCTGCCCGCCTTCCGCTCCTTCGTCGGCTGGCTCAACCTGCCTACGCGCCACGGCCTGACCACGGCAGAGGTCCTCAACTTCGCGCGCCAGCAAGGGTGGCAGCTCGCCCACGAAGTGGTGCCCATGGAGGGCTACAGCGCCCACCTCTGGATGGACAGCCACACGGCGCCCTGGGTGCTGCCCTCGCCCAACATGCCCACGCTCGACACCGCCCTCGTCTATCCTGGCATGTGTCTGCTCGAGGGGACCAACATCTCAGAGGGGCGCGGAACGACCCGTCCGTTCGAGATGTTCGGCGCCCCCTTCGTCAACGCGCCTGCGCTCGCTGCGCTGCTCGAGTCGCTGCCGCTGCCCGGCGTCTGCTGGCGCCGCTGCGCCTTCGTTC
>JABMMX010000018.1 GCA_013205435.1 Deltaproteobacteria bacterium
GGTTGAAGAGCCGCGACTTGCCCCCGTTGGGCCGGCCGACGATGGCGATCAGCGGGACGAGGGTGTCTGTCTCTTCGGGGAATTCGCCCTCGTCATCGACAAGGTCGGCGTCCTCGCCTTCTACCTCTTCGTCATCGTCGCCGATGCCGTCGTAAAACTCGGCGACATAGTCGTCAGCAGCCTCGCCGAGTTCGAAGGAGTCGTCCTCGTCGTCATGTTCTGGGAACTGGCTCACAGTTCGTCTCCTTGGTAACCAAAGCGGGCGAGGCCCTTGTCGTTGCCGCTCCAGTCCTCCTCCACGCGCACCATCAGCCGGAGGTGAACACGGGATTGAAAGAGGCGCTGCATCTCGCGGCGGGAGCCGATGCCGATCTCCTTGAGACGGGAGCCGCCCTTGCCGATGAGGATGCCCTTCTGGGAGTCGCGCTCGACATGGATGACGGCCGAGATTTCGATGCGGCCGAGGTCGGTGTCGTCGGCGAACTCTTCGATTTCGACGGCGGTGCCGTAGGGCACCTCGTTGTGGGTCTGGAGCAGGATTTGCTCGCGGATGAGCTCGCTCATCATGAACTGCTCGTCGCGGTCGGTGACGACGTTGTCGGGGAATACAGGGGTGCCCATCGGCAGCAGCGGAGCCACGGCGCGGGCGATGCGCTCCACGTTGTGGCCGCGGTTGGCGCGGATGGGGACGATGCCGGCAAACTCGCCGCTCTCGCCAAGACGCGCGAGGGCTGGGAGCAGCGCCTCTTTGGTGGGCAGGAGGTCGATTTTGTTGAGGACGAGCACGATGGGGCGATCGGCGGCAGCCCGCTTCACCCGCTCCATCACCTCTGCGTCGCCGCCCCAGATGGGGGGCCGGTCTTCGCGGATGGTCGAGAGGGCCTCGAGGACGAAGAGGATGACGTCGGTGCCGTCGGCTGCGTCGAGCGCGGCGGTGACCATGCGCTTGTTGAGGAGGTTGGCGGCACGGTGGACGCCGGGTGTGTCGACCCAGATGATCTGGTGCTCACCAGGCTTGGTGGTGACGCCGATGATCCGGTTGCGGGTGGTCTGCGGCTTCGCTGTCGCGATGGAGACCTTTCTACCCACAAGCTGGTTGAGAAGGGTTGACTTGCCCACGTTGGGTCGGCCAACAATGGCCACCGTTCCGCAGTGGAGCTCAGATGCCGTTTTCAATGTCGTTCTCCAAGGTCTTTCCCGCCCCGGGTATGCGATTGGCAAGCAGCTTGCCTCGCCCCGGATTGACGGAGGGCGGCCTGCATAGCCGCTTTGCCGTCAAAGGGCCAGAAAGCCTTGCGAGCAGCCTTCGAAAGGGCCTCTTTGTCCTCGTTTTCATGGCGACGGTCACCGGCTGTGCGGAGTCGCAGAACATCGACACGGGCCCCTTTGCGCAGGCGGAGCGGGCCATGCAGATAGGCGACCAGGACAACGCAAAGACGCTCTACCAGAGTTTCCTCAGCTCGGCGCCGGAGCATCCGCTCGCCAAGGTCGCGCGGCAGCGTATCCTCATCATCGACAAGCAGCGAGACGCAGTGATGAAGGCGCAGGGTGGCGCGGTTCCCGACTATGTGAACCCGCTGGCCAAGGTCCCCGATGCGCCGGCTGCAGCTCCGGCGAAGGCCCCTGGCGCGCCGGCGGCGCCATGAGCAGCGTTGCCCTTCCGCAGGCCACGGGTGCCACGCCGAGCCGTCTGGGCGGCGCCTTGCTGCTCGGGCTGCCGCTCGCGGGGCTGGCGGCGCGGCTCGCGGGGCTCCGCCTGCCGGCCTCCGACACGGGCGCAGACCTCGAACTCTACGCGGCGCTCTTCACCGTCGCGCTGCTGCTTTTTCCGGCCTTCGACAGGCTCGTCCGGCTGCCCCAACTCGAGCCGCTCCGCGCCCTCCCCTTCACGGGCTGGATGGTCGCCCGCGGGTCGCTCGCGATGGTAACGGGCGGCGCGCTCGGCGCATCGCTGACGGTCGCGCTACTTCGGGCAGATCTGCCCGTGACGGTTACGCTGGCCGGCGCGGCCGTGATTGGTCTGGCCGTCCCGACGGCGGCCATGGCGATGCTGCTCGCTCTGCTGGTTGCGGTCACAGACAGCCATTCGGGGCTCGGCCGCTCGCTCGACCTCGATGCCCGCAAGCCGTCGCGGATGCTCATCGAGCAGGCACCAGGGATTGCCATCGTGATGGGGCTTCTTGCGGGCCTCCTTGCCTGGCTCGCTGTTCGCGACGCGGAGACCCAGTTTCTGCGTGATGGTGAGCTCAACTCGCTCAGCCGCGCTGCGACGCTTGTCGGCTGCCTAGCGCTGGCAGCAGGGCCGCTCCATCTGCTCTCGGCCATTCGCGGGTGGCAGCGCGAGGCGCACCGGATTCTCGCCCGCTGCTACGACTTTGACCGGATGTTCGACGACCTGGCGCTTCGGCAGCAGGCCCGTGAGGAGGCGGTCGAGGTGCCGCCGCTGAGCGTGGCCGCGCCGCTCGACGACGCGCTCCGCCGCTCGTGGCTCCGCACGCCCTCGCTTCGAC
>JABMMX010000195.1 GCA_013205435.1 Deltaproteobacteria bacterium
CGATCTCTTCCCACATCTTCATGCGGTCGGCTTCGCGCTTGCTCAGGCGGCACTGGCCGTAATCGTCTTCGAGAGCGACAACGAAGACCTCAACCTCGTCGCCAACGGCGAGGGTGATGGTGCCGTCGAGGGCGCGGAACTCGCTGAGGTCAATGCGACCTTCCGACTTTCCGCCGATGTCGATGAGTGCCTGGTCGTCCTTGATCGAGAGGACGATACCCTTGGAAATTTCGCCTTCGCGCGTGCCAGAGGCCTCGGTCTCGAGCAGCAGCTCTCCGAAGCTCAGCGAATCCTCATCCTGCTTCTTCTTCGCGAAGAAACCACCCTTCTCAACAGCCTTGTTCATGCTCATGTAAAATAGATCCTACTACTTGCAGACGATCACTTTCCGGAGTGTTCTCTACAATTTGCCCGTGTTCAACCCACGGAATCAAGACATCCTCGGGCCAGCCTCCACCATGGAGAGAGGTCCGCATCGCGAAGGGTCCGGTCAACGCGACGACCGCCTCAACTTCGGCCCGAAGGGGCGCGGCGTTGACAGCAGCGCGCGCGCCCTAGCCGACCCGGGAGGCAAAGGTCAAGCGAACGGCGGCAGGAGGCGGCTGCGGAGCGCGTTGACAGCCCTCGCTGCGGCGACCAGAGGCGGCCCCATGGCTGACGCTCTCTACATCGGCCGGCTCGCTCCGAGCCCGACCGGGCGATACCATCTCGGCAACCTCTCCACCGCCCTGCTCGCCCAGCTCCGCGCGCTACGAAGCGGCGGCCGGCTCATCTACCGCCTCGAGGACCTCGACGGGCCGCGCGAAGCGGCAGGCAGCGCCGCCTCCATCGCCGACGACCTGCGCTGGCTGGGCATCCACTGGAGCGAGGGCCCAGACCGCGGTGGCCCTCATGGCCCCTACATCCAGTCGGAGCGACTCGACCGCTACGCTGCGGCCGTCGCGCAGCTCGAAGGGTCGGGCCACCTCTACCGTTGCACCTGCTCGCGCAAGGAGATTGCAGAGGTGCTCTCCGCGCCGCATGGCAGCTTCCCCGCGTCACTGCTCTACCCGGGGACCTGCCGCGCTCGGACGGAGGCAGGAGATGAGGAGCCCCATGCGCTTCGCTTCCGCGCCGGCGGGCTTGTGGTGGTGGAGGATGCGTTGGCAGCGCCTCTTGTCGTCGACACAGCTGCCGACCCGGGCGATGCGATTGTGCGACGTCGTGACGGCTGCTTTGCCTACCACCTGGCCGTGGTGGTCGACGACCTTGCGATGGGGGTGTCGGAGGTGGTCCGGGGGCGAGACCTGCTCTCTTCCACGGCGCTGCACATGCAGCTGGCCGCTGCGCTCGGACAGCCCTACCCGGCGACCTGTCATGTGCCGATGATCGTAGACGCCATTAGCGCCCGACTTGCGAAGCGAGACGGTGCGTTGGGGCGGCCGGAGTTGGAGGCTGCGGGCTACACGCCAGCGCTGTTGCGGGGCGCCTTTGCCTGCATCTGGGGCTTTGCCGACCGGCTAGATGCTCTGAGCGTGGAGGAGTTGGCGGCGCTGTGGCGCGACGAGCCGCTGCGCGCAGATGCGTTGAATCTGCACCCCGCGATGAGTAGAGGTCCGGAGGCGCTGCGACTGGCGCTCTCCGCGAGGTAGAAGACGGCATGAAGGTTGGGTTTGAACTGCTCGGAGAACTCGTCAACATCGACAGTACGACGGGGTCCGAGGCGGCCTATCTGGGCTATCTCGAGGCGCTGTTTCTAGGCTTGGGCTGGCAGGTAGAGCGACAGGAGGTTGCCGAGCAGCGCTGGAACCTCTGGGTGAGACGAACGCCCTCCCCCCGCATCACCTTCTGCACCCATGTGGACACCGTTCCGCCGCACATCCCTGCAACGCTGCGCGGAACCACACTCTATGGACGCGGCGCCTGCGACACGAAGGGGGTGCTGCTCGCAATGGTCGAAGCGGTGCTCGGACTCCCGGAAGAGGCGCAGCAGGAGTGCGGCTTCGTATGGGTGGTGGGCGAAGAGGTGGATCATATTGGAGCGAGCGTTGCGGGCGCGGCGCCGCTCTGGACTTCGGAATGGATGGTGATGGGCGAGCCGACGCAGAACCGGCTTGCGACCGGGCAGCGGGGCATCTTGAAGATTGCCATTGAGACGACGGGCCAGGCGGGCCACTCGGCCTTCGAAGAGGCGGGCCACTCGGCGCTCGAGCCGATGCTCGACATCCTGACCGCGCTCCGCGCGGCTGGTTGGCCGTCTGACCCGTTGCTCGGCGCAACACGTTTCAACATTGGCGTGCTGCATGCCGGTGTGGCTGCCAATGTCTATCCGCCGAACGCGACGGCCGAGCTGCTCTTCCGGGCGGTGTCGGATCCCGCGGAGCTTTTGGCGGAGGTCGAGCGCAGGGTGGCGGGCCGAGCGGTTGTGCGGTTGCTGGCGAGCAATCCGCCGGTGAAGCTGGCCTACTGGGCCGATCTGCCGACCGATGTGGTGCCCTTCAACACCGACGCGCCCTACATGAGCCACCTCTGTCCGGTCACGCTGGTGGGGCCTGGAGACATTCGGACGGCGCACAGCGAGCATGAGCACCTGCGCCGCGAAGACTATGAATCGGGCGTGCTGCTTTACCGCTCTCTGGTCACGCGATGGCTCGCCGGGGATCTGCCGCGGCTGGGGTAGCAGATTGGGCCTTCGAGGGGCTTGGATTCCGGGTCTCCGAGGCCGCCGTCCGTCTTGTCTCTCAGGCCACCTTTCGGCTAGGGGTGGGCGGGCAACCTTGCGTCTTCGATTCTGTGTCAACTTTATGGCGAGCACCATCGTGAAGCGTCTCATCCTCATTGCATCTCTTCTGGTCTCTTTCGCGTTTGCCTCGGAGGCCTTGGCCCAACGGGTGATTCTGGTCGACGAGAGCAACGAGGCCACACCGCAGGTCGAAGCCCGCGCGGCCTTGGGTCTTCTCGGCGTCTCGACCGATGCTGCGAACTTCACCTACGCGGCGACTGGCGGCGATTTTGTCACGGGCTACGGCCCGCTGGGCGAGACGCGGAATCGCTGGGACCTGATGATCGTAGAACTCCACCGGACCCCGATTACCTCGGTGACTGCGGGAGTCATCCTCGACCATCTCGCAGCGGGCCGGCCGCTGATTTTTTCTGCATCCTCGCTCTACCAGCCGACGACCAGCTCCCTGTTCGCTGTGTCGCAAAGCCTTCAGACGGCGATGGGTTTGAACTGCACCGCGGCGCTCACGGCCGGCCAGGCTGTAACCACCGCGCCTTCGAATGGCGTTGACCTCTTCAACTATCCCGACACCGCCAACCGCATCGTCTCGCCGATGACCGGCGTGCGCGCGGGCACGACTGTCTTCGGCAACATCTGCAACTTCCCCACCGGCGCGCCGGCGGGTGGGCGCATCTTCGCGCGGCTCGGAGCCAGCGCAGTCACGGGCAATCCCGCCATCCTCTTCACGGCCAACAAGAAGGTGCTCTGGCACGCGCTCGTCGGCAATGCGATGGCGCTCTACGACAACGACGCAGACGGCGTAACCGACCTCACGGAGTACTACCGCAACGCGATTCAGTTCATCCTCGACGAGCAGGTTGGCCGCGTGGTCACAGTGGGCGACACCGACTTCGCCGCTGCGACCGCCTATGCGACTTCGCTTGGGGTGACGGCGACGACGGTCACCGATTTCGACCGGCTCGACTACATTATCAACCGGGGCAACTTCGACACGCTCTTCATCGAGTAC
>JABMMX010000196.1 GCA_013205435.1 Deltaproteobacteria bacterium
ACCCACGCTCGAACCAGAAGGCGCCGAAGGGGAGGCTCGGAAGGCGGCGAAAGCGAGGCTGAACCTCGCTTACGGGATGAGGCGCTTTTCGATTGCCCGAAGGATAACGGGCTTAAGCGCAACGAGATCATCAACGTTGTTGATGTTCACGCGGGTCGTCTCGTAGCTCGGCTGATCGATGACCTCGAAGGTCGTGCCGACCAGCGCTGAGACCTCGGCGCCAGGAAGTTCGAACACGACGTAGGGCCGACGTTGTTCAATGTAGATTCGGACGACCCACGAGGACACACGGTTGACGTAGATGTTGAAGTAGCTCGCCGTGTCTCGATAGGTGAAGGTGGCCTCCACGACCTTGTTGGCCGTCTTGTCCGCGAACTTCCGGCGCTCTGCGGGGATTGCCTCGAAGACAGACTTGGCAATCTCGAAGCAAGCCAGCTCCCGCGGAGTGGTCATCACGGCTGTATCGGCCGATGCAGGCGTCTCAGCCGTTGCCGTTGGCTCCGGTGCGATCGCCTTCGTTTCCGTGGGTGCCAAAGCCGCAGGTGCAGAGACGCCGTGGTCGATCGCCGCGATCGAACGACGAACCACATCGCGAAGCACCTTGACCAGAGCTTGCTTCGCAATCGGCCGAAACCGGGTCACCACCGTTGCGGTCGTTCTCCCCTGCCAGATGGAGGTGTCACTGAGCAGCCAACGTACGAAGGCCTCCGACGGTTCGCGGTCTCGCAAATCGAGCTCAGCGCGCAGGAACGCTTCCAACTTTGCCGTGTACTTCAAATCCGTCGCAAGGTCGCGCAACTGGGCTGGGTTGAAGCCCGGCTTTGAGAAGTTGGCCAAGATGTCGAAACCAGGATCAACACCATCGAGGCGCGAGACGAAGAAGGGCTCGGCATCTTGAATGTTGGGCTCCCCCGTGTCTGTAAAGAACTGGTACTCGATGCATCCGTGATGATGGCGAGGCAGACCGTCGTGGTGGAATTGAAGTACCTCGCGAGCTGTCCCGCGTGCGGCGCCAGGATTTCTCCGAGTGGCTTCACTTCGATGAAGATGCGCGGCACCCCAGACAGGAGCAGCGCGTAATCCACCTTCTCCTTCTGTCCCGCCTTCTTGATCGCGGTGTCGGCCTCATACTCCGGGCAGACCTCCGAAGTATCCCAGATGTCGTAACCGAGCGCCTCCAAGAAGGGCAGAATCATTGCCTGACGGGTAGCTTGCTCACCCTTGCCGCGAACAGACTCCTGACGAGCGACAACCTTGTCTGCGACTTCCTTCAACCGATCGTAGGACATGCGGGGACCCCTTAAGCGAACTGATAACGCGGATGAGTTATCGTTCGGGAGATCCGCCGTCAATCGACAAGCGGGCCAGCCTAACGCTCGCGCCTCAACCCACGCTCGAACCAGAAGGCGCCGAAGGGGAGGCTCACGACGACCACCGAGATGGCCATGCGGAGCAGCAACCAGCGCGCTGCCACCGCGTGGTTGAGCAGCAGCAGGCCGAAGGCCACAAACAGGAGACCGTGCGCCATGCCGATCACCTTCACCGCCTCCGGCATGCCAAACGCATACTTCAGAGGCATCGCCACAAAGAAGAGCAGCAGCGCGGAGATGCCCTCCAGCGTGCTAGACCGGCGGAGCCAGACGGGGTCGTTGGAGGTGCTGGTTGGTTCGCTCATGGGGAGGCCTTCGCAGGGGATTCGGGCGATGCAACGACTCCGACGGCCGGTGCATTCCAGCGCCCCATCGCGGCCCGCTCGTAGCCCGAGGCGCCCAGCCGGCGCATTGCGGCGGCATCCTCCGCGGGCGTGCAGCCTGCGGGCAGGGCGCAGCCATCACGCGGCTCGCCGGAGGGCGCCGCCAGGCCGTGCGCTTCACGCGGCTCCCAGACCGAAAAGACCAGCGCCCGTGCCTTGTCTACCTGCGACCGGTCGGGCGTCTCCACCCGCGACATCGCCGTCAGCAGCATGAGCGCAAAGGCCAGCGCGCAGCCTGCTGCCACCCAGCCCCGCCAGCCCCGCTCGCTCGCAGCCTCGGTGACAACAGCACCCCAGCAGCCGAAGGCCAGCGCTGCAACCAGCCCGATGGCCCAAGCAGCAGGCACCCCAAACCAACCCAGCGAGGTGTGGGGCCAGATGCCCCGCGACACCAGGTAGGTGCCCAGCTCAAAGACAGGGTTGAGCGAGTCGAGCGGGTAGTGTGGAAAGAAGGCCGCAGAGAGGCCGCAGACAAACATCGCCACCAGCACCAGCGAGGCCGTCGCTGCCCAGAGCAGGTCACCCACCCGGGTCCCGCGGAGCTCCGCCAGTACATGCAGCAGATACCAGGCCAAGACAGGTATGGCGGGCACGATGTAGCGCGGCCCGGCACCCCATCCACCCCGCCAGTCCTGCACCATCGAGATGAAGATGCCGTAGACCACCAAGGTGCCAATCGCCAAGATGGCCGGCTCCCGGAGCCGCGACGAGGTCACGGCCAGCGACAGCGTCACGACGGCCAGAATCGTCCAAGGCGCGAACCAGAAGAGGCCGGTCGCCGGCGCAAAGAAACTGCCCATGAAGGCGTTGGACTGCAGCGCCTTCAGACCGAAGAAGCCGCCCGAAACATAGGCCGCAAAGGTGGGGTTCTCGAGGTTGGCGTAGGGCGTCGAGCCAATGCTGCCGAAGGCCCGCAGGTGAAAGAGGGCCAGCAGGCCAATCGGCAGCAGCGAACCCGCCACCGTCAGCAGCGTGTAGCGCAGCCGCCGCGGCGAACCCCAAAAGCCGAGCAGCCAGGCCACCCCTGCACCCAAGAGACCCGGATACTCCATCATCACGGCGCCGCCGAAGCAGAGCCCCGCCAGCAGCGGCAGGTAGGCCCCGTCAGGCTCCCGCCGATGTGCCAGCACCGCGAGGTAGCCGCCAAAGCTCGCGGCCGCAGCCACCGAGTGAGAGACCGCCAACCCACCGTAAGAGAGCAGCGTGCTGCCCAGGGCCAGCATGAGCAGGCCGAGCAGCCGCGTCGGGAGGTGGTCCGTCACCCACCGCGTTGCCCGCATGTAGAGCAGAAAGAAGAGGAGCAGCGGCAGCGTCGTGGCGCCAATGCGAGCCCAGGCGACCACAGCCTGCTTGGTTGCCTCGACGCGGCGCAGCGCCGAGACCTTGAGCCCCATCCAGACGGCTGGCGCAGCGAGGTAGGAGGTGCCCGGCGCCTTGCCTGGGAAGAGCAGGTCGCCCTTCTTGGCCTTGTCGTTCACATAGCCCCAGCGCGCCGCCACGCTGTTGATGGCAAACGTCTGCGACTCGGCCAGCGAGAGCGCCATGTAGACCCGCACATTCTCGTTCGGGTTGTTGAGCTTCTCGAAGTAGGGCGACAGGATCAGATAGGCAGCAGCGACCGCCGTCATCGTCAACGCCACGAGCAACCTCCTCATTGGTGGTCCTCCCGCTGCACGACCGCTGCGAGCGACCAGCAGAAATGGCGCGCCCCCGTGTCGGAGGAGCGAATCTTCAGCTGCACCGGTCCCGCGGTTGCGCCGCTGAGCGGCTGGTTGATCTCCTGCCGCCCTTTGGTCCGCTGGCTCACGAAGCGTCGGTAGAGGCTCACGCCGGAGATTTCGAACTCGATGGCCGCGCCTGTCGGTAGCGATGCGGCATAGTCGCTCTGTGCGATCCAGCCGGTGAGGTGGGTGGCGCCCTGAACCTCCGGCAGTTTGATGAGGAGGTCGGCCTTGGGCAGCGGGTGGCTCCAGATGCATTCGAGCGGCTCACCGCCGATGGTCTCCACAACCCGGTGAATCTGCTGCCACGACTCCTTGCCACAGACATAACGGTCGCCGATGAGGCTGCAGGGCAGCTCACGTCCATCCTTTCGAACGGAGACGGCCAGGCCGGCGAGGTTGGCTGTGAAATCCCGCAGCACCGTGACCGGCGAAGCCACGCGGAAGAGCGAAACCTCTTCGAGGCCTATCTGTCTTTGCCAGAGCCGAAACCCCTTGTGCTCGAGCGTCCGTGCAAGGCTGACCGCGGCCGGTCCGCTCCCAATCACAAACACCCGCTGCGCCCTGAAGGCCTCGTAGGGGAGCCCATCTGCGGCGATTGCGGGCAGCTCGCCCATGCGCTCCAGCTCATAGCTCCGAGCGCTGCCGGCCAGCACAACAAGGTCACCCTGGCGGTACTGCGACGCCACATACCGCGCCGCATCGTCGAGCGATGGCTCGACCGATGCCACCCAGCCGGGCAGGCACCAGACCAACGCGGTCGCGGTCGCCAGCGCTGCCACAAGGCGGGTCAGCGTTTCGGTCAGAGAGAGCGTCATGGTACTGCAAACGGGGGTTGCGCCGCCTGCTACCCGCGCTCACTAAGGCCGTCAACGCACCACCGCCGCAGGTGCCGCACGGTCAACCTCGCACGCCGTTTCCGCTTCTATGCCACCGCCCCTTCTGCTATCCCTCCCACCCACCACGCGAGAGGTTCCGATGTATGACGCGCTCCGTAAGCAAGACCCTGAAATCGCAGCCCTCGTCGACGGCGAGCAGGAGCGCCAGCGAACCGTTATTCGCCTCATCGCGAGCGAAAACTATGCCTCGCGCGCCGTGCAGGAGGCCTCCTCCACACCGCTCTCCAACAAGTACAGCGAAGGCTACCCGGGCAAGCGCTACTACGAGGGCCAGCAGTACATCGACCAGGTTGAGCAGCTCGCCATCGACCGGCTCAAGGCCCTCTTCGGCGCCGAACATGCCAACGTGCAGCCCTACTCGGGCTCGCCCGCCAACATGGCCGTCTACTTCGGCCTCATCGAGCCCGGCGCGCCCGTCATGGGGCTCGGCCTGCCGCACGGCGGTCACCTCACGCACGGCTGGGGCGTGAACTTCTCCGGCAAACTCTACCAGTCGCATCAGTATCCGGTCGACAAGGTGACCGAGCGCATAGACTACGACGAGGTCCGGCGCATTGCCCACGAGGTGAAGCCGAAGCTCATCTTCGCCGGCACCACCGCCTACCCGCGCTTCGTCGACTGGGCCTTCTTCCGCGAGGTGGCCGACGAGGTCGGCGCCTACCTCGCCTGCGACATCGCCCACATCTCGGGCCTCGTAGCGGCCGGCCTGCACCCCTCGCCTGTGCCCTTTGCCGACGTGGTCACCTCGACCACCCACAAGACCCTCCGTGGCCCCCGCGGCGGCATGATCCTCTGCCGTGCCGCCCTAGCGCCCGCCATCGATCGCGCCGTCTTCCCCGGCCTCCAGGGTGGCCCCCACAACGCCACTACGGCCGCCATCGCCGTGGCCGCCAAGGAGGCGACGCTGCCTTCGTTCGCTGCCTACGCCCGCCGCGTTATCGACAACGCAGCAGCGCTCAGCGAGGCACTCACCTCCCATGGCTTCCGCATGGTCACGGGCGGTACAGACAACCACCTGCTCGT
>JABMMX010000197.1 GCA_013205435.1 Deltaproteobacteria bacterium
CCTGATGACCGTGCCCCAAATCTTTATCGGCACCGCCTCCATCGGCGGCTTCACCGATCTGGACGCGCTCCAGAAGGCTGGCGGGCTGCAGCCGCTGCTCGACGCTGCGGGCATCCAACGCACCGACCGCGCCTAAGCCGCCCCGTGCGCGGCTCCTCGATGCGGATCGCACGCGGCGCCATCGCGATCGCCGCGCTGCTCGGCGCACCCGACGCACGGGCCGAAAACCCCGTCCCCCTCAAGACCTCTGAACTGCCGCGCGCCTGGACCTCTGAGGAGGCCGACGCACTCACGGCGGAGCTCGTAACCCGCTGCCTGCCGGTGAGGGTCGTTGAGCCCCTGCCGCGCGGAAGCCGCCCCAAAGAGTTCATCATCGACGGCGTTGCGGTCTGGATGCAGCTACCGGGCGAGACGGTGGGGAGGCTCATCACCCCCTTCAGCCTCGTCGCCCGCGCTAGCACCATCGAGGTCTGGATCGGCGGCAGTTGGCGGCCCGTCTCGGCAGCACACGGCACCCTGCTCTACGACCTCGTCGAGCTCACCAGCAAAGCAGCGCTTCCCATCGAAGCGGCGCCGGCGGTGGTTGCGACCGTGCCGCCATCCGACCCTGTCTTCTACTCCGTCGCACCCATCGCTCCAGGCGCCACGCCGGGCTCCGTTGCGGTCGTCATGGGCGACCCGCAGCCCGAGGAGCTCCGCTACTACGGACGGGCCTCCACCAGCCTCATGCGGGGCTATCCCCTCATCGACCGCCAGGGGCGCATCCAAGGGATGCTGTCCACGGCCTCCCCCGACGGAGATGGCGTGCTGCTGATCGGCGCAGACCGCATCGCGGAATGGCACGAGGTCTGGGATCGGCTTGAGGGAATTGGCGGCCTCAAGCCCCGGATTACGCGCAAGTCGGAACAGCTCTCCACCCCCGAGCGACGGTGAATTTCGAGCGTGTCCGGCGCGCACTCGCGAAGCGGGATGGGGTCGTCGTCGCCTGCTCCGGCGGCTGCGATTCGATGCTGCTCGCCGACCTCTCCCGCGAGGCTTGCGGAGCGCGTCTCCGGCTCGTTCACGTGAACCATCACCTGCGCCTGGACGCGGTCTCCGACGAGGCGCTCGTGCGACGCTGGGCGGCACAGCATGGGCTGCCGCTGCAGGTCGTTCACCTCGACCCCGCGCCCCTCCGCGCTCACCGCGACGGCCTCGAGGGCGCAGCACGCACAGCCCGCTACCGCGCCCTCCTCGACCACACCCCCGCGGGCTGGACGCTGGCGACCGGCCACCACGCCAACGACCGGCTCGAGACCCTCCTGCTTCGGCTTCAACAGGGCGCAGGGCTCGGCGGGCTCGCAGGGCCGCGGCCTCTCCTGCAGCGACGAGGCCACCCCATCCTCCGGCCCATGCTCCACCTCTGGCGCGACGAGGTCGAGGCCGAGGCAGGCCGACGCGGCCTCCCCTTCGCAAATGACCCCAGCAACGAGGACCTCTCGTTCGACCGAAACCGCCTCCGCCACTCGGTCATCCGACCTTGGCTCGAAGAGGCCTCGACGGGGCCTCTCGCAAGGTCGCTCGCGCTCGTGGCAGAGGAGCGAAGGCTGCTCCATCAACTTCTTGCGGCCCGACTCGAAGAGTTGATGCGACCGGCGGCAGGCGGGTGGAAGCTGCCGCGTACGGCGCTCACTGCAGGCCCCGCTGCGCTGTCCGCTGCACTGCTCCGCGAAGCGCTCCGACGCTCCCCCTTTGGTCGCCCAAGCGCGGCCTTCGTGCGGAGCGTGGTGGCGCGCGCGGCCCGCCCCGGCCCCTTCGAACTGCATGGTGAAGGGCTCACGGTACGCGCCAGCCGAGACTGGATCGAATGGTCCAGCCCCGAACAATCGGCCTGACGCGGCAAACAATGTGGTCGGAGTGGTTGCAGCAGACCTAAGCCGCGCCTACCCATGGCCTCGTGGGCGGCGAAGGCGCGATGGGATCGTGTTGTCGTAGCCCCCAGACACCGACGTGGAGATTCGCGTGAAGCAAGCGCAGCGTTCCGTTTTTCTTTGGGCAGTTCTCGTCGCCATCGCCATCCTGGTGGTGCAGCTCATCACCGCGGAGACGAAGCCAAGCAGCGAGATCCCCTTCTCGACCTTCCGCAAGGCAGTGGAGATGGGTGCCGTCAGCGATGTGGTCATCCACGACAACGGCAAGATTGAGGGCAAGATCAAGCCTGAGCAGTCCGAGGCCCTCGGCCTCAAGAAGATGACAGCCTTTGAGACGATGGGGCGGGTAACCGACGACATGCAGGATCTCATGTCGGCCAAGGCTACCGAGTTCCGCTTCAAGCGCGATGAGCCCAGCATGTGGGGCCCCATCCTGAGCGCGCTGCTCCCGATGCTCTTTATCTTCGCAATCTTCTACTTCTTCATGCGCCAGATGCAGGGCGGCGGCAAGGCGATGAGCTTTGGCAAGTCCAAGGCTCGCCTGCTGAATGAGTCGAACAACAAGGTCACCTTCGAGGACATCTCGGGCAGCGAAGAGGCCAAG
>JABMMX010000198.1 GCA_013205435.1 Deltaproteobacteria bacterium
CCTGATCGGCGATGGCCCTGGTGATGGCCTGCCGGATCCACCAGGTGGCGTAGGTGGAGAACTTGTGGCCGCGCTGGTACTCGAACTTTTCGACCGCGCGCATGAGGCCAATGTTGCCCTCCTGGACGAGGTCGAGGAAGTGCATGCCGCGATTGACATACTTCTTGGCGATGGAGACGACGAGGCGGAGATTGGCCTGGATCATCTCGGCCTTGGAGCGCTCCGAGCGGTACTCTCCCTCGTTGACCTTCTTGACGGTGGCGCGGAGCTCATCGGCGTCCATGGCGAGCGTCTCGCGGAGGCTGACAAGCATGTTCCGGGCGCTCGAGAAGCGGTTCTCGAACTCGATGAAGCGGGCCTCATCGAGGGTGCCCTTCTTCCGCTGCTTGCGGAGTTCGATGAGCATGACCTCGATTTCGGCCGCAGGGCGGCCGAGCTGGCGCTCGCACTCTTTGACCCGCTTTTCGCAGCGCTCGAGGGTGGCGAGCTGTTCGCGGAGTGCCTTGGCGAGTTCGAGGACGATACCCGGGTCGAGGCGGAGCGAACGGACCGACTCGAGCGCCTCTTGGCGCTCGGTCTCGAAGGCCTTGCCGCGGAGTCGGGCGGCAACCAGCGCCTCGTATGAGGCACGCACGGCCGCCAGCCGCAGGGCGAGGTTGCGGGCGAGGATTTCGGGGTTGAGGTCGGCCGGGATGTCAGACGGAGGGAGGTAGTACTTGGCGCGGGCGGTTCCCTCGGCGACCTCGCGCTCGACGTTCAGCAGGCAGGCAAGGCCGGCGGGGCAGCCGAAGAGGTTGTCGAACAGGACCAGCCGGCCCTCTTCAATCTTCTTGGCGATTTCGACTTCGCCTTCGCGGGAGAGCAGCGTGACGCTACCAATCCGCTTGAGGTACATCTTGACCGGGTCCATGCCCTCTTCATGGTAGAACTGCTCTTCGGCGGCCTCTTCGGGCGAGGTGAAAGCGCGGTTCTTCGCGCTGGAGGCCGACTTCTTGGCCTTGGCGGACTGGTCGGCCTCATCGGCATCGAGCTCAAAGACGCTGTCGTGGTCGCGATCGGCCACGGCCTTGGGGGCCTCGTGCTCTGATTCCTGCGCCTGCTTCCTTTTGGTCATTCGTCGTCCGATGAAGTGCGGCTGCCCGCCGGTTGAGGCACCTCGGTGCGTCCGCCAATGAATGGGAACGGCGAGGCAATTCTGCAAGTGAGAGAGACAATGCGCCGCACTTCGCACACGGATGTATGCAAGACGGTCCAGTCAACTTCGCGCGCTGATTGCCATACCTTGCGATTGGGTGCAAAAAAGGCGCGTAGAAAGTAAGAGAAGCACGGATCGGAGCGTGGCAATGAATGGGTTGCCGCACCTGTGCGCGATGCGACGCCGAACTACCGAGGCGACCCCAGTCGTGCTAGGCAACGGTTCGCTCCTCCTCAGGTATTCCGCTTGGCTCTGGCACACCCCGTTCGTCGCGTGATTGGTATCGACCCAGGCTCCATCAAGGCCGGCTGGGGCGTGGTGGAGCAGTCGGGCAATCGGCTGCGGCTGATTGGCTCAGGCACGATCAAGCTGGGCACGGGTGGGCTCACGGAACGCATCGCCCTTCTCTACGCCAAGCTTCGGACGATTCTCGAAGAGCACCAGCCGAACGAGGCTGCGATCGAGGCCATCTTCTTCCAGAAGAATGCAGACTCTGCGCTCAAGCTGGGGCACGCACGCGGCGTGGCGCTGCTCGCGCTCGCCCATTCGCAGCTGACGCCAACAGAGTATGCGCCGGCGTCGGTGCGTAAGTCGGTCATCGGGAACGGCGCCGCCGACAAGATTCAGGTTCGCGCGATGATGCGGATGATGCTCGGCGCGCCGGAGCTGGAAGGGCTCGACGAGACCGACGCCATCGCCATCGCCGTCTGCCACCTCCACCACCATCCGCTGCTAACGACGAGACGCCTATGATTGCACGCCTGACCGGAACCCTTGCTGCCAAGTCGCTCGACTCGATTATCCTCGACGTGGGTGGTGTGGGCTACGAACTCTTTGTGCCGCTGTCGGTGATGGAGTCGCTGGCTAACCTGGGCGACCGGGCAACGCTGGCGGTGCACACGCTGGTGCGTGAGGATGCGATCACCCTTTACGGCTTCTCGACCTCGGCCGACCGGCTGCTCTTTCAACGTCTGATGACGGTGAGCGGCGTGGGGCCGAAGCTGGCCCTGCAGGCGCTGAGCGTCTACACGGGCGTGGAGTTGCAGACGGCGCTGGTGACCTCGGATGAGCGGTCGCTGATGCGCATCTCGGGCATTGGAAAGAAGACCGCGCAGCGCATGTTGCTGGAGCTGTCGGAGAAGGTGGCGTTGATGGATCTGGGTGGTGGCGCGGCGTCGACGCCTGTTGGCTCGTCGCGGGTGGTGTCTGACCTGGTGCTCGGCCTGTTGGATCTGGGCTTCACGCGGAAGCAGGCCGACGACGCGGCTATCAAGCTCAAGGGTCGCGCCGACGAGGGCGTGGCGGTAGAGGTACTGTTGCGGGAGGCATTGAGGTTGCTCCGCGGCTGAACAGTTGTTTAGAAGCAGGCGAACACGCCCGAGGAGCCCATGGAGCCGAACCGCCAGACAACCCCGCGCCCCATCGCGGATGAAGAGCAGCATGACGCGTCGCTGCGGCCGCGGGTCTTCGACGAATATGTGGGGCAGGAGAAGGTAAAGGAGCGGCTGCGGACGGCGGTGCAGGCTGCGAAGTTTCGCGGAGAGCCGCTCGACCATGTGCTGGTGAGCGGCCCGCCGGGCCTGGGCAAGACGACGCTCGCGGCGATTCTGGCCGCCGAGATGGGGGTGGCGCTGCATGTGACGAGCGGTCCGGCGATTGAGAAGAAGGGCGACTTAGCGGGCATCGTGACAGGGCTGCAGGAGGGAGACTTTCTGTTCATTGATGAGATTCACCGGCTGCCCTCGGTGGTGGAGGAGAACCTCTACCCGGCCATGGAGGACCGCCGCTTCGACGTGGTCATCGGCGAGGGCGTCTACGCCCGCAGCTTCCCCATCCAGCTCGACCCGTTCACGCTGGTAG
>JABMMX010000002.1 GCA_013205435.1 Deltaproteobacteria bacterium
GCGAGGTGCTCGACTGCGACGCGAACGACCTTCAGGCGCTGTCGGCGCTCGAGCAGGGTTACGAGCGGGAGAAGAACTTCGCCCGTCTTGCGGAGATTGTGGAGCGGAAGGCTGCGGCGACGATGGAGGCCGCCCCGAAGGCGCTGGCGCTGCTCAAGCTGGCGCAGCTTCTGGGCGACCGTCTCGGGCAGACCGAGCGTGCGCTCGAGGTCTACGAGGAGCTCCTTTCGGTGGAGCCGGCAAACGCGCGTGCGCGGGAAGCCATCCGCAAGGGTGCCATTGAGCTCCAGCAGTGGGAGCGGCTCGAACTGCTCTACGCGCGGGACGAGAACTGGTCGGAGTATGCCCGCCAGTTGGAGGGGCTCGTTGGCACGGTCAAGCAGGCCGACATCAAGGTGGAGCTGTCGTTCAAACTGTGGGAGGTGCTCTCGGAGCGGCTGAACCAGGTGGATCGCGGGTCGAAGGCGCTCGAGCGGGTGCTGACGGTCGACAACACGAACGAGCGTGCGGCGGAGCTGCTGGCTCCGATTTATGAGGGTCGAGGCGATCAGCCAGGCCTAGCGCGTGTCAGCGAGGTGCTGCTGCGCCACGCGTCGGACGAGACGACGCAGCGCGACCTGCTCATCAAGCTGGGTCTCATTGCACGCAAGATGAACGATGCCGCGAAGGCCTACAACTGGCTGTCGCGCGCTGTCGTGACGGGCGAACTGGTTGTGACGGTGCTCGACGATCTGGATGCGGCCTCGAAGGCGAGCCGCAATGATCGGTCGCTTGCTGAGGTCTACGGAAAGGCGCTCGGCAACCTCTACGACACGCGCAGCGAAGCCTGGTTGTCGGTGGCGATGCGGCGTGCGAAGCTGCTCGACCTCAGCCTGTCGGACGCCCCTGCGGCGTTGACCGTCTACGAGGAGGTGTTGGCGTCGTGGCCCGAACAGGCCGATGCGTTGGAGCGCCAAGAGGTGCTGCTCACCCGTCTCGCCCGCTGGGACGACCTGCTCAGCGTACTGGAAGACAAGGCGGCGGTCGCGCAGGGCGAGGCCCGCGTCACGCTGCTGCGTCGCATTGCCTCGCTCCAAGACGAGCAGCGCAAGGATGAGGCCGCTGCGATCGATGCCTACCGTGCGCTTCGTGACGCGGTTCCGACCGACCTTCCTGCGCTTCAGGCGCTCCGCCGGCTCTACCGCGGCTCCAACGATGGAGTGGAACTTGCGACGGTGCTCACCGACCTCGTCGGCCTGTCGTCGGGCGCTGCCTCGGTCGACCTGCGCCTTGAGTTGGCCGCGGTCTATCTCGACCTGCTCGAAGACACGGCCTCGGCGATGGAGGTTGTCGCTGGTCTCGCAACCGACGCTCCGAAGCACCCGAAGGTGAAGGGGCTGCTGGAGCGGCTGGTGGAGTTTGACGGACAGCGGGCGCAGGCTGCGCTCCTGCTCGAGCCCATCTACACCTCCGAGAGCAGCTGGAAGTTGTTGGTCGGCGTGCTCGAGATTCAGCTCGATGCCGCGGAGTCGCTGTCTACGCGCAAGCAGCTGCTTGAGCGCATTGGTCAGCTTCAGTTGGAGCGTCTGAACGACGCTGCGGGCGCCTGGAAGTCCTATGAGGCGCTGCTTCGTGCCGAGCCCCGTTCGACGCTTGCGCAGACGCGGCTGGAGACCATGGCGAAGGCCAAGGAGCTCTGGAAGCAGTATGTTGGGCTGCTCGAGTCCGTTGTGGACGACGAGGGTCTGGCTGGTGCAGACGCCGAGCGGGCGGTGGAGCTTTTTGAGCGCGCCGCCCAGATTTGCGACAAGACGCTTGGGCAGCATGAGGAGGCAGTGCGTCTGCTTCGTCGGGTGCTTGATGTGGACGGTCGTCGCGAGTCGACGATGGTTCAGCTCGAGGCTCTGCTGGTCCGATTGAAGGACTGGGAGGCAAACCTCGAGGTCATCGAACTCCGTCTTGGACTTCACACGGACGCCGCGCAGCGGAAGGGTCTGCTGGTTCGCGCTGCCGGTCTGTGGGAGGAGATGCTCGACGCTGCGGAGCGTGCGATCGAGGTCTGGCAGCGGCTGGCCGATGAGCAGTCCGGCGATCGTGATGCCCTCTCGAACCTTGACCGGCTCTTCGGTCAGACGGGCGACCATGCGCAGCAGGCCGCCGTTCTCGAGCAGCGGATTGCGCTGGCGACCGGGGCCGAGCGGACGGCGCTTGTGGCGCGTCTCGCTGCGCTCCAGGTTGAGCAGATTGGTGATATCGCGCAGGGTCTGTCGCTCTGGGCCGAGGTTCTGAATGCGGAGCCTGGTCATGCGGGTGCGCGCAGCGCCGTATGGGCGCTCCTTTCGGATGACGACTACGCGCAGGCTGCGTCGGACCTGCTCCAGCCGCTCCTGGAGAATGAGAAGAGCTGGGAGAAGGTGGTGTCGATTGTGGAGGCGCGTCTGCGGATCGCGGCGACCCCCGACGAGCGTCGCGGCCATGTGCTCCGGCTGACGCAACTTCACGCCTCTCAGCTCAAGCAGACCGATGTGGCCTACGGCGTTGCCCGTGCCCACCTCGGCGAGTTCCTGAGTGACGGAGAGGTTGTCGGAACGGCCGAGACGCTGGCCGGCTCGGCCGGCAAGATGGCCGACTTCGTGGGCGTGCTTGTCTCGCTTTCGCGCGACGAGAGCGATGAACTTCTGGGCACAAACATGCTCGCGCGGGCAGCCCGTCTGAGCGAAGTGTCGCTGTCGGATGTTGCCGGCGCTGTGGCCCTCTGGAACGAGATTCTGGAGCGTGACGATCAGAACGAAGAGGCGCTGCTGGCGCTCGAGCGGCTCTACAACCAGACCCGCGCATGGGAGGGTCTCGTTGGGGTGCTCCTGCGGCGCGCGGAGCTTCCGTCGAGCATGTCGGAGCCCTCGCTTCGTCGCGGGCTGCTGCTGCAGTCGGCTGCGCTGTACGAAGACAGCCTTGAGCTTCCGGCAAAGTCGATCGACACATTCCTGAGCGTCCTCGAAATGGACCCGCTCGACCGCGACGCGGTCGAGGCACTCGAGCGGCTCTTCACCCGTGCAGAGCGGTGGGAAGAGCTGGTTGAGAACTATGGCCGCAAGCTGGAGATTGTGACCGACCTGCGCGCGCGGCGGGAGATTCTGTTCACGCTCGGCGCGGTCTTCGAGAAGGAGCTCGACGACAAGGAGCGGGCGATTGAGGCCTTTGGCCGTGCGCTTGCTGCCGACGGTGGCGACCTCGGTGCTGTGGAGGCGCTCGACCGTCTCTACGCGGTGACCGAGAACTGGTTCGAACTGCAGCGCATCCTGGAGCTCGAGGCGACCCTTGTGGAGGGCGGCGAGGCTTCGCGCAACACCCGCTACCGGCTGGCCCGGTTGTTGGAGAAGGAGCAGGGCGACCTGCCGGGCGCTCTCGCCATCTACGGCGCGATTCTTGCCGAGGCGAGCGATCACACCGCAACGCGTGACGCGTTGGTCCAGCTGATGGAGAGTGGCGAGGCGGCCGTCGAGGCTGCGCTGATTCTTGCGCCGATCTACCGCCAGGAGCGGGATGGTGCGCGGCTTGCAGGCGTCATCGAGGTCATCGCGGAAGGTGCCGAGACGACGGCTGCCAAGCACGACCGGCTGGTCGAACTGGCCGAGGTCGAGGAGATCTTCAACGGTTCGCCGGAGGCTGCGTTTGCGGCCTATCGTCGCGCTGCGACGGAAGAGTCGCGTGCAACTACGCTCGACGCGCTCGAGCGGCTTTCGCGCACGCTTGAGAACTGGCGCGACCTCTCGGACTTCTTCCGCGAGCTTACCGAAAGCGTGAGCGAGCCGACGGAGCAGCGGGCAATCCTGCTGCGCTCCGCGCGGATTCTCGAGATCGAGTTGGCGGACCAGAAGGCCGCCATCGAGGTGCTCGAAGAGCTCGCCGGGCGTGATGCCAGCGATGCCGATGCGTTGTTGAGCCTTGAGCGGCTCTACCAGGCGGGTGAGTCTTGGAAGGAGGTCGCCGACACCCTTCAGCGTCAGGTTGATACCGCGAGTGAGGCTGCTTGGAAGCGGACGCTGAGGCTCCGGCTTGCAGGCGTGATGGCGGAGTTCCTGCGTCGCCCGGCCGACGCGGTCGAGACCTACGGCGAGGTGCTTCGCGAGAGCGAGCATGACGCAGAGGCAATCGCCGCGCTCGAAGGGCTTCTGGCGGCAGGGAGCGAGGTCCAGGCGGTGGCTGCGTGGCTCGAGCCCTCCTACCGTGCACTCGGTCGTTGGCAGGCGCTGGTTGGGCTCAACCGGGCGCGCATCGACGTGGAGAGCGACAGCGACGAGCGGTTCCGCATCTGGCTGGAGACGGCGGAGGTCCAGGTCTCCGAACTCCAGGATCAGAGCGCCGGTCTTGTTGCGACGGCACAGGCGCTGATGGAGCGGCCGACGGAGACAGGACTCCGCGATCAGCTAGAGCAGTTTGCAGCGGCTACGAAGAAGTGGTCGGAGGTTGCCGATGTGTTCGGCGACCTGCTCCGCGAGGAGCTCTCCGACGATGACAAGAAGGACTACGCGACCCGTCAGGGTCGGATCCTCGAGTCGGAGCTTGGCGAACTCGGCGCCGCTGAGAAGGCGTGGCTCACGGTCCTGTCGGTGGACGAGGCGGATGTCACGGCGCTCGAAGCGCTCGATCGCATCTACCTGGCGCAGAAGCGTTGGGCCGACCTTGCGCCGATTCTGACCCGCCGCCGCGATGGTCTTTTTGAGCCTGCGCAGGTTGTCGCGCTGCTCTGGCGTCGCGCTGAGGTTCAGGAGCAGCACCTGGACAACGCCGAAGCTGCGGTCTCTTCGTATGAGGAGATTCTGGAGTCGGAGGCGACGCACAAGTCGGCGCTCGATGCGCTTGAGCGCCTCTTCCTAGCCTCCGAGAGCTGGGCCCGTCTCTTTGATGTGCTCGAGCGTCAGCTCGAACTTGCCACCGACGACGGCGCCCGCGTAGGCTACCTGGAGCGTATGGCGCTCCTCGCTGACGAACTCCTCGACCGCTCCGACGACGCCGTAGAGCTCTGGCGCCGGGTCGCGGCAATCCGCCCGGATGCGGCCAATGCCTGGGAGCAGCTCTCGCTGCTGCTTGAGCGTCTCGAACGCGATCAGGAGTGGGCCGACGTGCTCGACCGGTTGGTCGAACTCGCGCCCAACGCTGCGGCGCAGCACCTGCTCTTGGAGCGCGCCGGTCGCGTGCAGGCCGAGCGGCTCGACAATGCCGAGGCCGCGATTGAGCGGTTCGCCAAGGCGCTGCTGCTGCAGCCCGACAACGGAGACGACCTTCGCCAACTGCGTGCTCTCTACCAGCAGGTCGGAAGCGCGGAGCCGCTGGCCGATGTCTTGGAGCGGCTCGTCGCCGGCAAGCATGTGGAGGAGGGCGATCACGCTGCCATCTTCGTGCAGCTCGGCGAACTCTATGCAGACACGCTCGGTGACCGCGAGAAGGCGGTTGCGGCCTGGGAGCGCGTCTTGGCGGCGCAGCCTGAGAGCGTCGATGCGCTCGACCGGCTCGAGGGCCTTGTCGGCAGCCTCGGCCAGTGGGAGAAGTGCGCGGCGATTCTTGAACAGAAGGTGGCGCTCCTTACGACCGACACCGACCGGATCGAGATTCTGCATCGCATCGCCGGCATCTGGTCGAATGAGGTGCGTAACCAGGAGAAGGCGGTCGCTGCTCTCGAGCGGATTGCCGACCTCGACATCACAGATGCCGACGCCTGTGCGGCGCTCGAGGCCCTCTACGAGTCGACGGAAAACTGGGCCGCCCTTGGCAGCCTGATCGTCGACCGTGCAACCTACACCGAGGATCTCTGGGAGCGGAAGACGATGCTGCTTCGCGCGGTGCCGGTCTTCGAGCAGAGGCTCAGCAACCCTGCGATGGCCTTCACGGTCGTTGCCAAGGCGCTCGACCTGGCGCCGACCGAAGAGGAGCTCCGTCTCGAGCTCGAGCGGTTGGCCGACCTCGCCGGCGAGCATGCGGCGCTCATCGACCTCTACCGGACCCTCATTGGTCGGGTTGCGGCCGACGATTCGGAAGAGGCGACGCTGCCCTTCCGGCTGGCCGCCGGTCGCATCCAGGAGGAGAAGCTCAACCGTCCCGAGATGGCGGAGGTCTTCTTCGACCAGGCACTGGCGATTGACGGCGAGAACACGCTCGCCCTCGACGCCCTCGAGCGCATCTACACGGTGACGGAGGACTGGTCGGCGCTGAGCGGCATCCTGACGCGCAAGGTGGAGGTCTCCTACGACCCGGCTGCGCAGGGTGGACTGCTTCGGCGGGCCGGCTCCATCGCTGAGGAAAAGCTTCGCGATCTAGACGCAGCGGCAAAGGCTTTCCAGCAGGCGCTCGATGTGCAGGACCGCGATGCGGTGGCATACGACGCGCTGGAGCGGATCTTCGCAGCGATGCCCGACTGGCGCGAGCTGGTCGCGGTGCTGGAGCGTCGCGCCGACGTGGCCGCCGAGCCCGCAGAGATGGTGCGCTGCCGTTCGGAAGTTGCGGAGATCTGGGCGACCAAACTCCACGATGTGGAGCGCGCAATCGACGCCTACTTCGACGCCCTTTCGGTAAAGGCAGACGATCTGCCGGCGATGGTTGCGGTGGAGCCGCTGCTCGCGTCGGTCGAGGACTGGGGCCGCTGGCTGGAGGTGACCGAGCGTCGCCTGGCACTGCTCACCGGTGCCGGCGAGCGGGTGGAGCTTCTTCTCGCGCGGGCCCAGGTCCAGGAGAAGTCGGCAGACGACGTCTTCTCGGCCATCTCGTCGCTGGAAGCCGTGCTTGCCTTGCAGGCTGGTCACGATGAGGCCTTTGCCTCGCTCGAGCGCATCTTCACGGAGCAGGAGCGATTTGAGGAGCTGGTCTCGCTTTACGACCGTCGCGCCGTCGCTGCGGCTTCGCTCGATGAGCGCGTCTCGGCCCGTACCAAGGCTGCGGCGGTTCTCGTCGAGCAGCAGCAGGATACGGCCCGCGCCATCGCTTCGCTGGAGCAGGCGCTTGACCTGCGTGGGACCGAACTTGGCGCGCTCGCGAGCCTGGCCGGTCTCTACGAAGAGACGGAGAATTGGCAGCGGTCGGTGGAGCTGCTCGATCGGGCTGCTGCGGTCACGGCCGATGACGAGGCCAAGCTGGTCTTCCACTTCCATGCCGGCGAGCTGCTCGGCGCGAAGTTGGGCCTGCATGCCGACGCGCTTGATCGCTTCAACCTGGCGCGGGACATCAACGGCACGCGCCCAGCTGTTCTGCGTGGCGTGGCATCGGAACTCGAGGCGCTTGGTCGCTGGGACGAGGCGGTGAGCGTGCAGCTCGCCCACCTCGAGATGACGACCGAGGTCATGGACCGTGCGGTGCTGATGACCGCGATCGGTCGGACCCACTTGGTCCACCTCGGGCAGCAGGACGAGGGACAGCGCTGGCTCGAGGACGCCCTCGAGCTGGACCCGACGCTGGCGCGGGCTGCTGAGCCGCTCCTGCCCATCTATGTGAAACTTGATCGCGCCGAGCGGGCCCGCCCGCTGGTGAAGCTGTTGCTTGGACAGGAGGAGGAGCGTGAGCCGGCGGCCGCCGCATCGCTCGAGCGGATCGCGGGCTGGGTGGCGGAGTCGCTGCTCCAGTTCGACGAGGCGCGCGAGCATTACGACGCGGCGATTCAGCTCGAGGGGAGCAACCCCGAGACGCTGCTGGGCCTCGCCCGTGTGTCGGCAAAGGTTGGCCAGAATCGCGATGCAGCGGAGGCCTACCAGGAGGTGCTTCGCACGGCCGGTGGAACGCTGGCTGCTGCGCAGCGCAGCGAGGTCATGATGTCCGCCGCCCGCTGCTACATGGCGGTCGACGACCTCTACGGCGCGCGCGACCTCTCGGAGCAGGTGTTGGCGACTGAGCCCAACCGCGCCGATGCGCTGCAGCTCCTGTTGCAGTGCTGCATCGCCTCCAACGATGAGTCTGGCGCACTCGATGCCCGGACGCGGCTCCTCGCGGTGGTGCCGGCGGCCGAGCGCTTCAAGCTGCTCGTGCAGATCGGCGAGTCATACGAGGCGGCCTCCAACATTGACGAGGCCGACAAGTACCTCCGTCAGGCGCTCGAACTGGAGCCCAACTCCCGCCTGGTGCTCAACAAGCTCCTCCAGATCTACGCAGAGTCGGAGAACTGGCAGCGGGCGACCGAGACGCTGGGCGTGCTGGCGGCGCAGGAGACCGATGCCGGCCGCAAGGCCCGCCTGCTCTTCTCCATCGGCACCATGTTCCGCGACCAGCTCGAGAACGCCGCAGAGGCGGTCGTCTTCTTCAACCAGGCGCTCGGCGAGGATGCCGGCCTGCTGGAGGCCTTCGAGGCTATCGACCAGCTACTGACCGAGGCCAAGGATTGGACCGCGCTGCAGAAGAACTACCGCAAGATGATCGAGCGGGTCGGGAGCGACAGCTCGGGAGAGGGCAGGGCGCTTCAGCTCCTCCTCTACCGCAACCTGGGCGAGGTCTACCGCTCCCGCCTCGGCATGTACGAGGAGGCCATCGCCTCCTTCCAGCTGGCCTCGGGTCTCGCGCCCGACGACCAGACGCTGCACGAGATCCTCGCCGACCTCTACGCCCGCTCCGGCGCGTCGGGCAAGGCGGTCATCGCGCAGCACCACCGCCTCATCGAGAACGAGCCCAACCGGGTGGAGAGCTACCAGACCCTCTACGAACTCTACCTCCGCGAGAACGAGGTGGACAAGGCCTGGTGTGTCGCCGGCGCGTTGGCGCTGCTCGGCCAGGCCACCCGTGAGCAGGAGGCCTTCTACCAGAAGCACCTGAACGCGGCGCCCAAGGCCGTTTCCAAGCCCATCAGTGCAGAGCAGTGGCGGCTCATCTACCACGCCGACACCGACGTCGTGCTCTCCAACCTCTTCGCGGCGGTCTCGGTCTCCATCCGTGACACCTTCTCGAGCGACCTCAAGACGCTCGGCCTCAAGAAGAAGGACCGGCTCGACCTGTCCGACAAGTCGCTCTTCTCCACGGCGCTCGCGCAGGCGGCCACCGCCGTCGATAGCGGCGCGCTGCTCGCCTTCGCGAAGGATGGAGCTGCCGGCGTCTCCAACGCCAACCTCCACCCTGCTGCCGTCCTGGTGGGCAAGGAGATGCTCTCCGGCAAGCAGCCGCGCGAGCTGGCCTTTGCCACCGCACGGGCTGCGACGCTGATGCGGCCCGAGTTCTACCTGGCCTCGGTCGCCCCCAAGAGCGACGCCATCAAGCCCTACTTCTACGCGGCCGTTGCGGTCGTGACGGAGCAGATGCCTGCCGATGCGCCGGTGGAGCGCGTGCAGGAGCTTGCGCACGCCATGCAGGACCTCCAGCCGCCCCACCGCGGCGAGATTGAGACACGGGTCAAGGCCCTGCTCGATGCAGGTCGCAATCCCGACCTCTCTGCCTGGCTCCGTCACGCCGACCTTACGGCGGCCCGTGCCGCCTTGGTTGTCTCCGGCGACCTTCGCAGCGCCATCGAGCAGGTCTCGAAGGGGCTCAACCAGGTTGGCCGTTGCTCCGCTCAGGACCGGGTGCGCGACCTGACCCTGTTTGCCGTCTCGGAGCACTACTTCCAGCTCCGCTCGGAGCTAGGCTTGGCGCTTCCCGCCGGTGCCCGCCCCTAAGGCTCCTGTGGCGCTCTACATCGTCGCCACGCCCATCGGGAACATGGAGGACATCACGCTGCGGGCCCTTCGCCTGCTGCGCGATGTCTCTCTCATTCTCGCCGAGGACACCCGCCACACGCGGCAGCTTCTTGTGCGTCATGGTATCGAGACGCCCGTCGCCTCCTTCCACGACCACAACGAGCGCCAGAAGGTGGACGAGGTGGTGCGGAGGCTTCGAGAGGGCGAGGAGATGGCGCTCGTTACTGACGCTGGCACTCCGCTCATCTCCGACCCCGGCTTTGTGCTCGTGCGGGCTGCCGCCGAGGCGGGCGTGTCGGTCGTCCCCGTGCCGGGCGCCAGCGCAGTGCTGGCCTTCCTAAGCGCGGCAGGGTTGCCTGCAGACCGGTGGACCTTCGTGGGCTTTGCGCCTCGGGCCGAAGGGGAGCGGAGCACGGCCGTTGCCTCATGGCTCACGGCTTCCGGCACCTCTGTCTGCTTCGAGAGCCCCCACCGGGTCGCGGCGCTTGTGGCGGAGATTGCCCGTCAGGCTCCACGCGCTCGCGTGGTCGCAGGGCGGGAGCTGACCAAGCAATTCGAGGAGTTCATCCGCGGCACCGCGGCAGAGGTCGCCGCACACCTCGCCCTCTCGGAGCCGCGTGGCGAGTTTGTGCTGGGCATCTCGCCCCCGCCGCCTGCCGGACCGCCGCCAGACGCCGAGGTGGATGGCTGGATCGACGCGCTCGCCGAGGAGGGACTCCGCACAAAGGCGATCGCCAAGCTGCTGTCGAAGCGGCTCGGCCTCAAGAGCACCGAGGTCTACGACCGTGCTCGGGCCAGGCTCAAGTCTTCAGAGTAGGATGGCGAAGGTCGCGGCCCAGTTGACGCGGAGCACGCCATCCGAACGGAAGCGGCTGCCCTGGGCGTCGATGGCGGTGTTGTAGAACGGGTTCCGCTGGCCCTTTGCGGGATCGAGTTCGACCGAGTCGTCGTCGCCCGAGCTCTTGCCCGAGTTGGCGTTGGTGAGGAAGTGCGAGGTCTCGTAGACCACATCGCTCTTGATGCGGAGCTCGGCCCACGCGGAGAACTGGAGGTTGAGCGCGATGTTGCCGCCGACCAGGCCGAAGCCCTCCACGTCGCTGAGTCCGTCGTAGGCAAACTTGGTATCGCCCGTCGCTGCTGCGGGGTTGTCGAGGCCGACAGCGTTGCCGGGCGCTTGAACCACCCAACCGCACTGAGCCAGGTCGGGATCTAGGTCGGCGTCGGGGTTGTAGGCATTGCCGTCCGGGCCGGCGGTGGCGTCAGCGGGGTCGACCATGCCGGCCTCGAGGGGCGTCAGGTCGTTACAGCCGCTGTTGGCGAAGGCGTCGGAGAGGGGCGTCCAGTCGCGTCCGGCGAACTGGTAGCCGTAGCGCATGCCGAGCCCGAGCGTGTAGCTCTGCTTGCTGGCTGCATCTTTGAACATGGTCACTTCGGTGCCCAGCGTGGTCTCGAACTTGGGGCCGGGGCCGACGAGGCTCTGGTCGGAGGAGATGTCGCGGTAGGGCGAGTTGGTCGCCGGTAGCGGCAGGTCGAACTGGAAGGTGAAGAAGGGCTCAATGGCGCCAACGGGGCGGCTTGAGGCGAGCAAGAAGGCGAAGTTGTGCACGCCACGGCCAACCGCGTCGTTGGCGGCGGTGCGAATCTCGGCCATCGGCAGCGTGTAGTCGAAGCCGAAGACCAGCGTGCCCCAGGGCTCCTCCTCGGTGCTCTCGAGCGGCGACCAGGCAAAGCCGATGGTCGGGTCGCCCGTGCCGCTCCGCTTGATGCCATCGCCCTGCGTCTCCACGTCGAAGAACTGGTAGGAGCTGAAGAAGTCGGGGCTGTCAGGCTTGCCGTCGGGACCGCCGTCGGGATCGCCGAAGGTAATGAGATCAGACGCTGGGTTGAGGTCTGCTGTGATGCGCCCCTCAGAAGGGTCGACGCGGGAGTTGCCGCCGTTGACGTCCTTTGCGAACTTCAGGTTGGTCCGGTCGCCGAAGACGACCGGGAGCCGGCCGTGGAGCTCGAAGTTCATGCCGACGCCCAGCTTGAGCGTGGTGTCGAGGATGCTCATGCTCCGGGCGAACTCGAGCTCCCGGTTGAAGACGGTCGCCGCGCAATCCTTTCCCTCGCAGACGTTCTCGCGCGAGATGACACCCGAACTGCTCTCCGAGCGAAAGGAGGGCTCAAAGCGGAAGTCGATGGGGTTGTTGTGCGCCGTGTCGAAGGCGTCCGCAACATCGGTCATTTCTGCGGCATGAGCGAGCGTCGGAACGAGCGACGCGAGCACCACCAAACCGCAAGCCGTGGACGTACGCATGGAGCAACCTTCGTGAGACAGGGCGGGCGATTCCGCAGTCGGGCGAGGCTACCAACTGCGGAGATCGGCCGTCAAGCCGCAAAGGGTTTCAGGGTGCGGCGGCAACCGACCAGGAGGCGACGCTCTGCGCGCCGCTCTCCAGGAGCGCGGCTGCACAGGCGAGGGCCGTCGCGCCGGTCGTGGTGACGTCGTCGACCAGCAGCACACGCCGCCCTGCGACAGAGCGGGCCGCGTAGGCGCCGAGGATATCACGCCGCGCGTCGCGCCCCTTGGAACTCTGCGCCTCGCCGTGCAGGTGGCGCGCTAGGCTGGTCTGCCGCATGGGCGTTGCCAATGCGCGGCTCACCCCGCGGGCGATGAGCAGGGCCTGGTTGTAGCCACGCTCGCGCAACCGCTCGCGCGAGAGCGGCACAGGCACGATGAGGTCGAAGGCCGCGGCCGGCGGTGCGAGCGTGGCGGCAGCGAAGCCGAGCGCTCTGCCGCGCCAGGGCTCGTTCTGGAACTTGAGGCCGTGGATGGCGTGGCGGAGCGGACCTTGGAACCAGGCCGCGGCCTCTCGGGCGGCGAGCGGTGGCTCGGTGGGCAGGCGGACGGGCAGCATCAGAGCGGCACAACGGTCGCAGAGGCCGGCAGCGTCGGTGTCGAGCGGCCCGCTGCAGATGGGGCAGCGTTGCGGAACAAGGAGGTCGAGGAGCGCGTAGAGCATGGTTGTCCCGGGGCGAAAGAGGGGTGTTGTTCCTCTTGTCGTCACCCGAGGGCTCCGTGTTGCCGGCGGTCGCGCTATTTGTGGTAGGGCTCGCCGCGAACGATGCTGAAGCCGCGATAGATCTGCTCGAAGACGACGACCCGCGCCAGCTCGTGCGGCAGGGTCATGGGGCCAAGCGACCAGCGCCAGTCGCAGGCCTGCAGCAGCGCGGCGTCGTGGCCGTGCGAGCCACCGAGCATGAGGCCCCAGTGGTCGGGGCCGAACTGCATCGCCTTCTCGAGCTTCCGCGCGAGCGCGACCGAGTCCACCATCTCGCCGCGGCTGTCGAGCGCGATGCGGAAGTTGCAGCTCTTCGTGGCCTCGAGCAGCGCCTTGGACTCCAGCGGCTGCGCCTCGACCATGGAGCGCTCATGCACCTCGCGGATCTCCACCACCTGGGTGGTCGCGTAGCGCTTGATGCGGCCCAGATACTCTTCGGCTGCCGGCGCAAACAGTGCCGGCCGCAGACGGCCCACCGCTGCGACAGTCAGCTTCACGCGCGCCGCTTTCCGAAGTCGGGATCCTCAGAATCCGGCGGCGGCTCAAGCGGCATGCGAGGCGCATCGGAGAAGATGCTCTCGATGGGGATCTCGAGGCGGTGCTGGTCGCAGAAGGAGTGGAGAATGACGTCGCCGAAGTCCACGAGCACCCAGTCGCCAACCGCGACACCTTCGATGCCGATGGGGCGGTACTTGAGCGGACGGAGCTCGTCGACGACATGCTCCGCGATGGAGGTCGCATGCCGCTCGCTGGTGCCGTGACAGACGACCAGGAAGTCGGTGTAGGAGGTCATGCCGCGCACATCGAGGACACGGACGTTGCGGGCCTTCATGTCCCAGGCGGCCTCGGCAACGGCCAGCGCCAGAAGCGACCCGTCATAGGTCGAGGGCGACTCGTTGGGCTCGATGATGCGGGCCTTGGAGCGGTCGCGCGGGGAGGTCTCTTCTTTCTTCGTCGTCATCGAATCTGTCCTTCCCCTTCGACAACAAAGCGAAGGGTAGTAAGCTCGCGGGCCCCCATTGGGCCGTAAGCGTGTAGCCGGGTGGTAGAGATGCCAATCTCGGCGCCGAGTCCGAGCTCGCCGCCATCGTTGAAGCGTGTGGAGGCGTTGACCATGACGCAGCTGCTGCGGACCTCGTGCTTGAAGCGGTCGGCGGACGCCTGATCGGCGGTCACGATGGCTTCGGTGTGGTCTGAGCCCCACCTGGCGATGTGGTCGAGCGCACCGTTCAGGTCGTCGATAACGCGGATAGCGAGGTCAAGCGTGAGATACTCGGCAGCCCAGTCTTCGTCGGTCGCGGGCAGGGCATTCGCCAGTCCCGCGACGAGGGGCAGGGAGCGCTCGCAGCAGTGGAGTGTGACCCCCTTTGCAGCCAGCGCAGTTGCTAGCGCGGGCAGGAGTCGTCCGGCGGCACCGGCGTGCACCAGGAGCGTCTCGGTGGCGTTGCAGACGCTCGGTCGCGAGGTCTTGCCGTTAAGTGCAATCGCGATGGCCATCTCGAGCGGCGCCGAGGCGTCGAGAAAGAGGTGGCAGACGCCCTTGTAGTGCTTGATGACGGGGATGCGGGAGTGCTCCGCAACGAAGCGGATAAGCC
>JABMMX010000199.1 GCA_013205435.1 Deltaproteobacteria bacterium
GCCCCGGCTGCGCGGCGGTCGACTCGCCCGCTCGTCACTCAACAGCGTTGGCTTTGTACCTCGTTTCAGGTCGCGGTCAATGCGACCCGTGCGGTGGCGCACCTCACCACCGCCACCTTGGCCATTCCGGCAGCCTTCACCGCCCTGCTCGCGCTCTTCGACAGCGGCTTCGTGAAGTTCCGCCTCCCCTTCCTCGGCCGGCGCGGCTGAGGCGCGGAGTCAGCCGATTGTTGCCCCGGCGAGATCACGAATCTATCGGGCCTCACCTGCATACCGTGTGAGCCCGACTTGAGCAGCTCCTACACCTCCGCCTACCTCCAATTGCCTGCCCAGCTCGGCGCATACGAACTCACCGAACGCCTCGGCGCGGGCGGCATGGGCGTCGTCTATCGCGGCAGCGCGCCGGGCGGCACCGAGGTTGCCGTGAAGGTCATCCGGGAGGCGGTGACCAGCGAAGAGGAGACCCAGCGGCGCTTCCTCCGCGAAGCACGCGCGGCCGCTCGGCTCGACCATCCCAACATCGCGCAGCTCTGGGACTTCGGGCGGGCCGATGGGCTCAACTTCCTCGTCATGGAACTTGTCCCGGGGCAGCAGCTCTCCAGTTGGCGCAAGTCTCCACCGCCAGGCGAGCATCTCCTGCCCGTCTGCTTCCAGATCCTCGATGCGCTCGCCTACGCCCACGCGCGCGGTGTCATCCACCGCGATCTCAAGCCCGAGAACATCCTGATCTTCGGTGCCGAGGGCGAGGTGCCCAGCATCAAGCTCATGGACTTCGGCGTCGCCCACCTCCGCCACGGCGCGCTGGCTTCGGAGGCCGAGGAAGAGGCCGGCTTCGTCGGCACACCCGCCTACATGAGCCCCGAACAGGCACGACGGGCCGCGGCCGTTACGCCCGCTTCGGACCTCTACGCGCTCGGCATCATGCTCCACGAGATGCTCGCCGGCTATCTCCCCTTCCGCGAGCGCTCGGTCGCAGCCACGCTCCTTGCCCAGATTCATGCGCAGCCGCCTGTGCTCGCCATCCGCCCCGGCCTCGCAGTCGCAGGACCGCTCAAGGTGACCATCGAGCGGCTCCTGCAGAAGCGCCCCACAGACCGCTTCATGTATGCCGCCGATGTCTCGGCAGTGCTCGCGCAATGCACCATCGTCGGCAAGGCCGAGCCGGTCGTTGCGCCCGAGCTGCCGCCACCGGCTCCGCTGCCGCCGGCACCGACGCGCGCCGCTGCGCCGGTGAGCGAAGAGCAGGAAGAGGAGATTCACTTTACGCTCCAGGTGAGCCACTTCGGAACGCTCGCAGAGAGCGCACCCGCTGCACCGTCCGACGACGAGCAGGCGGCGCCCGTGCTCACCCTCGCGGTTCCCCTCGCGTCGCCCCCACTCCCCGCCCCCATCGCTGCCATCTTCGCACGCGCTTGGCAGGAGCCGCAGGAGGCGCTCCCGCTCATGCCGTCGGAGCCTACGCGGAGCGTCTTCGCCCTGCGTGAAACACCTCTCGTCGGACGCCTCGGCGAGCTCGCACGCATCAAGACGCTGGCCGCTGCCGCCTGCCGCAAACAGCGCGGCGCAGCAGGGCTCCTCCTCGGCGAAGCGGGCATGGGCAAGAGCAGCCTGTTGCGCGCGGCCCGTGAGGCGCTCGAACAGAGCGGCGCTATGCAGGTCTGGAGCCTCGCCTCCGAGCAGCACGAGACCTCCGGCCGTGCCGCCCTCGTCGCCGCGCTCACGACCGCGCTCGGTCTGCAGACTACGCAGCGGTCGGACTGGCTCGACCACCTCTGTGATCTCTTCCCCGAACGCGACCGCCACGCCTGGAACGCCAACCAGCTCCTCCGCCTCTTGGACGGAGCCGGAGAGACCGAGAACGATACTGCATGGGACGAGGCGGAGGAGTTCCGCATCGTCGCCTGGGTGCTCCGGAAGGCTGCGGTCCATCGCCCGGTCTGCCTCGCCATCGACGATCTCCACCTGCGCGACGGCTACCTCCCGCGCCTCCTCAGCTACCTCCTGCGCGAACATCGCGAGGGCGCCCCCTGGTTCTTCCTTGCCACGCTCGACCACGAGCGGATGCCGGAGGGTGAGAGCTGGCTCCCCGCTCTACAGGCCTTCTCCTCACGCGGTCTCCTCGACCTTGTCCGGCTCCGTCCCCTTACCGAAGATGAGACGCGACGTTGGGCCCAGGCCTCGCTCCCAGGTCAGGCCGCCTTCGCGCAGACCGTTGCGCTGCGAGGCGAAGGCAACCCACGGATCATTGCCTCGCTGATCCTGCACCAGCTCGACCGCAGCGGCTCGGCCGAGCCGACCTCGAATCTCCCCGACGAGCTCACACTGCTGCTCCGCGATCGGATCGCACGCCTCGAGCAGCGCGGCAGACTCTCGCCCGAGTCGCTCGCCCTTGCAGAGCTCATCTCCGTCTTCGGTGAACCGCTCCCCTTCGACCTCCTCGTGGTCGACCACCGCGCCGAGCGTGACGCGCGGCAAGCCGATGCCCTGTCGCTCGCTGAGGCACTCGGTGAGCTACTCGATTGCCAGCTCCTTCAGGAGCCTGAGCCAGACCTCTTTCGCTTCGACTCACGCGCCCTTGCAACACTCTTCCTTCAGCGCGCCGAGCCTCAGCTGCGTGCGCTCCACGCAAGAGCAGCGCGCGCCAAACTCGAACACTTCGGTGCAGACCAGCCCGTGCGCGCCGCCGAGCTCGCGATCCACCTGCTCGCCGCCGGACAACACGAGGCTGCCGTCCGCCAGCTCCTCCTTGCGGCCCGTCACCAAGCACGCGCCCGAAACTTTGCTCGCGTACGAACCCTTACGGAGCAGGCGCTCGATGCCATCGATGCCATCGATGCCTCCGACACCGCCGAGGCCGAAGGCTGGCGCGTCGCGGCCAACGCACTGCTGCTCGAAAGCCTCGTGCAAACCGGTGAACATGCCGCTGCGCGCGAGCTCGGCCGGAGCCTGATCCCGCAGGCCGGCGACGGCACCGAGCTGCAGCGACGCGCGCTCCGCACCCTTGCCACCTCGGCGCTTCAGTCCTCCTCCCCGCGTGAGGCACGGACCCTCCTCGAACTCTGTCTGGCCTCTGCCGAGCGGGCCGGCGACGAAGAGGGGCGCATCCACATCCTGCTCGCGCTCGGTGGGCTCGAACTCCACGAGTCGCGGCTTGATGCCTCCCGCGACTGGCTCGCGCAGGCCATCGTACAGGCGCAGCAGTTCGACCACCTCCTCCCACGCGTGCTCCTCGAGGCAGCCCGCGCTGCCCGCCTCGCCGACGACTGGGACGAGGTCGAGGCCGCCGCCAGCGAAGCAGAGCGAAGGGCCCGCGACGCAGCAGACCCCGTCGCCGTCGCCACCGCCCAGACCCTGCTCGCCGAACGAGAGATCGAGCTCGGAGAGCTGCATCGCGCCGAAGCACTTCTCAGCGCGGCTGCCGAGGCCTTCGCTGCCACAGGGAGCCGGCAGGCCGCCGCCGAGGTTATGGCGCTCCAAGCCCACCTGGCAGCGGCACGCAACAACCCGGCAGAGGCATTCCTGCTCCACGCCAACGCCGAAGCCGCCTTCGCTGCCATAGGAAACCGCTCCGCCGCTGCGATCGAGCGCGCAGAGCAGGCGCTTCTGGCGGCACGCGAAGACAACTGGACGCTTGCATCGCAGCTCGCTGCCTCAGCACTCCACGAAGACGCCGAACAGCGCATCGACCACCACCGCTTCGTCCGCCTTACGGGCGAGCTCGCGCTCCTGGCCATCGATGCACAGCAGGAGGCGCTCGCTGCCGCCCTGCTCATGCCCACCTACCAGAAGCTCCAGCGCATCGGCCTGCTCCCCGTGCTGCAGCCCATGACGCTCGCCATCTCGCGCCGCGTCGAAGCGAACTCCGAACAGGAGCCGCGCCCATGACACGCCGCCTCGGACCCGACCAACAGGGCCTCGACGAAGCCGCCGCCATTCTGCACAGCGGAGGGCTCGTCGCCATGCCCACCGAGACCGTCTACGGGCTCGCTGCAAACGCCCTCGATTCTGTCGCCGTCGCGCGCATCTTCGAGGCCAAGCGGCGCCCCTCTTTCGACCCGCTCATCGTCCACCTGCCCTCCGCAGACAAGGCCTTTGCGCTCGCAACCTCGGTGCCCGCAGCCGCCCGCCTCCTCGCTGCCACCTTCTGGCCGGGGCCGCTCACACTGGTACTGCCGCGCGCCGCAACCATACCCGACATCGTCGCTGCAGAGCTCCCGACGGTTGGACTCCGCGTCCCGGCCCACCCCGTCGCGCGACAGCTCCTCGAGCGTGTCGGAATCCCGCTCGCCGCGCCCAGCGCCAACCTCTTCGGCTTCGTCTCACCCACCTCTGCGGCGCATGTCCTCGACGGCCTCGACGGCCGCATCGATGCCCTTATCGACGGCGGTCCCTGCGCCCATGGCCTCGAGAGCACCGTGGTCGCCTTCGATGGCGACCGGCCCATCATCCTCCGCCACGGCGCCATCACCCGAGAGCAGATCGCTGCGCTCTGCGGCGATGTCGGCGAAGGTGCCCGCGTCCTTGAACGACCGCTCGCGCCTGGCCAACTCGCTCGCCACTACGCGACCCGCACCCCGCTCCGCCTCTTCGACCGCTCAGACCAACTCCCCGAGCCCGCTGCGACCGCCGCGCTCATCGTCGTTACCGGCCCAGTTCCCGATGCCCAACACAGGGGCAACCTCTCGGCGCGGGCGCTCTCACCCACCGGCAGCCTCACGCAGGCGGCCGCAGTCCTCTTCGCCGCGCTCCGCGAAGCCGACGCCTCGGGCGCCTCGGAGCTCCGCATCCTGACCTGCGACGACAGCGGCCTCGGACGAGCCATCAACGACCGCCTCCGCCGCGCTGCCGTCCGCCCCTAGAAGTCGGGAATCGTCGGCGTGCCGCTCAGCGCCGACAGCCAGAAGTCGGCCATCGAGGCCATCACCGGCGCCTTCTCGTAGATGGTGAAGTGGCCGGTCGCACCGTCCATGTACATGGCGATGGTCTGCGGCGTGCCATCCTGGCCGAGCCGCTCTCCGCTCATCGGCAGCGAGCCCTCCAGCGTTTGCCAGACCCGCGACGGATCGAAGTCCCAACCGGCCGGCGAAATCGGAATGCCGTCGCCCGCAATCAGCAGCGCATTCATCGACACCCAAGGCGTCGTGTTATCGTTGAAGCCGTTGGTCATGTAGACGCTCGTGCCCGCAGGATGAGCCTGCCAGCCGCGCCACCACCGCGCATAGTTGTGCGGGTCCACCACGTCTGCGCCGAGCTGCGCCAGCTGCACAATGGGGTGAAAGCGGTCGAGCTCCGACTGCGTTCCGACGAGCCCCTGGATCAGCTCCGCGATGTCCACCGGGTCGGTTCGCTCCACAATCGTCATCGAGAGATAGGAGCCCACGCCGTTGAACCCATAGGCCACAAAGCGCGGATCGATGCCCGCAACCAGCGCACCCACATCCGCCCCCTGCGACTGTCCGCCGTAGACCATCCGACGTAGGTCGAGCTCAGGAATCCCCGCGAGCCGCGTCGACGCCTGCTCCAGCAGCCGAACGAAGTAGCTCGTGTCTGCGACCTGCTGCCGGAACACATTCCGGCCCGCTGTCGGGTTCGTGTAGTTGAAGGTGCTGAAGACCTCGTCGGCCGACGGCCCGCCTCGCCCCGCATGAAACTGGGGCTGAAAGTTCGCCACTGCAAAGCCCCGCTCGATCGCCCGTTGCGCCGGCTTGGAGCGCAGGTGCGAGAGCTGGTCTGCCCCCGTCCCATCAATCCAGACAAGCACCGGGAAGGGCCCCGGCTGCCCCGCCGGATACATGATGGAGAAGGGCACCGACTCGTAGCGAACCACCGCCGGTCGACCATCCTCGCCGAACGAGATCGCGCCGCCCGCAGCCGTGAAGGGCGTCTGCCCCTCCATGAAGATCGGCGTCTGGTAGTTGCCCAGCCAGACCTCGTAGGTAGGCCGGCTCTCGGCATCCGACCGTGCAAAGGCTGTTACCTCGGGCTCCGCGGTCTGCGCGGGATCGGTCACCGCCGCAAACAGCGCGCGCGTTTCCGTCACGGGATCGGCCGTGGTGAAGACCGTCGCAACCGCGAGATCTCCAGCACGCAGCCCCTGCGTCGCAAGGCAGGGCGCGAGCCGCGACAGCGAGGCCGCAGCCGCGCCGCCTCCCTCCATCGCCTCTGTAAACGCAGGAGCCGCATCCAGGTGGCGACCGCCGCCCCAGTCGCGGAGCACCCAGGCGCCATAGGTTGTCGCAGGCTCCAGCGCGAAGCCCGGAACCGGCGCGGCCTGAACCGTGTGAAGCGGCAAGAAGAGGTCATCCCGCACCGAGATCTGGCTCTCGAGCGGTACCGCCGGACCACAACCAGCCGCGTCGAGCCGCATCAGCCGCAGCGGCGACCCAGCCGACATCGTCTCCTGCGCCGACGGCAACGTCGCGCCATCCAAACCGGCCGTCAGCGGAAGATAGAGAACCGGCATCGTCGAGAAGCCATGCACCACCCCCTCGATGGCACGCCGGTAGGTCGACAGAACACCTGCCTTCGCGCGTGGAAAGTCCCCCAACTCCACCGTGCCGTCGTCCCGCAGCCGGGCATCGCTCGGCCACGGCATGCGAAAGAAACCGGAGCCCTCCGGCTCAAAGCGGGCCTGCGCAAAGCCTGCTTCGCCGCCAGCGCCCGAGCCGCTGCCATCCGACGAGCCCTCCAGACCCGCGTCGCCGCTGCCCGCGCCGTCAACCTCGGCCCCGTCAACCGCGCAGGCCTGCAGCAGCAGAACGATGCCCACTCCCGGCCAGTTTCTCAGTGCCCGCATCGCTCGCTCCGTCCAATGGGTTGTCATCTGATGAGCGGCTAATCGGGCCGCCTCCGACGGTCAAAGAAGCCCGTCGAAGAGCCAGTGAACAATCCGCTGCCAGCGCCGTCACCAAAGGGTGCGTCCCGTGGCCTTTACCGCTATGGTCGCCGCAATCCCGACTCTTCCACGCCGACTTGGAGCTGTTTCATGCGTCACCTCGCCACCTTCGCGTTCTGCCTCCTCTCCCTCGCCGCCTGCCACCACCCGCAGCCCGTCTTCGTCCGCGGCTCCGACGTGCAGGGCCTCGACGACCCGGCCATGAGCACCAAGCTCGACCGCCGCGACCTCGAGCAGGCGCTTCGTGAGAACATGGACTCCTTCGTCCAGTCCCGCTTCTACAACAACCTCCGCGAAGAGAATGGCCAGCCCCCGACGGCCGCCATCATGACCATGGAAAACTGGACCTCGGAGCACATCGAGCCCCAGCTTCAGGCACTGCTCGGCATGGTCGAGACCCAGCTCGTCAACTCGGGCAAGTTCACCGTCGTCTCGGCTGCACTCCGCGACAAGCTCCTCGCCGAGCTCCGCACCCAGCAGGGCAAAGAGTTCGACCAGGCCCGCGCGGTTACCATGGGCCGCCAGCTCGGCGTCGCCTACTTCGTCACCGGTCGCGTCGTCGATAACGCTGAGCGCACCGCCGACGCCCGCCGCGTGCAGTACTTCATGTTCATGCAGGCCCTCGACGTCGCCACCGGTGCCATCGTCTGGCAGAACGAGGCAGCCATCACCAAGGCCCTCATCCAGCAGTAATCGGGAGCCGACGATGCTTCGACGCCACGCCGCTGCTGCGGCCCCGAGAGAGTACCGCGCCCCTGCGCGGTCGCTCGTGACGGCTCACCTCGGCCTGCTCCTGCTGGTCGTGGGGCTGCTGTCGGGCTGCTCTGCCGGCTACTCTGGCCGGCTCGACGATGTGCGCCGCTCCATCGCCGCGAGCGACCTCACCGCCGCTGAAGCGAAGCTCTCGACCCTTCTCGATGGCTCCGGCCAAGTCGCCGCGGCACCCAACGAAGACATGCCGCTGCTCCTGCTCGAACGGGCCAGCGTCCGCCAGGCACTCGGCCACCACGAAGCGGCAATCGCCGACTTCACAGACGCCGACCCCATGCTCGAGCTCCTCGACCTCACGCCCGACGGCGCAGGCTCCGCAGCCGAGTACCTCTTCTCCGACGACGCAGGCATCTACAAACTGCCCGTCTACGAAAAGCTCATGGTCAACGCCTCGGCCATGCTCTCCTATCTCTCCGCGAACGACCTTCCGGGCGCGCTCGTCGAGGCCCGGCGCCTCACCATCCTCATCGACTACTTCAACGGCACCGACCTCGCCGGCCACCCCGCCATCCAGGCAGCCAGCCTCCTCGCCGGCCTCGCCTTCGCAGCGGGCGGCGACCCCACGGGTGAAAAGCTCATCGCCGAGTCGGGGCTCATGCCTGCAGGCGCAGAGGAGGACGAGCCCAACGACGGAAAGGGGCTGGTTCTCGCCGTCGTCTTCTCCGGCCTCGCCCCCTACCGCCGCGCAGAGCGCTACCCCATCGGCGTCGTCTTTGACGCCGTTGGCCGTGACAGCCGCTACCAACTCTCACAGGAGCAGCAGGAGCGCATGGCAAAGGCCTCCGCAGAGAACCTCCTCACCTGGGTCAACTACCCTGTGCTCGTTCGCTACCCTGCCAGCACCTCCCGTTTCGCCGCATCCGCAGGCGGATTCCGGGCAGAGGCCACCGAGATCGCCGACCTCGCCGACTTTGCCCTCGCGCAGTGGAAGTCTGAAGAGTCGGCCATCGCCTGGGCAGCTCTCACCCGCGCCATCACCCGCATCATCGCCCGCGAAGCCGTGCAGGCCGTCGGCGACGCCGCGGGCGGCAAGAACAGCAGCACCGCGACCGCCTTCTTCGTCCTCAGCCTCATCACCCAGGGCGTGATGCAGGCCGCCGACACACCTGACACCCGCACCTGGAAC
>JABMMX010000019.1 GCA_013205435.1 Deltaproteobacteria bacterium
CTCCCATGGCACCGGAGACGTGATCATGGCTGCCTCGACATCTTGCGGAACCGCCACGCCTTAGCCGTCACCCAATCCCGCTTTACTGTCGCTGGCGAAATTCCCAACGCCTCGGCACTCTCCTCAATCGTCAGCCCCGTGGAAATCGCATCTCGCCAATCTCCGCAACGCGTCGTCGAGCGTGATCATTTCGAGGTTTTTCTTCTCCGCCACCCCCAGCGCCTCATCCAGCGATAGCGCCACCGCCCCGCTCCCGCGCTTGGCCGCCCGGGTCGCTCGGGCGTGATCCACCAAAATCCGCCGAATCATCTCCGACGCAATTCCGACGGATCTTCCTGCCCGTTTTGACCGGAAGTGATTGCGCCTCAACGATTTACCTCTTTTCGCCCTGTCTTATGTAGTCATGTAAGTGTTCTTGATACGCTTTACAGCATTGAGTATTATGCTTATACTGAACTCATGTACGTAACGGAGGTCCCCAACCGAAACTCCCCTCCGGCCATCCTCCTTCGCGAGTCCTTCCGCCAGGATGGCAAAGTCAAAAATCGCACCCTCCTCAACATCTCCTCCTGGCCCGCTCCCCGCATCGCCGCCCTCCGACGTCTCCTGCGGGGCGAACTCGATGGCGACCCCGCTTCCGAACCCACCTGCGGTCCCGTCTTCGGTCTTCTCCACGCACTCAACCAAGTCGCCTCCGATCTCGGAATCACTGCCGCGCTCGGCCACACCCGGCTCGGCAAGCTCGCCTTCTTCCTGGTCCTGGCTCGCGTTGCTCATCAAGGCTCTCGCCTCTCCGCCGTCCGCTGGGCGCAAGATCACGCCGTCGCCGAAGTGCTAGGCCTCTCCGCCTTCGATGAAGACGAACTCTACGATGCCCTCGATAATCTCTGCGCCCGACAGGAAAAGATCGAGACAAAGCTTTGGACCAACTATCTGGCCCGCTGCGGAACGCCTCCTGCCCTGTTCCTCTACGACGTCACCAGTTCCTACCTCGAAGGGGAGAAAAACGCCCTCGGCCAGTTCGGCTACAACCGCGACGGCAAGCGCGGAAAGTTGCAGATCGTCATCGGCCTGTTAGCGGATTCAGCGGGAGAACCACTGGCCGTTCGCGTCTTTGCCGGCAACACTTCCGATCCCTCCACCGTAGCCACTCAGATCGACATTCTCACCCAGCAGTTCTCCATCGCCGAGGTGATCTTCGTTGGCGACCGCGGCATGGTCAAGAAGGTCGGCAAGCAGAAACTGGATCAAGCGGGATACCGTTACATCACGGCGCTGACCGATCCCCAGATCCGTCTTTTGCTGTCGAAGAAAACGCTCCAACTCGAGCTGTTCGCCGAAGAAGTCTGCGAGGCCGAGGCCGACGGCGTGCGCTATATCCTGCGCAAGAATCCTGACGAGGCCAAGCGCATTCGGCACCGGCTCGACGACAAGGTGACGAAGTTACGAGACAAGATCTCACGGCGCAATGAATTAGTGGAGCAATCGGCTCGACGCAAGCCGGAAGCGGGTTTGCTGGCGCTGCAAGCGTGGGTGAAGCGACACAAGATGGCCGGGCTGGTGACGCTCAGCCTGGATGGGCGGCGCATCGTCGAAACGATCAATGCACAGGCAGAGCTGGATGGTATGGAACTGGCTGGCTGCTATGTCATTGTGACCGATGTGCTCAAAGTACAGCTCAGCACCGAACAGGTCCACGCCAGCTACATGGCATTGCAGAAAGTGGAGCGGGACTTTCGCACGATGAAGACCGGGTTGTTGGAGATCCGGCCCTTGTTTGTTCGCAAGGAGAGCCGCACGCGCGGCCATGTGTTTTGTTGCCTGCTTGCCCTGAAACTGCAACGCGAGTTGGAGCGCAGATTGGCGGCTGTTTTTGGAACCACGGCACAGGACCCGAAGGCGGTGACCGTTTCCGACGCGATGGCGGCGTTGAGCCGTCTGCCTCTTCTGCACTATGATGTCGACGAAAACACGACGGTGACGCGCTTGCCTAAACCCGACGAACACCAACGCAAGATTCTGGATGCGCTCAAAGTCAGCCTGCCTACCAGGTAAAACGTAGTCAGGCGGACAAGAGCCGACGGCCAGCCACAACCCTAACTGAATCAAAGATTTAGCGGCCAGAATAGTGTTCGGTTCCGGGGGGAAGATCCGTCCGAGAAAAAGGTCCCGGTTTTGCCACCGCATCCATCGACTCCTCGGCCGCCCCGGTCTCGCCTCCCTCTCCGTCCTGCTGGCCATCGTGTTCATCTCC
>JABMMX010000200.1 GCA_013205435.1 Deltaproteobacteria bacterium
AACTTGCGGCGGGGTTGGCGAGGATTCGGTTCGGTCATGACGGGTCTCCAGGAGGGTGACTGCCCTACCTTAGCTTAACTGTCCGTTTTGATGATACCGCCCAGGCGGAGTGAGGCAGGCAGGTTTGGTGCTGCGTTGGACTGGGCGGCGGCGGGCGATCCCGCGCAGCCGGCAAGGAGGAAGAGGAGGGCCTGCGCGATGCGGGTGGGGGCGCCGGCGGAGATGAGAGAACCGCGAGAGATAAGATTGCGTGCGAGGGTTGCCATAGGTGTCCGACGGATGAAGGTTCTAACGAGGCGGCGCACTTCGCCACCGCCGCCAGAGCAGCACAACTCCGACAACCGCGAGGAGGAGGCCGACCGGTGCCAGCTTTTCGCTGTTGGCGCGCCAGAATTCGAAGGTGAGGCCGAAGGCGGAAAACAGCAGCCCGTTGCCCGCAAGCGAGAGGGCGGCTGTGGATAGGAGAGGGCGACCACCGGTGCCTGCTGCGGCCATCACGAATTGATTTGTGGCGGGAAACAGTCGGCAGAGGAGCAGGTCGAAGGCGGTCACGGGGGCGAGACGGGCGGCGGCCTCGGTGAGTTTCGTAAGGAGGCCCTGCTGCTCAAATGCGTTGGTGGGGCGACGGGCTGCTGCGACGCGTCCCATCTGCCACCAGAAGAGGTCGCCGCAGGTACCGCCGCATATGCCGAGGAGGATGGCGAGCCAGAGCGCCTGGCCCTGCTCCAATGCAAACCAGAGGGCGCCGAGCCAGGAGGCGGGGATGCCGGCATGGTCGACCAGCGCGAAGAAGAAGAGGGCGGCCGAGCCCAGCCTTTCGAGCATGGGCTAGAGGCAGTCGAAGATGAGTTCGAGGATGGCGCAGAGGGCGCAGCCACCGGCGACCGCATCCTTCTTGCCGACGTAGTTGTTGCCCACCTTGAGATATCTCGAGCGCTGCTGAACGAGTGGGTTGTTTGGGTCCACCCGGGCGAGCTGCTGCACGACCTGGTCGCCCTCGTTCACGCGGCCCGCCATGATGAGGGTTTCTGCCTTCATCTGCAGGTAGAGAGGAATGCCGTAGCCCGCCACCGCTTCCAGCTCCCCGATGGTGCGCAGCGCTGCGTCGAACTGCCGTGAGGCGGCCTGGCCCGTGGCGAGTGCCTCGAGGAAGTGGGGGTTACGACCGACGGAGCTGTCGATGGCGCGGATGCGGAGGAGCGTGTCGACCCCTTCCGCATCCATGTTGGCGTCTGCCAGAATCTGTACCCGCAGCCGGAGGAGGTCGATGTTTCTGTCGAGGCTGTGACGGGCCATGAAGACATCGAGCTCGCGGAGCGCGTCGGCGAACCGGCGCTGGTGCCGAAGGGTCTGCACCCGCTCCACGGTAGCGTTGATGTCGGGCGGCACGCCCGTGGAGCGATAGCCGCCGCTTGAACTGCTGGATGCAGAAGAGGACGAAGACGAAGACGAGGACGACGATGAGGACGATGTTCCCCCACGCACCAGCAGGTCGCGGGCAGCCACGATTTGCTGAAACTTCTCGCGCATCACCTCCTGCACATGGCTCGCCTGCGTGGCGTAGAGGTCGGGGTGGTACTTCTGAGATTCGGTCCGGAAGGCGCGCTTGATCTCCTCTTCGGAGGCGCCCCGCTTGAGTCGCAGCAGGCTGAGTGCTTCGTCGGTCGTCACGGTTGGTCCCCTTCCTCGGTCTGTGTGAGCAGCGCGGTGAGCAGGCTGAGACCATCGGGGTCGAGCGCTACCGGCGCGTTGCGGAGGCAGGTTACCGCAGCGAACATGGTGGAGGCAAGTAGGCTCCGCCCTCGCAGGAGGTCGTCTTCGGTGCGGAGCGGGTTGGGCAGGTTGCGCGCTAGATCGCGGTCGCGGTCTTCGATGGCGTCTTCGAGGATGAGGAGGTCGCTGAGGTAGCCGCCGAGCTGCGCTGCCCAGTCGAGAAGCGCCGGCGAGATTGCGGTTGGTGGCGCAACCCGCGCGATGGCGTTGCACCAGGCGGCGCCGATGCGCTGGCGCTCCGCCGCAAGATAGTCCTCGATGGAGGCCGCGTTCTGTTGCTGCGCGGCGAGGCGTTCCGGGTGGAGCGGGCTGTCTGCGGTGATGCCGAGCGCGGCGAGGGCCGGCCCGAGCGCGTCGCGGATGGCGAAGTCTCCGAGCAGGTCTGCTGCGCCGCGGCGGTCGCCGTCGATGCGGTGGTCGGCGAGCATGCAGGCCGCCAGCCAGACGGAGAGATAGACGGCCTGCTCGAGGAGTTCGGGCGGAGCCTGGAGACGGTAGACCGGGAGCAGCGGAATGCCCGTGCAGGTGGTGTCACGCCGGCGCTCTGGGATCGGGCCACGCATCGCCAGCCCGAGCAGCAGCAGCCACTCGGCCTCGTAGGAGAGGGCGAGGGAGAGCCGGCGGCCGCCTGTCTCGCGCATGGCGACGCAGAGGGTGCAGTGAAGCGCGCGGGACTGGTCGCGGCGTTGCTTCGATGCCTGTTTGGAGAGTCTGAATCGGCCGAGCATGGGGTCTTATCGGAGCGGAGAGCCCGTCCTATCTGGCTTGGTCCAAGTTGCCATCCTTGTTGATGTCGACCTCTGCGTTGGAGGTGGCGACCCAGCCGCGGGACGGATTCGCCAATCAGTCTCGCTTGTTCGGCTTCGATGAGAAGAGCGCGCTGAACATCGCTTGGGCAACCACAAGGAAGGGTTCGGAAATTGCACGCAGAAAGGAGCCGAACTCCTCAAGGATCATCAGGACGATCACGGGTGGCATGAGGACTGCCACGGCAGCGAGTCGCATGATCACAACCGCGACCTCTGCTGCCGGTCCCGGAAGTGAGGCACGTAATGATGCTTCGAACTCGTCGAGCGCCCGATTCATGGCGGCCGAGAAGACGTCGGAAGCGAGTTTCTTCGGCGGTTGTTCAGCAGACATCGTGGTACCCCTCTTGGTATTGTTCGGCTGCCAGGCTTGCTCAGCCGGCTGACCGGCGAGGGTGCGGCTCTCTGCATCCCCGCCGCCCCGCATCGTAGCCGCAGACCCCACCACCGCCAACACCCGCACAACCCTCTCCGCCGTACCTCGTCCGCCGGCAGGTGTATCGCCGCTAGAACGTGTTCTACAGCGCGCGGACCAGCCTGAGGCTTGGCGCGGGCTGCCTGCTCTCCGCATGGTCGGTGGCCAGGCTTGCTTATCTCGACCGTTTGCGCCGAAACAATCAATGTAACGCAGAAGAGGTGGGCCGGCGCGCGGCAGTTCTGAGGCCCACTGCGCTGCCGTGGCTCGTCGTAACGGTGGCGGGGCCGTGCTTACGAGCGCACGCAGAGAGGTTGGGCTTGGTTATGGGATGGAGGATTCGGGAGCAGCGGTGACGCGAAAGCGGTCGTCGCTCAGCGGCTCAATCTTGAGGCTGTAGCAGTCACCACTCCGCCAATCTTCTTGATACAGAAAGGTGCCGTCTGGCTTGGGTCGGAGGAGTCGTGGTTCGTCTACACTCGGCGGTTCGGTACAGCCCGGGTCACTTTCGAAGAAGCAGGCGCCGTCGGTGCGGGTTTGAATCCAGAGTCCGCAACCATTCACTGCGACGATGGAGTCGGTGACGGAGTCATTGTCGCGCGTTGCGATGAAGGGGAGGCCGAGCGGAACGGTGATGATCGGAATCTGGCAGCCTGAACTCTCAAATGGGTCGCTGCTCTCAATATCCAGGCCGCAGAACGGTGTGTTGGGGTCGAATCCGCTCCCTACCTCACTATCATCGATTCGTTTTTGGCGCGTCGGGGGCTTGCTGCAGTCGAGCGGCGGTGGCGAGGCGCGCACGACGGGCGGGCTGTATGGGTATCGCGGCGGTGGCGTTGCCGCTGGCTTCGGCAGGGCAGGGGCGGGCGTGGGCGGCGGCGGCGGTAGCTTCGGTGCTGGCGCCGGCGGGGTGAGCTGCAATGGGCGGTCGTTTAGACAGATGGGCTCCAGCTGCTCGATTCTGCTGGTGACCGGGCCGGTTGTTTCTTCCTTGGCAACTCGACCGGTTCCGTCGAATGCTTCCATTGACCACGACGATGAAATCTCCTCTCGCGTGAGGTAGTTGGTGCTACTTTTGGATTGCGAGTGCCAAGCACCCCCGCGACTTGTTTCTTTTCGCTCCTCGCCAATCAGTCGCAAGCAAGAGCCTTCAATTCGGATGACCAGCGTTCCTTCCGACTCGCTCGGCCAATCCATCGCGCTCCATGGGAAGCGAAGGGTATTGCGGACGGCCTTGAGGCCATCTCCAAAGATGACGGGTCCTGCGAACTCTGGCGCATTCTCCTGACCCAGGCAGGTCTCCTTGGGCATTGTGGAGCCGAGCGATTCATGGAGTTGCGACCACGGAATATAGTTCACAACTGCCGGTCGGCCGTCTGGCTGGCCGACTTGCAAGATGAGATTGCGGCATCGGTCGCGATGCGGCGTTCCCGCGATCGGGCCGACGACGCTGTTGCCGGCAACGCGTGGTGCCAAAAGCACCGCACGATCCAGGTTGCCGTCCTTGTTCATGTCCACCTCTGCGAAGGAGGTGGCGACCCAGCCGCGGGGTACCAGCAGGCGGAGACTGGCGGGGAGGTTTGGGGCTTCGACGGGGGGATCGTAGTCTTGGGCGTAGGCCACCCCTGGTGTCAGGCTCATCAGGGCGACAAGCAGACTGAGTCCGACGCCACTCGCCTTCCTTCGCAGCGCTGTGACCAGCGTGTTGAAACGGGTTTCAGCGATGGTGCGAACTGGAGCGCAATCAGACATCTCTCTCCTCCTAGGTTCACGACGCAGAAGGTCGCCGGTCCGATCGCGCGGTACCCTCCTTGCCGCCCCGCATCGTAGCCGTAGACCCCACCACCGCCAACACCCGCACACCCCTCTCCGCTTTACCTCGTCCGCCGGCAGGTGTATCGCCGCTAGAACGCGTTCTAGGTGGCCAGCAGCGAGGCGAAGATGGCAGAGTTTGACTACATTGTTGTTGGGGCCGGTTCGGCCGGTTGTGCCGTTGCTGCAAGACTGTCGGAAGACCCGAACGCCCGCGTGTTGCTGCTCGAAGGCGGCCGCAAAGACAACACCATGCTCGTGCAGAAGCCCGGCATGATCTCCGTTGTGCACACCGTCCCGCAGGCCAAGAAGTGGGTCGATTGGGGCTACTATGTAGACCCCAAGCCCGAGACACTCGACCGCAAGATGCCCTACACCCGCGGCAAAATCCTGGGTGGGTCGAGCGCCATCAACGGCATGATTTTCGTGCGCGGCAACAAGGCCAACTACGAGAGCTGGGCCGCCGACGGCTGCACCGGCTGGGGCTACAACGACGTGCTCCCCGCCTACAAGAAGCTCGAGAACTTTGACCAGGGCGCCAGCGAGCTCCGCGGCACCGGCGGCCCCGTCGAAGTGACCACCGTGCAGGACCAGAGCCCCGTCTCGTCTGCCTTCATGGAGGCCGTCGCCGGCACCTGCAATGTGCCGATCTTGGATGACTACAACGGCGCCTCGCAGGAGGGCGTGGGCAAGGTGCAGCTGTCGTGCAAAGATGGCGTCCGCTTCAGCACCTCGCACGCCTATCTGGACCCCAACTACGGGCGGAAGAACCTCACCGTGGTGACCTTCGCCACCGTCATGAAGGTGGAGATTGAGGGCAGTCGCGCCACCGGCGTGACCTACCAGCTCGAGGGCAAGACCATCACCGCCACCGCCACCCGCGAAGTCGTTCTCTCGGCCGGCGTCATCGGCTCGGCGCAGATTCTGTTGCTGTCCGGTATCGGCCCCGCCAAGCACCTCGCCGAGCAGGGCATCGCCTGCCGCGCCGACCTGCCCGTGGGCGAAAACCTCCACGATCACCTCTTCTTCCCCATGACCTTCCTCGCCCCCCGCGGTGGCCATGTGGGCACGCCCTGGCACTTCTTCGCCAGCGTCTTCAAGTCGATGACCGGCCAGCCCACCTGGTTCAACCGGTCGGTCTTCGAGGCGCTCGCCTTCGTGAAGGCCGATAGCAGCGCGTCGATCCCCAACCTGCAGCTCCACTGCCTGCCCTGGGCCTACCCCTCGCCCAACCAGGATGCGCCCGTCCGCCCCATCGTGGATGAGCGGCCCGCCCTCCCGCTGCTGCCCCCCCGCAT
>JABMMX010000201.1 GCA_013205435.1 Deltaproteobacteria bacterium
CATCACAGTCGGGGCTTGCGCTCGACCGGCTTCACATGGCGCTTGATGTGGTGCGGAACGATCTGAGAACGGCCGGCTACGAGATGGCGCCGAATGCGGGATTGGACGATCCGCGGCTCTACAAGGGGCTCCGGAAGCCCTGCGCCAACCCGAGCTGGATGGGCAGCGAGAAGTTCGTGGCGGTGAAGCTGCTCGACGGCGGCGCCACGCTGGCGCTGACCGGCTCGGATGCCGACGCCTTCCCGCCTGCAAGTTATGTATCTGGCAAGAAGCCAGACCGCCTGGAGCTTGCGGGGGCCTTCCGATCCGGGCAGCGCTTTCATCCCGACACGGCCGCGCCGGGCGCTTCGTCGCTCACCTTGTTCAACCCATCGATGAGCAACGAACTGGCGGCCTATGTCTTTGACGGCGCGATTCTCGGCGTCGTGAACAAGCAGGGAGGCATGCAGTTTCTGCGCGCCGGGGTTGTGACCTGGGGCAGCCCGACGGGCGTTGTTGGATTGGATGCGGGCGACACCTTCTTGGGCGAGGTAGGCGACTTCGGGAGCGACTCGCTTTGCCGCTTCGACTTCCTCGACAAGAGCGACGTGATCGTATCGCTGCAGCGTGTGGCCTACGACGTGGTTCAGGACCCTGTGGCTGCGACCGACTTCCTGCTCGTCCGCGAGGAGCTCGACGCGTCTGGCGCCTCCTTGGACCCGCCGCGGCGGGTCATCATTGCTCGGAACATCGTGGATTTTCAGGTCTGGTTTGACGGCGTCGCGGGCGCGGCGGGTCTGGTTCCCGACATGCAGAACGACGGTGACCGGAGCGGTGAGGTCTGGTCGGACGACGAGGGGACCATTCCCAACGACAAAATGGGCGGCACCTCGGATGTGCAGGTGGAGCGTGCACGGTATGCCTATCTTCAGATTTCGGCGCGGTTTGATGGCCCGACGAAGGGGCTGTCGGCAGATGGTTCAGGCGAGGCACTCAAACAGACCTTTCCGCTCTATCCGAATGTTCCGGGCTCCGTGGAGCGTTCCTATGTCTCGACGGTTCGCGGTGAGGTGACGCTCACCAACTTCGCCTTCGCCGATGTGCGCTAAGGGGGCCAAGATGAAGCAACTTCAACCCAAGAGAGTGAGCGAGCGGGGGAGCGCGCTGATCATCTCGCTTCTCGTGCTGATGGCCCTGACCGGGCTCGGTGCAGTCGCCTTCACCTCGGCGATTTCGGGTGCGCAGGCGTCGCGGCTTCGTCGTTCTACGGCGCAGGCGTCGCAGATCACCGAGGGGGCAATGGCAGCAGCGGTGAATGCGCTGCAGTGCCAGTCGCTGGCCGATGCCATTGTGCAGCTGGCGACGAACTCGGCTACGCGCACCGCTGCGCTAGAGAAGAATGTAGACCTGCAATGCAAGACCACCTTCGTCACGGGCCAGGAGCCGGAGTCGGCCTTTGGCGTCTATGCGGCGACCTCCGCGGGTGAGGAGTCGGGCATGCAGCCGGCCTACTATGTGACCTATCGGAACCCCGTCGACGCGCGCCACGCGGCTGGGTCGGAGGTGGGCAAGTACTGCCTGAAGCGGCTTGAGGTGAGCGTGGTGGGTGCGGTGGCGCCGCAGCTTGCCGAGGAGTTGATTGACGCGGGGCAGCGGGCGCTGGACACAACCAATGATAGTTCGCTTGGGCGCTCGAATGCGGCGGGCTCCATGCGGAGCCGGATGGATGCCGAGGTCTTCGCGGGGCCGTTTCCCTGCTCGCAGACGGAGAAGTAGCGATGCGGCACTGCAACAAGATTTTCGGTCTCGGCGCGGGGCTGCTTGGCACGCTGCTTCTTCCGGCGCTGGCGCTGGGACAAGAGGCGGGAGCGGAGTCGCAGCCGGTCTCGACGCCGTCGGTGCTCATCATCCTCGACTCGAGCGGGAGCATGGACTTCACCTCGGTGCCCGACACGGTGCCGTCGGTCTGTGTGGACCCGACTTCGCTGCCGCTCGGCGCGCCGCCAACCTATCTGACGGACAACGAGCGGACCCGGATGATGATCGCCAAAGAGGCGCTCACCGGCACGGTGGCGAACCGCTTCTGCGCGGCCGATGACCGGACGACCTCGGGGCGCATCGACACCATCAACGGGTCGCGTCCCCAGGGATTCCAGCACAGCCTGCTCTGCGCCTACGACGGCAACGGGGCAACCGCAGATTGTGACCCAGCAAACTTGCCAGCGTCACAGGCCTCCAACGGGCTGCTCGATGACCTGCGTGATACGATCAACTTCGGCTTCATGACCTACGACTCCTTCCCCGAGTCGGCGACCGACAGCTCGGGCATGTGGTCCTACGGCAACGCCAACACCACCTCGGGCGGCGCCACGATTCCCTGTGCTAGCGGGACCTGCGTAAACTTGGGTGTGCGTCGCCTCTCGACGGGCGCGAGCGATAGCATCCTCGGTCCGACCATCCCGCCGCTCAACCCGACGACCGACACGCTTGCCTTCCGGCAGGCGAACAACCTGACCGTGCAGGGGGCGATTCTGGAGTCGATTCCCTACTGGTCCACGCCCATTGCTGCGGCGCTCGAGGACACCGTCCGCTTCTACACAGGCCCTGCTGCCTCCACGGGGCTCTGCGGCGCGGGCTCGTGCGACTATTCGCTCGGCCAGCCGGACCCGCTGGCGGATTGCCGGGACCGCAATGTCATCCTGATCACGGATGGCGAAGACTCGTTTGAGTCCTGTTACGCGGGCGCTTCGTCGTCGGGGTCCGGTGAGGGCGCGACGGGTTGCGAGGGCTACTGGTATGATCAGGCGACGGCCTATGCGGCTGACCTCGCAGACATGGGCATCGACCTCTATGTGGTGGCCTTCAATGTGTCGGGGACCGGGCTCATCTTCGATGCGATCGCAGAGGCGAACAAGCCGGGTCGCAAGGCCTTCATCGCCAACACGCAGGACGAACTCCGGTTTCAGTTGAGCGCGGTGCTGAGCTCGGTGCTTGCGGGCGAGGCGTCGCGGGTTGCGCCGCTGACAACGACACGGACGGCGGAGTATCGAACCGCGGGGACCATCGGGACCTACAACATGTGGGCGATTTCGACGGTGCATGCCGACTCGCCCTACTGGTCCGGCGACGTGTTGCGGCGCCAGTTTGGCTGCGCGGGGACGGTGCTCGAGGAGGACCTTGGGGCTCGTATCCTCTTCTCCTCGTGGCTGGATGGACTCGACGCGTCGGAGCTCCGGACAGACCGCAAACTCTACACGCCACAGCCCCAGGTGCATGGCTGCGCGCTGCCGAATCGTGAGAGCCTCTTTGCCGACACCTATGGCCTGATAAGCAGTACGTTGACGAATGGTACCTACGGAGTGAGCAACGCCGAGATTGTGGCTGCCTGTTCGGCGACGGGGCTGCCGGGCTCCGACGTGACGGTGTCGGCAGCCTGTTCCGACCTGACCGACGGCGTGAAGGGCATCGGAATCACGCTGACGGAAGAGAGCACGATGGCCGATTCCTGTCTGACGGAGCTTCGCGACGTGGTGACGCAGGCCGCGGCGAACTACGCGCTGTTCGATGTTGCCGACGCAACGGAGGCGGAGCTGGTGACAGACTGGACCCTCGGGCAGACCATCAGCGAACTCTGGCAGAACGCGGACTATCAGGCGCCGTTGGAGATGCTCCTGCCGGCGAGCATCCCGCTGAGCGATGCGGGGATTCCCGCAGCCAACGACCGGCAGAGCCGTATGGGAGACATCTTTCACTCGACGCCGGAGGTTGTGGAGGCGCCCGACCCGGAGCTCGATTTCAGCGTGGCCTACCGGACCTTCGCCGAGACGGTCGCGAGCCGCCCGACGATGCTCTATGCCAACACGAACGACGGGCTGCTGCACGCCTTCAACACGGAGACGGGCGAGGAGGCCTGGGCGATGACGCCGGCCTCGATGCTGCCCAAGTTGAAGTCGACGCTCTCCGGCCACGCGCTGACGATGGACGGTTCGCCTGTGGCGCAGGATGTGCGGGTCTACCGCGGCCCAACGGAGAGCAGTTTTGAGGAGCGCTGGAAGACGGTTCTGGTAACCGGGTACCGCGGTGGCGGGCGGGGCTACACGGCCATGGACGTGAGCGATCCACTCGCGCCGAAGTTCCTCTGGGAGCTCGATTCGGAGCTCGACCCGCAGCTCGGTTTCACCTTTGGTGAGCCGGCGCTCGGCACGGTCTATGTGGCTGACTGCACTGCGACGGGCGCCTCGTGCGAGAAGGGCGTTGCAATCCTGCCTGGCGGCCTACCGTCGACGGGTGTTGCGGGCTATTCGGCAACGCGCGTGGGCAGGGTTCTCTATGTGGTGGAGCTCGAGACGGGCAAGGTGCTCCGCCGCTTCGATCGCTGGAACGATTCGGTGGGGGATGCGCAGGTCTTTCCGGCTCCCTTCTCCGGCTCGATGGCGGCCTTTGATTCCTTTGCCGACGCGACGGTGTCGCGGGCCTTTGTGGGCGATGCAGCGGGCAACATGTGGCGCATCGACATGTCGAGCACCGACCTGACGGAGTGGGAGGTGACGAAGTTCTTTGACCCGATTGCCGCGCTCGAACTTTACAGCTCAGGTTCGGGCGAGCCCGACCCGGGCACCCTCGACTTTGGCGCCATCTTCTACCGGCCGACGATTGCGCTCCGTCGGGCCGACGGCCGCGCGGTGGTGGTGTTTGGCTACGGCAACGTAGACGACCTACGCTCGGTCGATGCCGAGAAGAACTATGTGGTTTCGGTGGTCGAAAAGCCGATCATCAGCAACACGACAGGGCTGGTGACGGGCATCGAAGGCGACATGAACTGGATGCTGGAACTGGCAGCCAACGAGAAGGTCTCGGCGCGTCCGCGCATCTTCGACGAGACGGCCTACTTTGCCACCTTCCTGCCCGAGACGGGGAGCGCGAGCTGTTCGATGGGCAAGGCGCGGGTCTATGGCATCGATTTCCAGGGGACGGACGCTGCGGAGCGGCACGTCGTCGACACGATTGATCGTGACGTGACTTTTGTTCCTCGTCTGACGGAGGCGCCACTCGACCCTACCAGCGTCGACAAGGTCCCCTACTGGGAGTCCGGAACGGTGGATGCGTCCGTGATTGCGGAGAACTCGATTGTCTATACGCTCGACATCACGCGGCCGGTGAGTTGCTATGAGACCTCTGCGGTCAGCGACCCGTTCGGCGGAAGCCGGGTGAGGTTCGGCGGCATTTCTGACGCAGGCTGGTCGCTTCAGATTGGCGCCTCGGGCCAGTCGGCGGCGAGCGATACGGCGGCCTCGGAGCAGGCCTCCAGCCAGACCTCGGTTGACCTCGATACACAGAAGCCCCTCAACTCGTTTCCGACGAGCTGGGGCGTGATTGTGGAGTAGGGCGATGATGGCGCGCAGGCTCACACTTTTCCTTGTTCTGCTGCTCGTTTCGGCCTGTGACCGTGGTGCGGCGCCGGCATCGCCTGCTGGTCCTGCTGTTTCGGTTGCGGGTTCCGGAGATGGCTCCGGAGCGAGCGTCGATTTGCCCATCTTCGGGCTGCCGCGGCTGCCTGGAACGGAGGTGGAGTTTATGTCGGATGCGCTGGCCCATGCCCGCATCGCATCGAGCGTTAGGGAGACGGTTTCGCGTCTGCTTGAGAGCGACAAACGGTTCGCAGTCACCCGCTTCGATGGTGGAACGCGGCTGGTCTCGATGGATGGCAGCGGTCGCAGCATCTTTGTCTACCGGCTGCCGGGCGAGGGCGAGACGATGCTCTCCTACTTTGCTTCCGCGCGGCCTCAGGAGGTTGGCGACGGCTCGGCTGCCTCGCCACCTGCAGTAGCGTCGGCGCCTAATCAGGTTCGCCGAGGTGCGTCGGCGCCGGGAGAACCGGCATCTGCAGGCGCGTCAGCCGGCAAGGGCGGCATCAAGGTTGGCAGTGACGGCCTCCGCTTCAGCCGTCCCGACTCCGTCGCTGCGATGCAGCGGCTTCTCGAGCGACCGGCTCCCGCGACCAAGGGCGGCACTCGCCGCATTGTTCCCAACCAGCCCATCTTGGACGCTGCAGGCCGCGCGACGGGCTATGAACGGACGCTCTACGGTCGCGTCGTCCGTTCGAGCCCGCCGCCGCGCGTTACGCCCGTGCGGCGGAACGACAGCGTGTCGCAGTATTGAGTCGAGGGTGTTGAATTGGCTCATGGCGGCCTGCCTCCTGCTGCTCCCAACGGGCGCTGCGTGGGCCGACTCATGGGGCGACGAATGCAACGCCTGCCCAGCCGGTGCCCGCTGGCGCGACGGTGCTGCTGTGACCTTCGAGGTGCCCGCCACGGTGCTTAGTGGCAGCTTGGCCTACGACCTGCGTGATGCCATGCGGGCGTGGCAGGAGGGGCCCTGCGTGGCACCGTCGCTCACTGCAGAGGTGGTCGACCAGACGCGGTTTAAGCGCGATGGTGTGAACGCCGTGGTTTTCGTGGAGTCTGCCCCGGAATCCGGCGATGAGGCGTCGGTGCTCGCTGCCACCTGCAACCGGTGCGATGCAGAGGGCTTCATCGTGGAGTCGGACATCGAACTGTTCGGCCCGCCTGAGCGATGGAACGACAACTGTCTGAGCGCCTCGTTTTCGCAGCGTGGGGTGCTGCTGCACGAACTTGCCCACACGCTGGGGCTGGACGACCGATACGATGATGGCGGGAGGGTGACGTATGGCGTGGTGGGCTCCGCTCAGAGCCATCGGTTTGGTAGCCCTGCAGCAGGCGATTTTGCGGAGCTTTGCGGCCTGTACGGGGTGCGACCGGATGCAGCCATCTTCACCCCCGTGGCCGAGGGCTGCGTCGACGCGTTTGGCCGTGCCGGAGAGCGTTGCGATGGCGAAGGGCCGAGCCCCGCGGGACTGCTCTGCGTGCAGTTTGAGGGCGCCTCGCGCTGGGCCTGGCGCTGCGACACCTGGCAGGCCTGCGAGGCTGGTGCGACCTGCGTCCCGCTCGGTGCCGAGGAGGATGACGGCGGCTTCTGCCGGCCTGATGCTCCCGTTGTAGCAGCCGCGTTGGGCGACCTCTGCGAACAGGACTCTGCTTGCGCCGAGGGCCTCTGCGCTGCGGAGGCTGGGGAGGTCGGACGCTGCCTCCAAGAGTGCGGTCCAAGCCTCGTCTGCGGCGGCACCTGCAGCGATGTGGTGCGTGAGGGTGGCTACCTTGGCCGGTGGTGCAGGCTGACCGCCGCGGCCAAGCCTGCAGTGCTGGAAGGGCAGGGCTGCGCGACGGCCGCCGCCGTGGGTTGGCCGGCGGCGCTGCTGTTCGGATTGCTCCATGTGGCGCGCCGGCGTCGGCAGGCGATCCGGCTTGCCACTCGGGGTCACGCGCCGTAACGCTTGGCACCGTTGTTCGAGCAAGGTGGCAGATGTTCTTGGCTGGTTGGAGAGCGTTGGCGAGAGAGCGGAGACGGGCTGTCTGTTGCCTCGTTGCTGCGCTCGCATTGCTCCTGCCTTGGGCCGCTCTGCAGGCAGGTGAACTGACGCGGGGGGATCGGCTCGCGATCCTCTACAGCCCGCAGCTCCGCTTCTCTGCAGACCGTGAGCCGCTCATCCGCGTAGGCATCATGGATGCGGCCGCCGAGGTGCGGCTGACGGCCAATACGCTGATTCAGATTGATCCGATGGGTGATGGTGCGCTCGCAGTGGATGTGCCCGCAAATACGGCCCTCACGGTGCGGATTCGCGGCGGAGAGCCTGGCCGTTACAGTTACGCGGTGGTGGTGTCGGAGCTGCCGGCCGACTCGCTCGCGGGCGCCGAGCGGCTTGTGTCGCAGTGGCAGGGGCTGGGCTGGGATGCGGAAGTGCTGCAGGTTGGCGCGGTGTTCGCGGTCGATGGGCAGCGTTTCGATACGCGCAAGCTTCTCATCGCGGTGGGGCGAACCTCGTCAAAGGCTGATGCAGAGGCGCTGGCGGAGCGGCTCGCGTCGGAGCGGGGCGTAGAGGCGACGGTCCATTCGGAGCTGGCCGACTATCCCGGAGGCTGGTTCGATCTGTCGGGGCTGCCGGGTGGCGTGGTGGTCCACAGCCGTGATCTGGCCTGGCTTCGTGGCCGCCCGGAGACGGTCTTCACGGTGGAAGATGTGGTCTATGACCGCGGGACGAAGGGGGAGGGAAAGGAGAAGCGGCGCTACGTGGGCTCGCTCATCTTTGCGGCCGACCGCAGCGGGCAGATGGTGCTGGTGAACGAGGTCGGTCTGGAGCGGCTCGTGGAGGGCGTGCTCCCGTCGGAGATGTATGTCTCGGCGCCGGTCGAAGCGCTCCGTGCGCAGGCGGTGGCGGCCCGCTCCGAGGTGCTCGGCTCGCTTGGCACGCGGTACACCGCCGACCCCTACATGACCTGCTCCGACCAGCGCTGCCAAGTCTACAAGGGCATTGGCGCAGAGTCGGCAGCGACGACGGCGGCAGCGCGGCAGACGCGGGGCCTCGTGTTGGCGAGTGGAGATGCGCTGATCCGCGCCTCCTTCTCGGCCAACAACGGGGGCTTCGCGGGGGGTAACGATACCACCTGGGGCAGCGTGCCGTTCAGCTACCTTCAGCCCCACTACGATGGCGTAGAGCCCTCGTCGAAGTATGACGGAGGCATCGGCAGCGACGGTGCGGTCGCTGCGTTCCTCGCGGAGCCGGGTGACGTGTTGTCGAACATCCGGGAGTTTGGGGCGCAGGCCTCGTTCCGTTGGCGGGTGGAGCTGAACGCAGCGCAGCTCGCCGAGGCGGTCGCGAAGCGGCAGTCTGTGGGCAAGGTGCGTTCCATCCGTGTTGCCTCGCGCGACCGGAGCGGACGAGCGACCCGGCTCGAGTTGGAGGGCGATGCGGGGAGCCTGGTGGTAGAGCGCGAGCTCAACATTCGGCGCACGCTCGGCAGCCTTCGGAGCGCGCTGTTTGTGCTTGAGCCGACGACGAACGCGGCGGGCTTCGTCGAGAAGTTGGTGATTCGTGGCGGCGGTTTCGGACACGGCGTGGGCATGTGTCAGACGGGAGCCATCGGCGCGGCCCAGCGCGGCTGGACAGCGGAGCAGATCCTAGAGCGGTACTACCCGGGAACTGCGCTACGGAACCTTTATGCGGCGGGGGGCGAATGAGTCGCCAGTTTAGATGTTTGATCGCCGTGGTGCTGCTGCTGTGCGGTAGTTCGACGCAGGCGAGCGAGGGGAGCGGGTTTACGGAGCTGCGTTTGACGCGTGCGGAGCTGCTCGCGGAGTTGTCTGCCCGTAACCCCGCGGTAGCCGAGGCGATGGCTGCGGTGCGCGAGGCGGAGATAACGGAGCGGGCGCTGGATGCGCGCTGGTCGTTGGGTCTGCAGGCCTCTGTGGGCTACGACCAGAACGAGTCTTACCCGGGCGGCAGCGGTCGCGGCGAGCTCAGCAGCGACGGGCTCGGGCGCTGGTCGCTGGGGCTGGCGAAGGCGTTGCCGTGGGGCACCACGATGGCGCTGACGCTCGGTCAGCTGCGCCGCACGCAGTCGGTGCCCTGCTCGACCGGCAATGAGGAGGGGCTCTATGTGCCCTGCCTGTTCTTCGGAGCGGAGAAGAGCCCCATCGAGCTCGGGCCCTGGTTCACGACGGCCGTGAGCGTGACCCTGACGCAGCCGCTGCTCAAGGGTGCGGGAAGGGGCGTTTCGGAGGTGGTAGAGCAGCAGGCAGCGCTGGAGCGGGAGGCGCGTCGCAAGAGCGCGTCGGGGCTGGTTGCGCGGGCCTCTCTGGAGGCGCTCACGCTCTATGCGCGCTGGGTTGCCGCGAGCAGCGAACTCTCCGACCTCCGCGCCTCGCTGGAGCGGTCCAAGCGGCTCACCGAGATGGCCAAGGCGCTCGTCGAGGCCGACCAGCTGGCCGCGGTGGAGGTTGCCTCGTTCGAGGTGCGCGAGCTCTCGCTGCGCGAAGGCCTGATGACCGCCGAAGAGTCGATCGCGCTCTTGGGTTCGGCGCTGGCTGCCGCAATCGGCGCGCCGCCCGGCGTCGTGGTCGTTCCGACCGAGCCGCTGCGGAGCTGGCTGCCACCCTCCGAGGGCGCCGACGCACTCTGCACAGAGGCCGTCGCCGTGGATCCGAGGCTGCAAGAGCTTGTGATGCGCCGGCAGCAGGCGGAGCTCGCGGTAGAGACCGCGCGGGAGGAGGGGCGCCCGTCGCTCGACCTCACAGGTTCGCTCTCGCCTTCGGGCACCTCCGACGGCTGGGGCGGGAGCCTCTCCGACGCTGCTGCGATGGAGGCCCGCGGCTACGGCGCCGCGCTCACCCTGACGATGCCGCTGGACAACGTCGCCGCCGATGCGCGTCTCGAGCAGTCGAGGCTCGTCGGAGAGCGGCTGCGCACGCAGCAGACGGCGCTCGAGGTGACGGTCTGCCGTGAGGTGCGCGTTGGCCGCGAGCGGCTCGCGACCATGGGTGCGCGTCGCGCGCTGGCAGCCAGCAGGACCGAGCAGACGGCGCGACTTGTTGCCGCACGCGAGGCCAAGTTTGAGGCCGGCTACGGCACGATGGACGAACTATTCGCCGCCCTCGAGGGCCACGAGCAGTCGCGCGCGGCCGAGCGACGGATTGCCGCCGAGGAGGAGACTGCCCAGCTGCAGCTTCTTGCTGCGCGCGGCCGGCTGCTGTCGGCCTTCGTCGAGGCTCCGGCTACAACGGGCGCGTTGGCCCCATGACCGGCCGCTCTGAGTCGCGGCTCACCCGCATGGCGGTAGAGCGGAAGGTCGCGACCTTGATGCTCACGCTGTCGATCATGGTGCTGGGCCTGGTGGCCTGGTTCCGCATCCCGGTGGAGCTGGTACCGTCGGGTTTTTCGCCTCCCTTCCTCTATGTGGAGGTCCCCACGCTCCGCTCGGCACCGCGTGACATCGAGCAGCGGGTCGCCGAGCCCTTCGAGGCAGCGCTGCGGCTGGTCAAAGGCGTTGAGCGGGTGGAGACCCGCATCGGCTCCAACTCTGCCGGTTTTCTCGTCGCATTGGCGAACCAGACCAACATGGATGTTGCCTACAACGAGGTGCGCGAGCAGCTCGATCGTGCCCGCGTGGGGATGGGCGACGAGGTGCTTGCCTACTTCGTCTGGAAGTACAATCCGAGCGACGACCCTGTCGTCTGGCTCGGCATCTCGACCGAGCGAGAGGGCGATCAGCTGGCGGGCCGCGTGCAGACGAGCATCGTTCCGCAGCTGGAGCGGGTGGAGGGTGTCTCGCGCGTCGAACTCATCGGGGCGCCCGATGATGCGGTGGAGGTAGACTTCGACCTGGCGCGGATGGCTGCTCGTGGGCTGACGACGACCGAAGCGGTCGAGTCGCTGCGACGGGCGGGCTTCCTGCTCTCGGCGGGGGCGATGGAGACCCGCTCCGGCCGCCAACCTGTGCGGGTGCTTGCCGAGCTGGAGTCGCTGGCCGACCTCTCGTCGCTGCCCGTCGGCCGCTCGGTCAAACTCGGTGAGGTTGCCACGGTGAAGATGGTCGATCGCGCGGAGCGGATGATTCACCGCGTGAACGGGCAGGAGGCCATCTTCGTGGCGGTGTTCAAGGAGTCGGCCGCGAACGCGGTGGAGGTTTCGACCGCGACGAAGCGGGCGCTCGCTGAGGTCATCGCCCGCGAGCCGCGGCTGGCAACGCTTGAGCAACATGTACTGTTCGACCAGGGCTCGATGATCGAGACCTCCATCGGCGACCTCTACGGCAGCGCCCTCGAGGGGGCGGCGCTCGCGGTCCTCATCCTCTGGCTCTTCCTCCGGCGCGCGGTCATCGCCGTCGTCATCGCGCTGACCATCCCTGCCAGCCTGCTCATCGCCGTCACGGTGATGTACTTCTCAGGTTACTCGCTCAACATCCTCTCGCTGACCGGGCTGATCCTGGCCGTCGGCATGGTGGTCGACAACGCCATCGTCGTTAGCGAGCAGATAGAGCGCCGCATCTCGGCGGGGGTTCCACGACGCGAGGCGGTCATCGGCGGCGCGAGCGAGGTAGGCTTGGCAATCACCGTCTCTACTGCGACCCATGTCATGGCCTTTGTGCCCATCACGCTCATGAGCGGGAGCCAGAGCGTGACCTTCTACCTGTCGCAGCTCGGCCTGCCGGTCTGCGCCTCCATTGTGGCGAGCCTCTTTGTCTCGCTCATCTGGATCCCCTGGATCGCCGCGCACCTGCCGTGGGCCATTCCGGGCATGCCGATTGCCGAGGACAAGGTGCGGGTCGAGGACCGGTTTGCGCGCTGGCTCGGAGTGGCTCTCCGTCACCGAGGCGATGTGGCGCTGGTTGCCACGCTGCTCTTCGCGTCGGTCTTTCTGCTGGGCGACAAGGTGCAACAGAGTGATCAGGCGCAGGCCAACATCGGCGATGTTCGCATGATCTACGCCTTCGACGACAATGTGACGGTGACTGAGCAGGAGAGGGTGCTCGAAGAGGCGGAGCGCATCTTGCTCGCCTCCCGCGAGGAGCTCGGCCTGCGCGACGTTGTGGTTCGCATGGGCGGTTGGATGGGGCGCCCGCAGATTCGCTGCTTCTTGGTGCCGCCCGACGATCGCAAGCTGACCCGCGAGGGTGTCATCGCAGCGCTGCAGGAGCGGGTTCCGCGCGTGCCGGGAGCGAAGTGGTCGCTCACCTGGGACACCTCAGACGGAGTAGGGGGGATCGATCTCATGATCGCCGGCCGGCAGTCGGCACAGCTCGATGCGCTGCTGCCTGCTGTCATCGAGCGTCTCGAGCGGCTACCGGGCGTGACGAGCGTCGTCCGACGCAACGACGCAAGCTCCAGCCGCGAGCTCCAGCTCCGCCCCGACCGCGAGATCGCCGCCACGCTTGGCCTGCCCGTGGGGGCCGTCGGTGCCTTCGTCGACCTTGCGCTGCGCGGCCGCGAGGTGGGCCAACTTGTAGGCGGCGACGAGCCCGTCAAAATCTATGCATCTGCGGGTGCTGCCGCCGCGACCAGCCCGGCTGCGCTCAACGCGCTCCCGCTCCCGACCCTCTCCGGCATGGTCCCGCTCGGCTCTGTGACAAAGGGACAGGTGGCCTCCGGCATCGGCTCTATTGAGCGGGTCAACGGCCGCACGGTCGCGCAGCTCGTTGTTCGTACCTCCCGCGAAGACATCGATGCGCTCGGCAAGGAGATGGACAGGGCGCTGGCGACCTTCCCCTGGCCGGAAGGGTATGGTCCGGAGAAGGGCAGTAGGCTCACCGGAATCGCCTCCAACAACAGCGACCTCTTCGTGGCCTTCCTGCTGGCCACCGTCTTCATCTTTCTGCTGATGGGCTTTCTCTTCGAGTCCTTCGTCCTGCCGCTCGCCATCCTCTTCTCGGTCCCCTTCGCCTTCACGGGGGCTATCTGGACGCTCTACCTGACGGGCACCCCGTTCGACGTCATGGCAGGCATCGGGCTCGTGATCCTGGTGGGTGTTGTGGTGAACAACGGCATCGTCCTGATCGACCTTGTGGCCGAGCTTCGGCGCGGCGGGCTCACGCGGACAGAGGCGCTCGTGGCGGCCGGTCGAGAGCGCTTCAGGCCGGTCGTGATGACCGCGCTGACCACCATTGTCGGGCTCATCCCGATGGCCTTCGGTTCGACGGCCATCGTCGGCATCCCCTACGCACCGCTTGGCCGCTCGCTGATGGGCGGCATGCTCTTTTCGACCGTGCTGACGCTGGTGGTCGTGCCGGTCGCCTATACGGTGATCGACGATCTCCGGAACTGGTTCTACCGGCTCTCGGGCCTGGATGGAGACAAGCAGGCGGAAGGAGGGGAGGTCAGCGACGCTGCAGGCTAGTTCGGCTTCTCTGTGGCTGCCGGCGGGGTTGCTGTCCCGGTGTCAGCGGGTTTGGGCTCTTCGGATTTGCCCACCTTCTTCGCCGCCTTGGGCTTGTCCTTCGCCTTGCCCTTGTCCGCAGCCTTGGGCACCGCAGTCTGCCCCTTCAGCGGCAGGAGCGTCTGGCTGACAGCGCTCTGCGAGAGTCCAGGATCCCAGGTGTGCGGGATGATCGCAACGCCGAATCCGTCTCGGCGGAACTCCAAGGTCGCGCCGTCCGAGGGGTCTACATAGACAGGCATACAGACGGTTGGCGTGCTGCCGCACGGTGTGCCGTTGAGCGTAACGGTGGCACCCGGTGGATTGGAGTCGACGCGGATGGTGTGTGGGAGCGGGCGGAGCGTGAAGAGTAGCGAGAGCGGCACCGTGCTGGTGATGTCTGCGGTGCCCACTGGGGGTGTCTCGAAGCCCTCTCGGCGCACGGTGAGCGTCTTGATTTCGCCAATCGAGGTGCCGACCAGGGTGGTGGGGGTGACGGCTCCGGTCTCGATGCCGCCGATGACCACGCGGGCGCCCAAGGGCGACGATGTCAGCAGGATCTGCTGCGCGTCGGCTGCCTGCGGCTTGACCGACTTCTGCCAGGAGAAGAGGCCGTAGAGCAGGGCCGCTGCGGAGACCGCACCGACGAGCATCCAGCGTCGAGACCGGACGCGCTGTGTCGAGGGTGGAAGGAAGACGGTCGAGAGCCGGTCCTTGGTCGAGGGCTCTAGCGGGGCATTGCCCGTGGAGGACTCGCTGCCCTGCCAGAGGTGCGATCCGGTCACCGAAACGCTCGCAGTCCGAGCCGGGCGATAGGAGGGCTGCGCTGGCTGCTGCGGTTGCGGCGCCATGGCTCCTCGAGCGACCTCGGGCAGGTAGTCAGAGGGCATGGGGACGGCGAGTGTCTCTCCGGAGAACATCTCGGCGTCGAAGGCAGAGAGAGCAAGCGAAGCGCCGCGCGTGCGACCGAAGGTGGGCAGCACGGGGCTTCCTGCGCCGGGTGTCGGGTTGGGTGCGCCTAGCGGGATAGCCCGCTGCGCGTTGGAAGCTGCCTCGTAGGAAACGAAGCCATCTGCTGCGCAAGCTGCAAGCAGAGCGTGAGAGAGCGGCTCGGGCTCGGCTTGCCGCTCGGCCGCGAGCGAGCCTGCGTCGATGAAGGAGAAATCTGCCCGCTTGAGCGAGACGGCGTCGGGCGGCAGCGAGGAGCCGGCGCGTACCGAGAGGTGGGTAAAGAGGAGGGTGCGCAGCCGGTGGCGCGATGAGAAGGAGGGGCGGGAGCGCAGCCAGAGCTGCAAGCTTGCCCGCATGCTTGAGAGCGCCTCCGCAGAACGCTCCGCAGGCTGGAGCATGGCGGCTTCGAGCATCTGGGCAATCTCGTCGGGGAGACCCTCGGAGGCCATCTGTCGAGAGGAAAGCCCGACTGCAGCGGCGTCGCCGAGCATGGCCTCTGCGCCGATGCGGGCAATGGCGCGCACATCTTCGAGACAGCCATCCATGGGGGTGAGGCCGGCGCGGTCCGAGAGCCAGGGACCGAGCGCGAACTGCTCGAGACGCAGCTCGCCGCGCAGGGTCACGATGACTGTGTCTGTCGAGAGCGCACCGTGGAACAGTCTTGCCGGATAACCGGCCGGCGCGGGCCGCTCCTGCGCGTGAATGAGCGCGCCGGCGATGTCGGAGAGGAGCGCGGCGCCCGTCTCGGGGTCGAGTCTGCGCCCGTCGCTCCTCATCGCCTCCAGCAGTTCACGCAGCGGGATTCCCTCCGCCAACGACTCAACGGTGTAGAGCCGGTCTCCGCGCAGGGCGACGTCGAAGAGCTCAGGAATCAGCGCATGCTGGAGGTTTCGGACGGCAGCGATCCGCTCAAGCAGCTGCGCCGAGTCCAAGACCCGCTCCGCGGTGGATTCGGGGAGCACCGAGACGCCGACAAGCCGCACACCATGGGGCGCGGGGAAACTGCAGGCAAAGCGGCTGACTTCGGCGGAGCGGTGGAGCGCGCCGACAACTTCGTAGGGGCCGACAAACAGGGCGTCTGATGAAAGTTTGGGCATGCACCTACCGTAAATGAGGTGCCACACTACCGCGAATTCTCAGCGACAGACAAGAGGTCTCTGGCTTGACAGTCGAGGGGGGTGGAGTACGAGAGGCGCCGTTGCCTCAACGCGGATGGTGCAATGTTCGTCAAGGCGCGCCTTATGACTCCGGGCCCGACGCAGGTGGCTGAAGCCACCCGTCTGCTCATGGCTACCTCTCATCCTCACCACCGTTCTGCCGGCTTCACCCGCCTCTTCATGCGGACGCTGGAGCGGTTGAAGTGGCTCTGGGACACGTCGGGCGAGGTGCTTTTTGTGACCGGCTCGGGGACGGCCGGCATGGAGGCCGCAATGCAGGGGGCGCTGCGCCCAGGCGACCGCCTGCTTGCTGTCACGGGCGGCAAGTTTGCGGAGCGTTGGGTCGACCTTGGCCGGCAGCTTGGCTGCGAGGTGACAACGCTCGAGGTTGCCTATGGCGCCTCGGCGAGCGTGGAGGCGCTTGCGGCGCTGTTGGCATCGCAGCCCGCCTTTGATGCGCTCGTGCTGGTGGCCTCAGAGACCTCGACGGGCGCGCTCCATCCTGTTGCCGAGCTTGTGGCCTGCTTCCGTCAGGTTGCGCCGGAGGCGGTCGTGCTCGTCGATGGGATCACCGCTGTCGGCTGTGTCGATCTCTCGATGGAGCGCGACCGCATCGACCTGCTCGTGAGCGGGACGCAGAAGTCGTTCGGTGTTCCGCCCGGCGGAGCGATGGTCGGCATCGGGCCGCGGGGCTGGCAGGCGCTGGCTCGTCCTGGCGGCCATCACGCGATGTCGCTGGACCTCCGCGGCGAGCGCAAGCAGGCGACGGCGGGCGACTCCGCCTTTACGCCGGCCGTGCCGCTGATTTTGGCGCTCGACGAGGTGATGGAGCGCTGGCACGAGGCTGGGCGGGACGCGCTCTTTGCCCATCAGGCTGCGCTGTCGGCTGGCACCATCGCGGCTGTGAAGGCGCTCGGGCTCTCGCTGTTTGCGACCCATCCGAGCCCGGCGCTAACAAGCCTGGTTCCGCCTGCGGGCATCCGTGCAGACGACCTCATCGCGACCATGCGAGACCGCTACGGGGTGACAATCACGGGGGGCCAGGATAGCCTCAAGGGCAAGATTCTACGCATCGGCCACCTTGGTGCTGTAGATGCCATGGATGTGGTCGCGACCGTGACCGCGCTCGAGTGTGCGCTCGCCGACCACGGCTACCCAGTGACCCCCGGGGCCGCTGCGGCTGCAGCCATCGCCGCCATGACGCCATCGCTCCGTTCAATAGCCAACGCCATCTACCAACCGTGAAGTGAACCATGCCAACCTGTGTCGTAGTGGGAGCCCAGTGGGGCGATGAAGGGAAGGGCAAGGTTGTCGACCTCTTCGCGGAGGATTGCGATTTCATTGTTCGTTATCAGGGCGGCAACAACGCCGGCCACACGCTGGTGGTCGATCGGGGCAACGGCCCAGAGAAGACGGTGCTGCATCTGCTGCCGTCCGGCATCCTCCACCCCGACAAGGTCTGCGTCATTGCGCGCGGTGTGGTCATCGACTGCGATGTGCTCTTTCGTGAGCTCGATGCGCTCGCCGCACGCGGCATCGGCGTGGCACCGGCGCAGCTTCGCATCGACCTCGATGCCCACATCATCATGCCCTATCACCGCGATATCGACCTGGGCCGCGAGGCCGCCAGCGGCGATGCCAAGATCGGCACCACGGGACGCGGCATCGGCCCCTGCTACGAAGATATGATCGGCCGCCGCGGCATCCGCGTCCGCGACCTCCTCGAGCCCGCTCGTCTGCTCGACCGGCTTCACGCTGTGGTGCCTGATCGCAATGCCACGCTGCGCTGGCTGGGCCGCCCCGAGGTGACCATCGAGGCGCTCGCTGCGCAGCTCGCCCCCGCAGCGGAGCGGTTGGCGCCCTTTGCGGCCGACTGCCGGAGCCTCGTCGGCGACGCCTGGCGGGCGGGCAAGCGGGTGCTCTTTGAGGGCGCCCAGGGCACACTCCTCGATGTGGGCCACGGTACCTATC
>JABMMX010000202.1 GCA_013205435.1 Deltaproteobacteria bacterium
GCCTCGGAGCGGATGCCGTCTGTCACAATGACGACCCGGTCGTGCGGGGCAAGGCTACGCTGGTGCAGCCGGACTGTGGGCGGAAGGTGGCTGCCGAGCAGCCCCGGTTGGCCGTCGAACTGCCAGATTGGATCGGCGTCGACCCAGAGCCTGACGTTGCCGACGCCGGCCGCAGTGATCCGCCAGACAGCCGGAGCGATACAGAAAATCTCCACTGCCATGGCTGCGGCCCCGACGGTCCCGCGGAGGAGCGTGTGAAGCGAGGTGACAACCTCGGTGAGGGCCCGAACCCCATCGAGTGGTGCGGCCTCTGCGATCTGCTCCGCAACGGCGTGCGCGCGCTCTCCGTGGCCACTCACATCGACCACGAGTGCCCGCCAACGGACCTTGTCGCGCCAGAAGAATGCTCGGTCACCCGAGGCCGTCCCGTGGCCCACGCAGGGCGCCCCGGCGCTTCCCTCGTCCCAGAAAAGTTCAGCGCTCATCGGGAACCCGCGCGGAGGGTGCAGAGGCGCTCCGTCAGGACGCGGGTTCCGACGCCAACCTCGGAGCTGACCTCCAACGAGGTCATCATGCGACCAATGCCAGGAAGCCCGAGCCCGAGGCTGCCACTGCTGCTGAAGTGGTCACGCAGCGCGGCATCGAGGTCGGCAATGCCAGGGCCAACGTCCGAAGCCTGCACGCGGACATTCCAGCCGCCGGCAGCGGGCCCCGCCTCGACCCGAATGGTCCCGTACTTGGCATACTTTGCAATGTTCTGTGCCAGTTCGGAGCAGACCGTGCCGATCCGTCCCTGGTCTTCGTCGCTGAGCGGCGTGGTTGCGAGCAGCCTGCGCACACGCATCACAACCAGCGGTACGTCGCCCTCTTCGCGCACGTCGAGTTCAAGGCTGACCATCGTCAGCCCCTTGCAGCAGCCGTTCGATGGCCCGCTCGACCGAGGCCTCCCCTTCGAGCCGGTCGAGTGGCGCATCTAGGAGAATCAGGGCGGTCACAACCTCCACAGATAGCCCTGCCACCAGCGCGCGGGCACCCAGCAGGCGGCACATATCGACGGTATCGGCCAGCGCGCGGCCATCGACATCGTCGACGACGGCGACAGCCGATGCATCGATGACCACACCCCGCACACCCGAGGCTCCAAGGCGGCCGAGCAGGTCGCTGCGAAGCGACTCCCAGCTGCGACCGGTGGTCTCGCCAAGAAGCGTCACAACGAGGCAGTCTCGAACGCGGGCAAAGGCCGCCGTCCGCTCCACCGCTACGACCGGCTCCCCGCCGCACGGCCATCTGCAGTGACGAGCCGGATACCCACCGCTTCGTAGGCAGCCGCCAAGGCATCACGCAGCGTCGCCTTCGTGAGGATCCCACCGACATCGACGCCCAGTTCTACCATGGTCTGCGCGATGACCGGTGAGACGCCGCTGAGGACCGACTGACAGCCCATCAGGCGGGTTGCGCGGGTGATCTTGATGATGTGATTTGCCACAGCCGTGTCGACCACCGGTACGCCGGAGATATCCATGATGAAGATGCGAGCACGCGTCTCGGCGACGCTACGAAGCACGGCAGACATGATGTCCTGCGCCCGGTTGGAGTCGATGATGCCGACAACCGGGAGCATGAGGATGTCGTCCCAGAGTGCGGTGACCGGGGTCGACATCTCGAGCAGCGCGCTGGCCTGGTCGGCAATCTTCTGCGAGGTGGCGCGGGTGTAGGCATCGAGCACGAGCGTCGCGTCGGCATGGATGAGTTTGGAGACAGCCACCGAGACGTGCGTGTAGTCATCGATGCTCAGGCTCCCGTCGTACAGTTCGTGTTTGAAGATGCGCATCGAGTGGTCGATGCCGGCAAAGTAGGCCATGAGCGACAGGCCGATGCGCGCATGAATCTCGCCGATGCGGACGCGCCGCGCGACGTAGGCCTCATCAATCTGCTCCACCTCGAAGAGGTCTTGCCAGTGCTGCATCTGCCGCTGCTGTACGTGGGTGAGACGCACGGCATCGGAGAAAAAGATGGACCACTCGGGCTGCCGCTCCATCCACTGGTAGAAGAGGGTGTTGTAGGCAGCGATTTGGGGCACGACGATTTTGCCGTAGGAGCGCACCAACCTCAAATCTTCTGGCGTAATTTCGAGGCGACGGATCAACTCCGCTGCATCGACGCCTTGTGATCCGCCCCGCGTGTCCTGTCTCGTCGTACGAACCTGCAAACCCGAATTCGTCATGCTCTCTCCCTTCGCCCTAACGGCACAGCAGCAATAGGCTGCAGGAGCGTACTCTTGGGCGGTATCATCAAAACGGACAGTTAAGCTAAGGTAGGGCAGTCACCCTCCTGGAGACCCGTCATGACCGAACCGAATGCTCGTAAACCCCGCCGCAAGTTCACCGATGAGTTCCGTGCCGACGC
>JABMMX010000203.1 GCA_013205435.1 Deltaproteobacteria bacterium
CTGCAGCAGGATGTTGAAGACGTCGGGGTGGGCCTTCTCGATCTCGTCGAGCAGGAGCACCGCGTGGGGGTTCTTGTTGATGGCCTCGGTGAGGAGGCCGCCGGCGTCGTGCCCCACGTAGCCGGGAGGGGCGCCGATGAGGCGGCTCACGGTGTGGCGCTCCATGTACTCGCTCATGTCGATGCGGATGAGCTCCACGCCGAGCGTCTTGGCGAGCTGGCGGGCCACCTCGGTCTTGCCGACGCCCGTGGGGCCGGTGAACATGAAGCTGCCCATCGGCTTCTCGGCATGGCCGATACCTGCGCGGGCCAGCCGGACGGCGGCGACAACCTCGGCGATGGCCGGGTCTTGTCCGAAGACGACGCCGCGGAGGTCGGTCTCGATGTTGGCCAGCCGCTCCCGGTCCGAGATGGTGACCTCGGGCTCGGGGACGCGGGCGATGCGGGCCACGACAGCCTCAATCTCTTTGCGGCCGATGACGGCGTTCTTGAGGTTGAGGAGCCTGGCGCGGGCGCCGGCCTCGTCGAGCAGGTCGACCGCCTTGTCGGGCAGCTTCTTGTCGTGGATGCGCTTGGCCGAGAGGTGGACCGACTCGACGATGGCCTCCTCGGTGTAGGTCACGCCGTGGAACTTCTCGTAGGTCTTCTGCAGCCCCTTGAGGATGAGGATGCACTCGTCGAGCGAGGGCTCCTCGACATCGATGCGCTGGAAGCGGCGCGACAGGGCGCCGTCCCGCTCGAAGATGGTCCGGAACTCCTTGAAGGTGGTGCTTCCGATGCAGCGCAGCTTGCCGGAGGCGAGCGCCGGCTTGATCAGGTTGCTGGCGTCGGGGCCCGACTCGCGGCTCGAACCTGCACCTACGATGGTGTGGATCTCGTCGATGAAGAGGATGGCCTTGGGCTTCTTCTCCATCTCGCGGAGGAGGTTCTTGATGCGCTCCTCGAACTCGCCGCGGAACTTGGTGCCGGCGATCAGCGCGCCGACGTCGAGCGAGAAGACCTCGAAGCCCTTGAGCGAGTCGGGGACCTCGTTGTTCACGATGCGGTAGGCCAAGCCCTCGGCGATGGCGGTCTTGCCCACGCCCGGCTCGCCCACGAGCAGCGGGTTGTTCTTGCGGCGGCGCGAGAGGACGGTGAGCAGCCGCTCGATCTCGGCGGCACGGCCGATGAGGGGGTCGATGCGCCCCTCCTTGGCCGCCTTGTTCAGGTTGACGCAGAACATGGCGAGCATCTTGCCGCCGCGTCCACGGCGGGGGCTATCGTCATCGTCATCATCGCTGTCGTCGTCGTCCGACGCGCTCTCATCTTCATCGTCGCCGAAGGGGTTCTCGCCACCGTTTGCGCCCGGCTTGCGGCGCTTGCCGCGCGGTCCTTCGATCTCGCCGTGCGAGAGGAAGTTGCGGAGCTCGAGCAGGGTCACACCGCAGCTCTCAAGGTAGGTGCGGGCCCAGCAGTCGCTCTCCGAGAGGATGGCGAGCACCACCAGGGGCGCACCGAGCGGTACCTTGCCGGTGCGCTGCGCATGGGCGAGCGCGCGGCTGATGACCCGCTTGAAGCCTTCGGAGGCCTCGGTGTTGAACTGCACGCCAGGCGGGAGCGAGGGCGCCAGCTTCTCGAAGTAGGCGAGGAGTTTGCGTCGCAGTTCGCCGACCTTTCCGCCGCTCTGCTCGATGGTGCTCTGCACCTCGCCGAGTTCGAGCATGGCGAAGAGCAGGTGTTCGACGGTCGCGAACTCATGCCGGCGGAGCTGCGCCTCGTGAATGGCTTCGGAGATGACTTTCTGCAGTTCTTTTGAGAGCATCGGGCTCCAGGAGGGGGCACCCCGAGTCGGGGCGAATGGTTCTGAACAGGAGAGGAGGAGGGGAGGCGAGGCGACTAGTCGACCTCGACCTCGACGCGGAGCGGGAAGCGGAAGCGACGGGCGACCTCTCGGGTTCGGGTCGCCTTGGACTCGGCGATGTCGCGGGTGAAGATGCCGGCGACGCCGCTTCCTTCACGGTGAACTTTCGTGGTGATCTGCCGGGCCACCGGGAGGGGGTGATGAAAGTGTTCCATCAGCACCTCGATGACGAATTCCATGGTGGTGAAGTCATCGTTGTAGAAGATGACTTTGAAGAGGCGCGGGGTCTCGACCTTGTCGGCCACTACGGTGGTCGTGTTTTCGCTGCGCTGTCGCTTGGTACCGGCCATGTGCTCGTCGGGGTTGGATGCAGAAAGAGGAGAGAGGTCAGCCGCGCGGGGACTGCTGCCAGGCGGCCCAGGCGAGCGTGAGCCAGCCAGCGATCATGAGGAGGCCGCCGATGGGGGTGATTGCACCGAGCCAGCCGACGCCCGAGAGGCAGAGGAGATAGAGGGTGCCCGAGAAGACCACGAGGCCTGCGGTCATCAGCTTCAGCGAGGTTTCGGCACCGGGGAGCGTGGTGGCAATGGTCGCGCCAAGAAAGGCGACGGCCACCGCATGGAGGAGGTGGTAGTGGGTGGCGGTCTTCCAGACCTCGAGCCGGTCGGGCGTGAGGTGGCTTTTGAGCGCGTGGGCACCAAAGGCGCCCATCGCTACGCCGAGCGCTGCGAGTACCGCTCCGATTGCCAACCAACGACCCGACATCCTGCCTCCAAGCGCAATCCAACGAACCAACTGCGCAGGCGGTGAGGCCGGCAGAGCCCCCATCTTATGGCCCGATTGCCGACCCGCAACCCGCAATCGACAGGCCGCTCGGCCCGACTGGAAAATCGCATGGAGGGGGTGGTCAAGGCGCGGGAGCCTCAGGGCTCGAGGATGACATACTCCCAGCTGTTCAGCGTGAGCGAGATGCGGTTCGATGCGA
>JABMMX010000020.1 GCA_013205435.1 Deltaproteobacteria bacterium
ACATGTAGGTTGGCGTTCCCATCGCCCGGCCGCGGAGCGTTAGCGACGACTCCGACGGCTCATCGTAGACCGACTTCGCGATACCAAAGTCGAGCACCTTCACCCGCTCGCTCCCGTCGGGCCCGTGCACCAGATAGATGTTCTCCGGCTTGAGGTCGCGGTGCACGATACCCATGCCGTGCGCCTCCGTCAGGCTCTCCAGAATCCCCCGTGCAATCGCCAGCGCCCGCTTCGTCGGGATGCCGTGCGTGCCATCGAGGATGTCCGACACGGCGTATCCCTGCAGATACTCCATCGCCATGAAGAAGTCGGTATCGAAGCCATAGTCGAAGATGCGGACGGTGTTCGGGTGCTTGAGCTGGCCCACCAGCTCTGCCTCGCGACGGAAGCGGGCCACCACCTCTTTGGGCCGCGGCGCGATGGGACGAATGGTCTTGATGGCAACCACCTGGCCCGTCTTGAGGTCCTCTGCCTTGTAGACGATGGCGTAGCCGCCACGTCCGAGTTCGCTCAGAATCTTGTAGCGTTTGGCGACAATGTCTCCATCGCTGAGCGGGGTTGCGCCTGTGAGCCCGGGTTCGTCGTGCATGGGTGCCGTGAGCGGCCCGCTGCTGTTCAGCAGCTGCGGATGCGGAGGTGAAGTTCTCGGTCGTCTAACCCACCTCGGGGCGGATTTGCAATCCCGCCGACACGGTCTGCGCGAGCCGCTCCCGCCCCTCGGGTTGCCCAGTCGCCCGCCGACCTGCTAGGCTCCTCCGCTCCCTTCACCGCACCGGCCGATGAAACTCCTCCGCATCGAACTCGTGGGCTTCAAGTCCTTCCGTACCAAGACGGGGCTTGAGATCGGCGATGGCGTCACGACCATCGTGGGGCCCAACGGCTGCGGCAAGAGCAACATCGTCGACGCCATCAAGTGGTGTATCGGCGCGCAGTCGGCCAAAGACCTGCGCGGCAAGGGCATGGACGAGCTGATCTTCGCGGGCTCCGAGAACCATCGCGCCATGGGCATGGCGGAGGTCTCGCTCACCATGCAGAACGACCGCGGCGATGTGCCTGCTGCCTTCCGCGACCACGCAGAAATCAAGGTCACCCGCCGCCTCTACCGCGACGGCGACAGCGAGTACGAACTCAACGGCAGCAAGGTCCGCCTCCGCGACGTGCAGGAGCTCTTCCTCGGCACCGGCGTCGGCTCGCGCGAGGCCTACTCCATCATCGAGCAGGGCCGCATCGGCTTCATCGTCTCGGCCAGGCCGGAGGAGCGCCGCCTCATCATCGAGGAGGCCGCCGGCATCACCCGTTACAAGTACCAGCGCAAGGCGGCGGAGCGTCGGCTCGAGAAGACCCGCGAGAACCTGCTGCGCGTCGCCGACGTCCTCGGTGAGGTGGGCCGACAGATCGGCTCGCTCGAGCGGCAGGCCAAGCGGGCCGCCAAGTGGAAGGAGCTGACGCAGCGGCGCCGGTCGCTCGAGGTGACCACCGCGGTGGAGCGCTACGAGAAGGTCGCCACGGCGCTCGCCGAGCTGCGCAAGCGGTTCTCCGGCCTACGTGAACTCTACGAGAACGCCGCCGTGGAGCACCATGTGCGCGACGCCAAGCTCCTCGAAGGGCGCAGCAGGCTCGCCTCGCAGGAGCGTGAACTGAGCGAGGCGACCGAGTCGAGCATCAAGGCGCGCGCCCGTGCCGAACTGCTACGGAGCCAGCTTGGATTTGCAGAGCGGGCGCTGGTCGAGCTCGGCGAGCGGGCCGCGCAGGTTGTGGCGCAGCAGCAGGAGCAGACTGGGGTGGCCGAGGTGGCCGAGGCCGCCATCGCCGCGCTGGTCGCAACGCTCGAGGAGGCACGGAGCTCTGCCGGTTCGGTCGCCGCCCGTCTCGCCGCACTGGCAGCACAGGTGGAGCAGGCGCGTGCGCAGCAGGCCGAGCAGCGGCTCCGGCTCGACAAGGCCGCGGCAAAGCTGACCGCCGACCGCGGCGAAGCAGCGCGGCTCCAGGGCCGCCTCGACTCGGCCGGCAGCGAACGGACCCAGGTGCAGTCGCGGGTCATCTCCATCGTCGCCGAACTGACGGCGCTCGAGCAGGACCAGACCCGCGCGGAGGCCAGCGAGAGCGACAGCGCCTCGCAGGAGGCCGCGGCGACCAACGAGCTCAAGGCGAAAGAGGTCGGCGTAGAGGCTGCCCGCCGCGCCGAGGCCGAAGCCCACCAGAACCTCCAGAAGGCGCAGGCCGGCAGCCGTGCTGCGGCAGACGCCCACCGCGTGGCGCAGGCCCGCCTAGAGACCCTCGAGAAGCTCATCCGCGCAGGCGAGTCCTACGGCGTAGGCCTGCGCAAGCTCCTGGCTGCAGCAGAGAAGGGCGAGGTCGCCGGTGTGGGGCGCCCTATCGCGGAGCGGCTCCGGGTTGCCTCGGGCGCCGAAGAGACCGTCTCTCGCCTGCTCGGGCCGCTGCTCGAGGCGGTGACCGCAGAGAGTGCCGCCGATGCGCGCCGCATCGCAGGCTGGGCCCGCGCGCAGAATGTGGCGGTGAGCGTTGTCGTTGCCACCAAGCCGTCCAGCGAGGCTGTGGAGGGCTGGTGCGACTTCCTGCAGCCCGTCCCGAAGCTGGTACACGACCGGCTGCGGAGCGTGTCGCGCGTCGCCAACGCCTTCGCCGATGAGACAACGCCACCCGCCATCGACCCGCAGCGGGGCTACCACCCGGAGCGCGACCTCTATGTGACGGGCGCGCCGGGTTCGGCGGCAGCGGAGTCGGTCTTCAAACTTACGCGGGAGCGGGACGAGGCGCAGCTGACGCTGGCGAAGCGGGCCGACGAGGAGCTGGTCGCCCGCGGCCGGCAGTCGGAGTCGGAGCAGCTGCTCGAGCAGGCGCTGCTGGAGCGAAACCGGCTCCGCGGCGAGCTGGAGATGGCGCAATCGCGCCTCGCGGCGCTGCGCAACGCGCGCGCCGAAGCGGAGCAGGCCAAGGCCCGCGCTGTGTCGGCCGTGAAGCGGCTCGCACTCGACCGCGACTCCGCGCAGGCGCGGCTCCAGACACTCGAGCAGACCATTACAGCTGCCACCGCAGAGCTGGCCGTCGCCGACAAGGGGATCACCGACGGCATTGCAGAGCTTGCGCTCGCGCAGGCTGCCTGGTCGGCCGTCGACAACGATGTCCGCACCGCGGGTGACGCCTACTCCGATGCACGTGTCCGCGACGCCGAAGCCCGTGAACAGGTGAAGGGCATCGAGGCCCGCCAGGCCCAGCACCAGTCCACCGCGCAGATGGCCCGCACCCGGCTCGACCGCCTCGTCATGGAGCAGGAGGAGATCGCGCAGAAGCGGCTCGCCGCAGAGCGTGGCATTTCTACAGAGCGGACCGACCTCGAACGGGCGCTGGGCCTTGCCGCCACCGAAGAGGCGCGGCTGGCAAAGCTGCGCGAGGCCCATACGCAGCTCGCTGCCGAGGTGAACGACCTGGAGGCCGCAGCGCTCGACGCCCGTCGCAAAGCCGAGGCCGCATCGTTTGCCCTCCGTGAGGCAGAGATCGCGGCAGAGCGAGCCAAGAGCGACCTCGAGCACACCGAGGCAAACCTCGTGGAGCGGTTCGGTCTCTCGCCCGCCGCGGCCCGCCAAGAGGCCCTCGAGGGTGGCATGACGCCCGAACTCCACGAGGAGCTCGTCAAGGTCATCGATCAGCTCGACCGGCTCGGCCCTGTCAACCCGGCGGCCGAAGAGGAGTATGCGGAGGCGCTTCAGCGGCAGACCTTCTTGGCCGAACAGAAGGCCGACTTGGAGAAGGCCATCGGCGACCTCGAGTCTGCCATCAAGAAGATGGACAAGATGTCGCGCGAGCTCTTCGACGAGACCTTCAAGGTGGTCGACGCCGAGTTCCAGCGCATCTTCCCGCAGCTCTTCCGCGGCGGCCGCGCCCGGCTCGAACTGACCGACCCCGAGAACCTGCTCGAGACCGGTGTCGACATCATCGCGCAGCCGCCCGGCAAGCGGTTCCAGAACATGAACCTGCTCTCGGGTGGCGAGAAGGCCCTGACGGCCGTGTCGCTCATCTTCGCCATCTTCCGCATGCGGCCCACGCCCTTCTGTATCCTCGACGAGGTCGACGCGCCGCTCGATGAGGCGAACGAGTCGCGGTTTGCAGAGGCGGTCCGGCAGATGTCGCAGCTCTCGCAGATGCTGGTCATCACCCACAAGCGGCGGACCATGGAGGCGGCCGATACGCTCTACGGCGTCACGATGGAGGAGCCGGGTGTGTCGAAGGTGGTGGGCGTTCGGCTTGGAAACACGCCGGTCTGATGGTGCCCCTGTTGACAGCGGCAGACTGGGGCCCAAGAAGGGCGCCGCGGCGGAGCCTCGCTCTGCAGCCCCGGTAGCAACGACGGCTCCTCAGCGGGCCAGCCACGGCAGGTCGAAAGCGATGCAAGCACTTAGCACTCTCCCCCTCCTTGGTGACGCCGCCGCCGCTGGACTGCCGTCCTGGCTCTGGATTGTCGGCGCGCTCCTGCTCGTCGGCGTTGGCGTTGCGCTCGGTCGCCGGAGCAGCAGGCCTCCGGCCGATCGGAGCGTTGCAGAGCGGTCGGCGGCAGCGCCGCTTCCGGCGCCCTCTGCGACTCCCGCGCGAGAAGACCGGCCCGAGTCCGAGAGGCCCGTCGCTATCAACGAGACGATGTCGCTCCGCGAGGTGCGCGAGGCCAAGCGGGTGAGGCTGACGGGCGAGTTCAAGGCGAGCGACGAGGCGACGACGGAGATGGAGCGGCGCAAGGGCCGGACGGGCCCGTCAGAGGCGGTCGAGCCGTTGGTGGTGTCGGAGGTCGAACCCGCGCCAACCCCTGCGCCGACCCCCGCGCCGGCCCCCGCGCCGGCCCCCGCGCCTGCGCCGGGCCGGACCATGGGTGCGGGCCTCGAGAAGACCCGCGGCGGCTTTGTCGCCAAGCTCGGAGCCCTCTTCGCGGCCAAGCCCAAACTAGATGCCGCCGCCATCGACCAGGTGGAAGAGGTGCTCTTCACCTCCGACATCGGCGTGAAGGCGAGCGAGCGGCTGCTCGGCGCGCTCAACCGGCGGGTTGCTGCCGGCGAGGCGACGGCAGATGAGGTCTGGCCGATTCTCCGCGAAGAGGCCCGGAGTATCCTGGCGGCGCACCACCGGCCGCTCGTGGTCGGGGAGGGCGTGACGGTGATTCTGGTGGTCGGCGTGAACGGCGCCGGCAAGACGACGACGATTGGCAAACTCGCGGCCCGGTTCAAGGCATCTGGCCGCCGCCCGATGGTCATCGCGGGCGACACCTTCCGCGCGGGCGCTGTGGGCCAGCTGGAGGAGTGGGCGAAGCGGGTAGGCTGCCCGATTCACCAGGGCGCGGAGGGCGCCGATCCCGCGAGCGTGGTTTTCTCCGGACTCAAAGCCGCCACCGAGGCTGGCGCCGACCTGATCCTGGTCGACACCGCTGGCCGGCTCCAGACCAAGGCGCCGCTCATGGACGAGCTCCGCAAGATTGCGAAGGTCTGCGACCGGGCCATCGCCGGCGCCCCGCACGAGACGGTGCTGGTGCTCGACGCCAACACGGGCCAGAACGCCATTCAGCAGGCGAAGCTCTTCTCGGAGGTCGCGCCGTTGACGGGTCTCGTGCTGACGAAGCTGGACGGCACGGCCAAGGGTGGCGCGGTGCTCGGCATCGCCGACGAGGTGAAGGTTCCCATCTACTTCATCGGCATCGGCGAGGCGGTGGAAGACCTGCGGGCCTTCGAGGTCTCGGAATTCGTGGAAGCGCTTTTCTAAGTTGGCCCGGATTGCTTGCCCCTCTCGTCGGTAGCGTGGTAGACCTCACACCGCGGGTCGTTCGTGCGGTGTGGTGGCAGTTCGCTGCGCCGGGCTCTGCCCCATCTTTGCGAGGAATGGATGCGTAAACTCAGCCTAAGCGTGATGGTTGCGGGTCTCGGGATGCTGCTGGTCTCCTCTGCAGAGGCCGGCGATCTTCGAAAGGCCCCCATCTCGGTCATTCAAGACAAGCCGGTGCTCAAGCAGGGGCGATTCTGGCTCGCGCCGGAGACGGGGACGACGGTCAGCGACCCGCTGCTGATGCAGTTCGAGCTCGGTGCTGCGCTCACCTACTTCTCGAGCGAGCGTCACGCCTTTTCGCTGCGCTGGGAGCAGTTCGACCTAGGTCCCGGCATCGGCGGAACGACCAAGGCCTACGACAGCTCAGCCGACGCGCTGAAGGTGGTATCCGACGTTGCGCCGCTCGATTGGTATGCGGCGGCGGGCTATTCCTACGCGCCCTCCTACGGCAAGGTGTCGCTCTTCGGCCACTACATCGGCTACTACGACGTCTACACCGCCGCCGGTCTGGGCGCGGTTCATGCCTACGGCGAGACGACGCCTGCCGTTGACCTCGGTACGGGCGCTCGCATCTTCCTCAACCGCTACATCGGTCTCGACCTCAACCTTCGCGACCGGCTTCAGTACCGCGACATCGCGTCGGGCGAGCCTGCCTTCGTGCAGACGCTTACGCTCGGCCTGGGCGTCGGCATCTTCCTCACACCTCAGCCCACGCCGGGAGCGGAGTAACCCATGCGCTCCATCCTCACCAAAGTCCTCTTCTTTTCGGCCACGATGCTCGTTGGCGCCACGGCCTTCGCGCAGTCGGCCCTCATGGACGAGGGTGCAGCCATCCGTCGCCAGAAGCTGCTCCGCAACGAGCGGCTTGAGTTGACCGGCAGCCTCGGCACTACGGCAGGCGAGGTCTACGAGCGCGGTGCTCTCGTCGGCCTTGGCGCACGCTACTACATCAACGACACACTCGGTGCCGGCCTTCAGTTCGATATCGCGCCGGCCTTCTTTGACACCAGCGTGACCGAGAACTTCAACGCCGATCCGACCGTGGATGCGAAGTTTGGTCACGCCGCGCTCTCGACCGCCGTTGAGGTGCAGTATGTGCCCTGGGTGGGCAAGCTGAACTGGGTTGACCGTCGCGTTGTGCGCTACGACATCTCGACCCACCTCGGCCTTGGAGGCGCCCTGCGCACCTCCGACAGCGACGAACTCGCCGGCTTCAAGTTCGGCCCCACGGTCGGCATCTCGCTTCGCTTCTTCTACACCGACCAGGTGGCCTTCCACATCCGTGCGACAGACTACCTCTACACGGCAGCCGACGTTCAGTCCGAGAAGCAGAGCCCCGACGAGACCTTCTCCAACCATGTCGTCGGCATGGTCGGAATCAGCTACTTCATCCCGTCGTTCGTACCGCTCTCCAAGTGACACCGATGCGGAGCCTGCTGCTCGCACTCCTGCTCCTGCCTGCGATGGCCGCTCCGGCGGCTGCGTCAGACTACCTCCTGACCGATGTATCGCTCGTTTCCGATGTGGCGCAGGCCCGTCTGGCCGAGGCCGGCGTGACCAACACGCGCGGCCTGCTTGAGGCGCTGCTAACCCCTTCACTTCGGGCCGCGATGCTCCCCATGCTCGAGCTGAAGGCCGCAGAGACGCTTGCGCTCGCAAAGCAGCTGGAGCTGCTGCAGCTCGAGGGGGTTGGCCCCAAGGCGAGCCAGCTCCTTATCGCCGCCGGAGTCACCTCGGTAGCCGACCTCGCCAAGCGCGAGCCGGCGTCGCTGCTGGCGCCCTTGGCAGCCGCCAACGAGGCCCGTGGCATCGCCGGCGTTAACCCTGCCATCGAACATGTGACCCAGTGGGTGGAGGCCGCCGGCAAGGCGACGCTTCACCTCGTAGAAGAGTAACACCATGACCTATCTCGAACGCGCCCGGCTCCTCCATGGGAGGGGCGAGGTTGTGAACGCCGCCATCGTCCTCGCCGAGGGTCTCAAGCGAGACCGCAACAACGCAGACGCCATGGAGTGGTTCGTCTCGCTCTACGTGCACGAGGTCCCCAACCCGGGCCTCGAGACCGATGTCATCGCGGTGCTTGCCGTGCAGGACAACGCCGCCAATCTGCTCTCGTTGATCGAGTCTGACCTCATCTCCGCGGGTGCCGAGTTGAAGCTCTCTGCGCTTCGGAAGGCCCGGAGCCGCGACCCGCAACTGTCGGGTGCCGCGCCGGCCGTTGCTGCGCCGGAGGCTGCCCCTGCGGCCGCTCCCGCAGCTGCCCCCGCTGCCGAGTACTGGGACGCCTTCGCCTCGCCGCTTGAGTCGGACCAGTCGAGCCCGCGCAACACCCGCGAGGCGGCCACGGTCTACGCCGACCGCGCCGCCCAGGTGCCCGCCCAGTTCCGTACCATCAGCGACCTCTCGGTCGTCGATGACCTGCCGTTCTCCCCGGACGAGGACTTTGGGCAGATTCAGCGCAAGCGTTGGATTCGGGTCGCCATCGCCTTCGGCGCGCTCGTCGTAGCCTCGCTCCTCTTCTACTTCTTCGTCATCGCCAACCCATCGACGCCTGTTTCGGGCCCCGCTGCGATCTCCCCCATGCCCGCCGGTCGCTGAAGATGAAGGCCGTTCTCCCGTTGCTGCTGCAGCTCGCTGCGCTGACCTCGGTCGGCGCCGGCTGCACCATCGACTTCGACGAGGACATCAGCTGTGAGACGGCCGCCAACTGCCCCGTCGGGTTTGGCTGCGACCTGACCGTGGCCCGCTGCGTCGCCGACCCAGATGGGCTGCTCGTCCAAGACACGGGAACCGCCGAAGATACGATTGATCGCTCCGACCTCGGCGGCGATACCGCAGACACCACGGTCGACAGCGGCTCCGGCGACGCCTCCGACACCAGCGTCTCGGATGGTTCGGGAAGCGATACCACCACAGACACCGAGCCGGCCTGCCTGCCCTCCGACGAGGTCTGTGACGGCCTCGACAACGACTGCAACGGCGCCCCAGACGACGGCATCTTCTGCAACGGCTGCGAGCCTGGCATGGCACGCATCGAACGAGCGGGTGCGACCGCCTTCTGTGTCGACCTGCACGAGGCCTCGCGCCAAGACGCCACCGCCGATGCGGTGGGCAGCGACAGTTCGCTCGCCACCGCCCGGGCCGGTGTGCAGCCTTGGAAGGGCGCCACCTTTGCCGCCGCCGGCGACGCCTGCAGCGCCGTCGGAAAGCGGCTCTGCACCGACGGCGAGTGGGTCGCAGCCTGCCAGGGCGCCGAGGCGCGGCTCTATCCCTACGCCCAGCTCTATGCGCCCACCACCTGCCACGGCATCAACGCGCCGCCCACCTCCGGGCCTGTCGCGACCGGGCAGTTCGCAGGCTGCCTTAGCCAGGATGGGCTCTTCGACATGTCCGGAAATCTCGAAGAGTGGAGCGCCGACCGCCGCGTGCGTGGCGGCGCCTTCAACGATGTGCAGAACAACCTCAAGTGCACCTCCGCCGACGCGACGGTCAACCCGACGCTCGCGCAGGACAGTGTGGGCTTCCGCTGTTGTGACGACCTACTCTAGCGGTGACCGCAGGGATGCTCTAACCGCGACGGAACGCTGATTCCCGCTTGCAGGCCCCATGAAGCCCACTCTTGCCACGCTCATCCCGCTCCTTGCGCTGCTCTCGCCGCGCCTGCAGGCAGACGAACTGCCCCCTGCTGCGCCGGTTGCAGAGCAGGCCTCGGCGCCGTCAGGCTTTGTCTTCGGCTCCTACGGCCGCGTGACGGCCAGCTCCGATGGGGCAGGGGGCTCGGGCAAACAGCTTGCCGTGGTCGCCCATCCGCCCCGCCTCGAGGAGCAGTCCTACCTCGAGCTCGACCTCTCCTACCACACAGCGGAGCCGGAGTTCGGCCGCTTCCGCATCGTCACCACGCTCGCCATCTCCGACGCGATGTTCCACTCCGACGGCGACTTCGACGGCAAGATTGCCCTCCGCAACGCCTTCGTTGAGGGGCGCGACCTTGGCGTGGACGACCTCTCCGTCTGGGTCGGCTCCCGCATGCTCCGCGGCGACGACATCTACCTCCTCGACTTCTGGCCGCTCGACAACCTCAACACCGTTGGCGCCGGTGCCGCCTGGGGTGCCGCAGGCAAGACCCGCATCAGCGGCCACCTTGGCCTCAACCAGGTAAAGAACGCCTACCAGTATCAGGAAATCCAGGTCGCCGACCCCGAGTTCGGCACCGACCCTGTCATCCTCATGGACCGCGTTCGGCTCATCGGCTCGCTCCGCGCGGAGCAGCCCCTCGCACTCGGCGAACTGTCTGCCAAGGTTGTGGGCTACGGCGAGGTCCACCGGCTGGGCGAGGGCGTCGCCGAAGACACCGAGAGGGTGCGGCAGCTCATGCCGAGCGAGCTCGGTACCACCCTTGGCCTGCAGGCCTCTGTCTGGGGCTTTGGCGAGCGCGGCTTTGCCAACCTCTTTGTCCGCCACGCCACCGGCATCGCGGCGCTCGGGGAGCTCGCGACGCCCACCAGCGGCCTCGCGCAAGATGGCTCCGTGACCGACACCACCTCGACCCGCATCGCCACGAGCGCGGGCTTCGGTGCCGGCCGCTTCGACCTCATCGCCGGCGCCTATGTGGACTGGTTCTCGGACGCAGACAAGGTCAACTACGACGGCGACGACTATTACGAGGGAACCCTCTCGCTCCGTCCCTCCTACCGGGTCGCCGGCGGCTTCAAGCAGGCCTTCGAGTTCTCCTACCAGGGCCACCGCTCCAACGGGCTCTCCGCGCGCACCGACACCTTCCTCGTACCGGCCATCCTCAAGGCCGCCATCATCCCCACGCTTGCGGCCGGCACCGGCCCCTTCGCCCGCCCAGAGCTTCGCCTGATCTACCAGGTCTCGGTGCTCAACGACGGCGCGCAGGAGCAGTACCCCGCGGAGGATGTCCGCCGTCGCGGAGCCATCCACCACTACCTCGGCATCGGCGCCGAGTGGTGGTTCAACAGCAGCACCTACCCGTGAGGAGGCGACCGATGCTCCACCAACTCCACCGGCTTGCGGCAGGCTGCGTAGCCTCCGCGGCAGCGCTCCTCCTCTCGGCCTGTGGCGCCGACATGGCGCCCGTCACGACCGACTTCAAGACCACAAACTTGGCGCGCGACTGGCGGGGAGAGGTGGTCTACCAGCTCATGGTCGATCGGTTCGCCGACGGCGAGCGCGACAACAACAAGGGGGTCGTGGTCGGCGATCTCGGCCGCTACCAGGGTGGCGACTGGCAGGGCGTCATCGACAACGTGGACTACCTCACGAAGCTGGGCGTCACGAGCGTCTGGATTTCGCCCGTGGTCCGCAACGTGGAGTCGGACGCGGGCTACGACGGCTACCACGGCTACTGGACGCAGGACTTCCTCGATGTGAACCCCCACTTCGGCGATATCGCCAAGCTGCGGGAGATGGTGCAGGTGCTGCATGCCAACGGCATCCTCGTCATCCTCGACGTGGTCACCAACCATGTTGGCCAGGTCTTCTACTACGACATCAACCGCAACGGCCGCCCCGACGACAGCGTGCAGGGCACCGGCACCACCTCGCCGATTCTGCGCACGGGCGAATACGACCCCGACTTCGACCTCCGCGGCGTGCAGGCGGTGACGGGCCTCGGTGCCTCGGGCAACGCGCCCGCGACCTGGATCGACATGCCGGAGCTCAACCGGGGGGCGCCGCGGCCGGCCCAGTTCGCCAACTTCGACTGGTACTGGAAGCGGGGCCGCGTGACGGTCTGGGGCCGCGAGGCCGAGGCCTGCCGCATCGCCGGCATCGACCCCGATGCCAACTGGCAGGACTGCTACAACTATGTGCGAACGCAGGAGGTGACGGGCGACTTCCCGGGCGGCCTCAAGGACCTCCGCACCGACCTGCCCGAGGTGCGCCAGGCCCTCATCGACGTGATGACCTACTGGATCACCGCGGCCGACATCGACGGCTTCCGCATCGACACCGTCAAGCATGTGGAGCATGACTTCTGGATCCAGTTTGCGACCGCGGTGCGGGCCCACGCAAAGCAGGTTGGCAAGGAGAACTTCTTCATGTTCGGCGAGGTCTTCGATGGCGCCGACTGGCTGCTTGGCTCCTACACGCAGCCCAAGATGCTCGACTCGGTCTTCTACTTCTCGCAGAAGTTCCAGGTCTACGACGCGGTCTTCAAGTATGGGGCGCCGACCAGCCAGATTGAGAAGCTCTGGACGGAGCGGAAGGCCAACTACGGTACGGTCGGGAACCCAGACGGTGTGCTGTCGCGCGACGGTCAGCCCATTGCGCCGCAGCAGCTTCTGGTGAACTTCCTCGACAACCACGACACGCCCCGCTTCCTCTTCGAGCAGCCCGATGTGAACCGGCTCCACCTCGCCGTGACACTCCAGTTCACGCAGAACGGCATGCCCTGCATCTACTACGGCACCGAGCAGGAGTTCTCGGGCGGCAACGACCCCGCCAACCGCGAGCCTCTCTGGCGCAGCAACTTCGGTGCCTTCAACACCACCAATCGCACCTTCAGCCACTACGCGAAGATGGCGCGGCTGCGGAAGGCGCTGCCCGAGCTCCTCTACGGCGAGCAGGCCATCCACTGGTCGACCGAGCGGACGGGCGGCGAGCAGGATGCCGGCATCTTTGCCTTCGAGCGGCGCTACAAGGGCAACCGGGTGATGGTGGTCCTCAACACCCACCCGACCAAGGAGAGCGAGACCTCTGCAGATTCGCTCGTCTTCGGCAGCATGACCACGACGATGCTGCCCGGAACAGTATTGCGCGACCTCATGCCCGGCGCAGACCCTGCGGCCCGCTTCGAGGTCAATGCGGAGGGCTGCGAGACCGTGGCCTGCACGGCGGTCGTTCCGGACGACTACAACGGCGGTGCCTGTGGCTGCCTCAAGGTGGCTGTGCCTGCGCTCGGCGCCCGGGTGCTGGTGCCTGTGGAGCGGGCCGAGCCGCTTACCTCCTTTCCCGAACCCCGCTGAGGCTGACGATGGCTGGTGTACGTCTCAAGGGCATCCGCAAGAGCTTCGGCGATGTCGAGGTGGTGAAGGGGGTGGACCTCGAGGTGCAGGACGGTGAGCTGCTCATCGTGGTGGGCGCCTCGGGCTGCGGCAAGTCGACGCTGCTGCGGCTGCTTGCCGGCCTCGAGCAGCCGAGCGCGGGCGAGATCTTCATCGGCGACCGGCTGGTGAACGAACTGCCGCCCAAGGACCGCGACATCGCGATGGTCTTCCAGAGCTACGCGCTCTATCCGCACATGACGGTGCGCGAGAACATGGGGTTTGGGCTCACGGTGCGGGGCGTGGCAAAGGCCGAGGTCGATCGGGCCGTGAACAACGCCGCCGAGCTGCTCGGGCTCACGCCGCTGCTGGACAGGCTGCCCAAGGCGATGTCGGGCGGCCAGCGTCAGCGGGTTGCGATGGGGCGGGCCATCGTGCGCAAGCCCAAGGTCTTCCTCTTCGACGAGCCGCTCTCCAACCTCGACGCGGCGCTCCGCTCGCAGATGCGGGTGGAGCTGAAGAAGCTCCACAAGGCGCTCGGCGTGACCATGTTCTACGTGACCCATGACCAGGTGGAGGCGATGACGCTCGCCGACCGCATCTGCCTGCTCAACCGGGGTGTGGTGCAGCAGGTGGGCACGCCCGACGAGCTCTTCGAGTGGCCGATGAACCGCTACACGGCGGCCTTCCTCGGCAGCCCCGGCATGAACTTCGCGGAGGGCAGCCTTACCGACGGCATCTTCGAGAGCGCCGGCCTGCGGCTGCCAGTCGCTGCAGCGCACCTTGTGCCGGGCGCCTCCTCGGTGGCGTCGGTGGTGGCAGGCGTGCGCCCTCACGCGGTCTCGGTTGGCGCTGGCGATGGCAGTATCACCGGTCAGGTGGAGCTGCTCGAGCCGATGGGCTGGGAGACCCACCTGCACCTGCGCGTGGGCGCCAACAGTTGGACGCTCCGCCTGAGCGCCGAAGAGGCCCGCGGACTCGAAGCAGGCCAGCGCGCAACCTTCAGCGTGCCGGCGGAGGCCGTCCGGCTCTTCGATGCGGCTACGGGCGAGGCCCTCTGTCGGCGCCCCGCATGATGACGGCCCGCTTCGCATCGCTCCTGCGGCTGCTTGCGCTGCTCCTCGCAGTTGCCTTCACGCCTGCCTGCAGCGACCCGGAGCACGACGGGCTCATCCTCTGGCACTCCTACCGCGGTGCGGAGGCCGAGGCGCTGCATAAGGTGGTGGGCGACTACCTGAAGGCGCACCCGGGCGAGAAAATCGAGCTCGCCGCGGTCCCCAACGAGGCCTACGCCAACAAGATTGCCTCGGCGGTGCCGCGCGCCAACGGCCCCGACCTATTCATCTACGCCCACGAGATGGTCGGTGACTGGTCGCGGAGCGGGCTCATCCTGCCCAACAGCCTGCTCGGGCTGAAGGAGGACCAGGCAGCCTTCCCGCCTGCAACGGTCGAGGCGCTGACCTTTGAGGGCCGCACCTTCGGCCTGCCGCTCAACACCAAGACGCTCGCGCTCTACTACCGCACCGACCGGCTCGCCGAGCTCGGCGCCGCGCCACCCAAGACGACCGATGAGTTGGTGGCGCTCGCCAGCCGCTTCACCGACCGCTCCGCCAGCAAATTCGGGCTCGCCTACGAGGCCTCCAACTTCTACTTCCACAGCGCCTGGATGTTCGGTTACGGCGGCGCCATCTTCGACGCCGACGGAACGCCCCGGCTCAACCGTCCCGAGAACGCCGCGGCACTCGACTTCGCTGCGAGTCTTCTGAACAGCGCCAAGGTGGTGCCCGCTGAGCCGAACGGCGCGCTGGTGCTCGACCTCTTCCAGACGGGGAGGGCGCTCTTTGCGATCAGTGGCCCCTGGTTCGCGAGCGAGCTGCGCGAAGGCACACCCTACGGCGTCGTGCCGCTGCCCATCATCTCCAAGACCGGCAAGCCGGCCCGCCCCTTCATGACCGTCGAGGCCATCTTCGCCACCACACAGCTCGCCGACCGAAAGCGGGAGCAGGCTGCCTCCTTCATGCGCTACTTCGCCGGCCCCGAGTCGTCGAAGGTGCGTGCGCTGCTCGGCCACCAGACCGTCATCCACCCCGACGCCTTCCGCGACCCCGAGATTGCCGAGAACGGGTTTCTCAAGACCTTCGCCACGGCGGCCGCGCAGGCCGAACCCATGCCCAACCGCCCGGAGATGCGCACGGTCTGGGAGCCCGCCAACGCCGCGCTCGACAAGGTCCTCCGCGGCACCACCAGGGCCACCGAGGCGCTCGCCGAGGCCGACGCCAAGCTGACACGCCTGCTCGGGCCCGCGCCTACGGCGGTGTCGCCGCGGCCCTATGTGGCGCTCTTCTTCTGCGTCGCCGTCATCGGCTCCGGCTTCTTCCTCCGGACGCTCCGCCGCCGCCGCGTCTGGGAGCGGGCCAAGCAGAATCCGGTCGCCTACCTCTACATCTTCCCGGCCGCCGCAGCCCTGTCGCTGCTGGTCTTCCTGCCCTTCGCGGTCGGCTCGGCGCTCAGCCTCTATGCCCACCGCTACGGCCAGTTCACCTTCGTCGGCTTCGGCAACTTCCTGCGCATTCTGTCGGCCCAGGACTACGCCATCACAGACCCCTACTCCTTCTACTTTACCTTGGCCGTCACGGTGCTCTGGACGGTGGTGAATGTCTTCATGCATGTGGCGCTCGGGCTCAGCCTTGCCATGCTGCTGCGCGACCCTTGGGTGAAGTTGAAGGGGGTCTACCGGGTGCTCCTCATCGTCCCCTGGGCCATCCCCAACTACATCACCGCGCTCATCTGGAAGGGAATGTTCCATGTGGAGTTCGGTGCCATCAACCGGATCCTCGCGATGGGCGGCGTGGAGCACATCGACTGGTTCGGCCAGTTCTCCACCGCCTTTGCCGCCAACGTCACGACCAACACCTGGCTCGGTTTCCCCTTCATGATGGTGGTCTCGCTCGGCGCGCTGCAGTCTATCCCGCGCGACCTCGACGAGGCCGCGGAGGTCGACGGCGCCAGCCGCTGGCAGCGCTTCCGCCATGTGACGCTACCGCTGCTCCGGCCCGCCCTCGTCCCGGCTATCGTGCTGGGATCGGTCTGGACCTTCAACATGTTCAACGTCATCTACCTGGTCTCGGGCGGCAAGCCCGATGGCTCGACCGAGATCCTCATCTCCGAGGCCTACCGCTGGGCCTTCTCGCGCCAGTACCAGTATGGCTACGCGGCCGCCTACGGCGTGCTCATCTTCCTGCTGCTGCTCGCCTACACGGAGCTCACCCGCAACCGATCGGAGGAGTCATGAGCCACGACGGTTCGGTGACCGTGCCCTGGTCCAAGCAACTCGGGCGGCAGGCCATCCTGATGTTTGCCACGATCGTCACCCTCTATCCTGTGCTCTGGGTGCTCAAGATCGCCTTCTCGGAGCAGTCGGGCTTCGGCACCAGCCTGGTGCCCTGGCCGGAGCATCCCACGCTGGCCAACTTTGCCCGGGTGATGGGTGCGGTCGATTCGGCCGGTGACCCGGTCTTCTTTCGCCAGGTCTGGAATTCGACGGTCGTCTCGCTGGCGACCACGGCCGTCGGCATTACCGTCTCCACCACCGCGGCCTACGCCTTCTCCCGCTTCGACTTCCCCGGCCGCAACACAGGCATGCGGGTCTTCCTCATCACCCAGATGTTTCCCGGCGTGGTGATGGCGGTGCCCCTTTACATCTTGCTCGACGAGCTCCACCTGCTCAACAGCATGCTCGGCCTCACCATCGTCTACAGCACCACCAGCGTCCCCTTCTGCGTCTGGATGCTCAAGGGCTACTTCGACACCATCCCGCGGGAGCTCGAAGAGGCTGCCCATGTGGATGGCGCCTCGCAGTGGACCATCTTCACCCGCATCGTCCTGCCGCTCGCCCGCCCCGCCATCGTTGTGACCGCGCTCTTCGGCTTTATGACCGCCTGGAATGAGTTCATTCTCGCTGCCACCTTCCTCTCGGACGAGCGGGCCACCACGCTCCCCGTCGCACTTCAGCGTTATGTCGATACCTTCGCGACCGACTGGGGCGGCTTTGCGGCCGGCGCCGTGCTCGTCTCGCTGCCCGTCATGCTCCTCTTCTTCGTGCTCCAGAAGCACCTCGTCGGCGGACTCACCGCCGGCGGCGTCAAAGGCTGAACCTATGACCCTTCTCCGCGCCTGCCGCCGGCCGGTCACCGCCGGCATCCTCCTCGCCTCGCTCACCGGCTGCTTCAGCTCCGAAGAGCTCACGACGCCGAGCTACAATACCGCCGTGCGAAGCGACTATGTGGATGCTGGCATCCCCTATGATCCGCGGCTGACCGGAGCAGATACCACCGCCGGCCCGGAAGACACAGCGCTGCCCGACACGGGCGAAGATGCCCCCCTCTTCCCCGACGACACGACCCCCGAGGCCGACACCACCGTCGCACCGCCCACCCAGCTCCGCAGCTGTGCCACCACCATCAGCCACCGTCCCGCAAGCTCCGTCGCCTCCGTGGCCGCGGCCGGCGAGTTCAACAGCTGGTCCACCAGCGCGACGCCGCTTGCAGACGCCGATGGTGACGGCACCTGGACCGCAGAGGTCACGCTGGCGCCCGGCGAGTATGCCTTCAAGTTGGCCATCGGCGGGG
>JABMMX010000204.1 GCA_013205435.1 Deltaproteobacteria bacterium
GCAGCGAGCAGCGACTCGGTGTAGGGGTGGCGCGGGTGACGCAGCACCGCGTCGGCCGGCCCCGTCTCCACAATGTGGCCCGCGTAGAGCACTGCGATTCGGTCGGCCAGCGCCCGCGCCGCCGTGAGGTCATGCGTGATGAGCAGCACACCCAGCCCGCGCTCGCGGCGCAGCCGACCGAGCAGCTCCAGCACGCCCTGCCGCGTCGCCACATCGAGCATGGAGGTCGGCTCGTCTGCCAGCAGCAGCTGCGGCTCCACCGCCAGCGCCCGGGCGATGGCAACGCGCTGCCGCTCACCGCCCGAGAGCTCATGGGGGAACTTCTCCGCCACCTGCGCGCCGGGCGCCAGCCCTACCTCTTCGAGCAGCGCTGCAACCCGCGCCCGCACCTCGCCCCGCTTCGCACGACCATGCAGCAGCAGCGACCGCGCGATCGGATAGCCCACCCGATGCGCGGGATTGAGCGACCCGAAGGGGTCCTGAAAAATCATCTGCACCTGCGCCCGCGCCGCTCGGCGCTGCTGCACCGTCGCCGCCAGCAACAGGTCGCGACCATCCATCCTCACCTCGCCGCCCTCCGACGGCTCGACCAGGCTGATGATGCGCGCAACCGTGCTCTTGCCGCTCCCCGACTCGCCCACCAGCGCCAGCACCTCACCGCGCGCCACCGAGAAGGTCACGCCATGAAGCACCGGCTTGTGCTTGCGGCTCCAGCCGCCGCCCGTGGCAAACGACTTCGTCAGCTCCCGTACCTCCAGCATCGGTGACTGCCTCATGCCTCCACCTCCGCCGCCTGCACAGCCTCAACGCCATGCATCAACTGCGCCGTGTAGGCCTGCACCGAACCGCCGCGCAGCTCCGCAGCCGTGCCCACATCGAGCAACCTCCCGCGCTGCAGCACAGCCACCCGGTCGGCCACCTCGAGCAGAAGCGGCATGTCGTGCGTGATGAAGAGCACGCCAAATCCGCGCGCGAGCCGCAGCGCATTCACCCGCTGCAGAATCTCCTTCTGCACCACCACATCGAGCGCCGTCGTTGGCTCGTCCAGAAGCAGCAGCTCCGGCTCCAGAGAGAGCGCCATCGCCAGCACCACCCGCTGCCGCATCCCGCCCGACAGCTGGTGCGGGAACGAGCCCGCGTGCGACGCCGCGATGCCGACCATAGCCAGCAGCTCCGCCACCTTGGCGTCGCCCTCCGCCGCGCTGCCCCAGCCCTCCGCCCGGTGCGCGGCGATGCCATCGAGCAGCTGCTCCCGCACCGTCAGCACCGGATTGAGCGCATTCATCGCACTCTGGAAGCACATGCTCACCCGCGCCCAGCGGAAGGCCCGAAGCCCCGCCTCATCGAGGTCCAAGACCTCCGTCGCCCCGACACGAATGCTGCCCCGCGAAACCCGGGCCGACTCCGAAAGCAGCCCCAGAATCGCCAGGCCAATCGTCGACTTGCCACTCCCCGACTCGCCCGCAAGCCCCACAATCTCGCCCCGCGCGACCGTCAGCGTCACGCCATCGACAGCCCGAAAGCTGCCCTCGCCGCTCGGATACTCCACCACCAGGTCGGTCACAGCCAGCGCCAGGTCGGACGCCGCCGAAACCTCCGGCACCACCCGCTCCTGCGCCACCGCAAACTGGTTCACGCGCAGCCGCGGGTTGTTGAACTCGTCGATACCGAAGTTCACGAAGGTGAGCCCAAAGCCAACCAGCGCCACGCCCAGCCCCGTCGGAACGAAAATCCACCAGCTCCCCGTCATCAGCGCCGAGTCGTTCGCCGCCCAGTAGAGGTTGGTGCCCCAGGTCACCGCCCCCACGTCGCCGAGGCCGAGGAACTCCAGCCCCACCTGCGCGCCCACCGCATAGATGGTCGCTCCGATGAAGGCCGCCGCAACCAGCGAGATCATGTTCGGCAGCATCTCCCGCACGATGATGCGCCAGTGGCTCTCGCCCGACACAATCGCCGCCAGCACAAAGTCACGCTGCCGCAACGAGATGGCCTGGCTCCGGAAGACCCGCGCATTCCACGACCAGCCCGCAAAGGCCAGCACCGCCGTCAGGCTCAGCGGCCCGGGCGGCAGGTAGGTGGCAAGCACAATCGCCAGCGGCAGCCCCGGAAGAACCAAGAAGACATTCGTCAGCAGCGACAGCAGGTCATCGACCCGGCCACCGAAGTAGCCGCCGGTCAGCCCCACCAGCGCCCCCACCACCGTCACCAGCAGCCCCACCGAGACACCCACCAGCAGCGTCGTCCGCGACCCCGCCACGAACTGCGCCAGCACATCCTGCCCCTGCCCCGTGGTCCCGAGCCAGTGGGCCCCGTCCGGCGGCAGGTGGGGCCGCGCGACGAAGACCGTCGGGTCGCCCACGAGCAGTGGACCGACCAGCGCCAGAAGCACAAAGAAGCCCACCAGCACCAGGCCAAGCCGCGCCTTCCGGTTCCGCATCAGCGACGAGAAGAGGTCACTCATTGCGCCTCGTTCGCGGATCCAGCCGGAGGTAGATCAGGTCCACCACCCAGTTCGCAGCCAGCACCGACAGCGTGATGATGAGGAAGAGCCCCTGCATGAGCGGGTAGTCCTGGTTCCGCACCGCAACCACCATCAGGTAGCCGAGCCCGGGATAGGAGAAGACAATCTCGGTCAGCAGCGAGCCCGACAGCACAAAGCCCAGCGCCATGCCAAAGCCCGTCACGCTCGGCAGCAACGCGTTGCGGGCCGCATAACGAACCAGAATCCGCGACGGCGAGAGCCCCTTCGCCCGCGCCAGCGTCATGAAGTCCTGCCCCATGATGCCGATCATCGTGTTGCGCATACTCAGCATCCAGCCGCCCACGCTCGCCACCACCACCGTCATCGCTGGCAGCGCGGCATGGTAGGCCACGTTGCTCACAAAGGCCCAGCTGAAGCCCGGCGCGATGTCGGGGCCATGCGCGTGACGCAGCGGGAACCAGCCGAGCCGGAAGCCGAAGACGTCCAGCACCAGCATCGCCAGCCAGAAGAAGGGAAAGGCCCCCATCAGCGCCAACAGCGGCGGCAGCGCCGAGTCGAGCCAGCCGTTCCGCCGCCAGGCCGCCAGCGCCCCGAGCGCCGTGCCGAGGCAGAAGGCCACCACCAGGCTGCCCCCAGCGAGCAGCATCGTCCAGAGCAGCCCCGTGCCGAAGACCTCGGTCACCGGCGCGGGGAAGTAGGCAATCGAGATGCCCAAATCGCCCTGCAACATGTGCGACAGATAGGAGCCGAACTGCTCCCAGAGCGAGCCACCCGTGAAGCCGAAGGCCGCCCGCAGCGAGGCCATCGCCTCCGGCGCAAGCCGCCCCTGAAAGCGGGCAAACATCGTCGACGCAGGGTCGCCCGGCATGAGCCGCGGAATCAGAAAGTTCAGCACCACCGCCACGCCGGCCGCGAGCAGGTAGAATCCGAGCCGCCGGAGCGCATACCTCATGGCGCCTCCACCGGCTGCAGTTCGGTAAGCACCAAGAGCGAGGCGCCGCCCGCGTTCGGCGACGGCGACGCGTAGGGGTTCTCCTTCGTCGGAAAGCCGGTGAACCGGCGCGTCGTGAAGGCCGCCCACTGCGGGCCGGGAAAGAGCGGAATCGCCGGCAGCGTCGCAGCAAACCGGTGCTGCAGCCCCTCGACAATCGACCGCTGCTTCGCCTCGTACGCCGTCTGCTCAAACTGCTCCAGCAGACGGCCCGCCTCATCATCGCCAAACCGGTGCCAGTTCCCCGGCGAAACCTCGCCCACAGGCAGCACCGTCGCGGGCGCCATCAGCCAGCGGTAGAAGGCGTAGGGCGTCGGCCCGTCGGTCGACCAGCTCACCGCGAGGTCAAACTCACCCCGCTGCAGCGACGAGAACCAGGCGCTGAACTCCGACGGCCGCACCTTCGCCTCCACGCCCACCTCCTGCAGACCGCGCGCAATCAGCTGCGCCGCCCGCACCCAGTCCGACCAGCCCGCAACCACGCCAATCTCAAAGGTCAGCGGCGCCCCCTTCGCATCGCGCCGCATGCCATCAGCACCACGCGCCAGCCCCGCCTCGTCAAGCAGCCGATTGGCCTCCGCCACATCAAACCGGGTCCAGTTCTCTGCCGGCCCGAGCTCCGTCCGCCAGCCCGCATACCCATCGCTCAGCCCCGTCGGCCCGCTCGGCACCGTCGTCCCATACATCGCCAGGTCGGCCACCTTCGCCCGGTCTATCGACAGGCTCAACGCCCGCCGCACCCGCACATCGTCAAAGGGCTTCCGTGTCGTGTTCGCATAGAGGAATACCGTGCTCCCCATCAGCGGAAACCAGTACCCGTTGTGCGCGGGGTCGCGCGACACGAAGGTCCGGTCAATCGCCGGCACGAAGTTGCCCGCCCAGTCCACGCTCCCCTCCACCAGCGCCAGGTTGGCCTGGTCGTTGCTCGGGTAGGCGAGGAAGCGGAGCGCCTCCACCTTCGGCTTGCCGGACTGCCAGTAGTTCGGGTTCCGCCCCAGCTCATACATCTGGTTCGAGAAGGAGCGGACCACCGTGAAGGGGCCCGTCGCAACGGGGTCGGGGTTGGTGAAGGTCACCGGGTCGGCCACCTTCGACCAGACATGCTCCGGCACCACCGGCACCGAGGCAATCAGCGCCAGGCTCGGCACGTAGACCCGGCTCAGGCGAAGCTCCACCATCGTGGCGTTGGGCGCGGAGACCGAGGCCAGAAAGCTCCAGAGGCCGCCGCCATCGAGCGCCGGAAACCGCTTCAGAAGCGCAAAGGTGTAGGCCACATCGGCAGCCGTCATCGGCCTGCCGTCCGACCACTTCACCCCTTCGCGGATGTCGAAGGTGAGCGTCAGCAGGTCGTCGCTCCACCGGTAGCCCGTCGCGAGCCAGGGAACCCAGGCCCCCTTCACCGCATTGTGCACCATGAGCGGCTCGTAGATGCCGGCCCGTGTCGGCCAGCGCGCCTCGCCGGGCGCGAGCGGATTGAAGGCCCGAATCCAGGTGCTCTGCTGCTCGACCGAGACCGAGAGCACGCCGCGCGGCGCCATGCCTTCGCCCGTCACGCAGCCGCTCCAGAGCAGCAGCGCAATGGTCGCGACGATGGCCCGCAGCATCCTCATGGAGCGACCTCGTAGGCCCGCACGTAGTCGGCCACCAGCGCCTGCGGGAAGATGGTGTCGGCCCCAACAGGCCCCACATAGCTGCCACCCACGGCGAGGTTCAGCAGCAGGAAGAAGGGCTGGTCAAAGACCCAGCTGGTCAGCGGCGGCAGGCTCTCTCGCGTCACCCGATGATAGGGATAATCATCGACCAGCCAGACAATCTCGTCGGCCGACCACTCGACCGCGAAGGTGTGAAAGTCCTTGTATAACCCGCCGCCCGCAACCGCCGTCGACCCGTCGATCGCCTGCCCTCCCGAGTAGCCCGGTCCATGGAGCGCCGCGTTGGCAATCCCCGGCTCCTGCCCCCGATACTCCACCACATCAATCTCGCCGCAGGCCGGCCAGCTCGTCTCCGGGAAGTTGGCGCCCAGCATCCAGAAGGCCGGCCACATGCCAGAGCCCACAGGCATCTTCAGCCGCGCCTCCACCCTGCCCTGCCGCACCTCCACCAGGTCGCGCGTTATGAGCCGCGCCGAGGTGTAGCTTGCGCCCTGATAGAGTTCGCGACGAGCCGTAATCACGAGGTTACCAGCACCATCGAGCGCAGCGTTCTCGGTTCGGTCGGTGTTGAACTCGAGCTGCTCGTTGCCCCAGCCGTCGCCACCCACCTCCGGGGTCCAGAATCGGGGGTCTGGCGGCGCGCCGGCAGAGCCCTCGAACTCGTCCGACCAGACCAGCTGCCACTGCGTGGCACCAGCATCGGCACCCGCGTCAGCGTTCGGGCCACGCTCCTCTCCGCCGCACCCGAGCGCGGCCAACATGCACACCACTGCAACCCGCCTCATGCGACCTCCTGCGCCGTCGAGACAAAGAACGACAGGTCGTCGAGCGCCCGGTCGAGCATCAGCGCACCCGCACCGATGGCGGTCGCGGCAGGCCCAAGCGACGTCGCCCGAATCTCCACGTGCGAGGCCGAGAAGAGCAGCGATCGCGCGCTCGCCGAGGCACGGAGCGGGGTAAGCAGCGCCTCGCCCGCCTGCACAATCTCGCCGCCCAGAATGATGTGCGACGGGTTGAGCAGGTTGACCAGACCCGCGATGCCGATGCCCAGCCAGCCACCGAGCTTAGCTACAATCTCCACCGCCCATGGCTCCCCGGCATTGCAGGCCGCCACAATCTCCAGCGCGCTCGTCGGAGGATGCTCCAGACCCGGCACCGCAGCCGCGAGCTGAAGCAGCGCCGGCGTACCCGCAAGCACATGCAGGCAGCCCCGGTTGCCGCACGAGCAGGGCGGACCGGCCGGGTCGATCGCCAGATGGCCCATCTCACCCGCAATCCCCGTCGCGCCACGGTAGAGCGCCCCCGACATCACATGTCCGGCGCCGATGCCCGTCCCCACCTTGATGAAGGTGAAGTCGTCGCCGCCAATCCCGAACCAGCGCTCTGCAAGCGCACCCGCATTCGCGTCGTTCTCCAGCACCACGGGCAACCCGAGCGCCACGACCAGCCGCTCGGCGAGGTTGATGCCCTGCCATGCCGGCAAAATCAGCGCAGAGAGCTCACCGGGCCGACGCGCATCCAGCGGGCTCGGCACCGCAACCCCCACGCCCAGGCAACGGATGCCCGCAGCGCCAGCGCGCGCGCGGCAGCTCCGCACCGAGCGAACCAGCAGCGCCAGCGTCCCCTCGGCCTGCTCGCGCGTCGCGAAAGGTGTATACTCCTCCGCCAGAATCCGGCCCCGCAGGTCGGTTACCGCCACTGTCACATGGGTCGCACCCATCTCCACGCCCACAATGCAGTAGGCGTCGTCGGCAAAGGCCACCATCACAGGCGGTCGCCCACCGCGCGACGGGCCCGCCTCCTGCAGCCGCACCAGCCCATCCTCTGCAAACCGGCCCACAATCGACGACACCGTCGAGGCGCTCAGCCCCGTCTCACGCGCCAGCTCCGCACGCGAAACGAGCTCCGCCTGCCAGATCCGCCGCAGCAGCATCGCCTCGTTGCTCGCCCGCATCCCGACGATGTCGACCTTATCGCGCCGCCGCACTGTCACCGCGTCACCGCCATTGGATGTCATCCACAAAAAAGCTCGCACCACCCGTGTCGCCGCTCACCCAACCGAAGGCGCCCACCAGCTCGTTCGGCAGCGTCGCCGTCGGCAGCGCCACCCGATACTGCGTCGGCGTCGTCGTGAGCGTGAAGACCGTCGACTCCGCCGCAAACCCATCGGCCGCCGCGCCGCCAATGCCCGCAAGGAACTTCACCTCTTCGCCGCCCGTCGCGCCCCAGGCCCAGAGCGTGACCTCGGTAGCGCCCTCTGGGATGGCCAAACCAGGCAGCGTTCCCCAGTTGGCCTCCGGGTACTGCCAGAACACGCCCGCCCAGCCCAGGCGGCCGGGCCGCCAGGTGAACTGACGGCAGGTACCCTGCCCCTCGCCGCCACGGCTCCCGGTGCAGGCGTCCTCCGTCACCGCAATCGCGCCCGGCGTCTCGCCATCTCCCATGAAACCGCTCGGCACCCAGAAGCTGTCTACCGCGAAGGGCAGCGTGGTCGGGCGCGTCGCAACGCCCGTATCAACCGTTGTGTCGACGGGCTCGGTGTCGGCTGTTGTGTCGGCCGGCTCGGTGTCCGGGGCAGTATCCACAGGCTCCGTGTCGTTGGCGGTATCGACAGTCGTGTCGGCAGGCTCGGTGTCGGCCGACGTGTCGGCAGGCTCCGTGTCGGCCGTCGTGTCGGCGGGCTCCGTGTCGTCGCCACTGTCGCTGGCAGTGTCGGCCGCGCCGGTGTCGCTGGGATCGGGCAGGCAGTCGCTCCCCGACCGGATCGTGCCGGCGGCGCAGGGAGCGGTGTCGTCTACCTCGCGGGCACAGGCTGCAAGCAGGAGCGCAGAAAGGAGCAGGAGTTGGCGTTGCATGGTTCGACCTTTGGGCGGAGTCCGAAGAAAGGTTAAGACACTTCGTTCGGAGAGACAAGGAACCGCCTGCACCGCGCCGCGTCATCACCCAAGCCACTCACGCAACAAGAGAATCCAGTTTCGCACACCGATCGCCCCCCAGTTTTGATGCGCTCAAAAGATCCCTGCTTCTGCCACCAGGCCACAGCCTCTGGCCCGACCACCACCGCCTCTCTGCAAACCCCGTCGGCACGCGACCGCAGCCCGAACGCGCCACAACACTGACCGCGCGCCCTCGGCCGCCGCCGCGCTTGCAACCGCATCAGCAGCAGCCTAGTCGCCTCCCGGCGCACTCGTGCGACCTCGCACACACTGGCACTTCATGAGTAAGTCCTCCGTCGAAACCTATGGCAGCTGGGCCGTCGTCGCCGGCGCCTCAGAAGGGCTCGGGGCCGCCTTCGCACAGGCACTGGCAAAGCGCGGACACAACCTCATCCTCATCGCCCGTCGCGCAGAGGTGCTCGAGGCCGAGGCCGACCGGCTCCGCAAGACCGGCGTCGAGGTCCGCACCCTCTCGCTCGACCTCGGCAACCCCGACTTCGTCCACAAACTCCTCGCAGAACTCGAGGGCCGCGAGCTCGGAGTCGCCGTCTTCAATGCCGCCTACTCCTACATGGCCCCCTTCCTGAGCCGCCCCGTCTCGGAGCCCCTCAAGGTCGCGGCCGTCAACGTCCAGGGCCCCCTCCTCTTTGCCCACGCGCTGCTCCCACAGATGGTCGAGCGCAAGCGTGGCGCCCTCATCCTCATGTCCTCCCTCTCGGGCTTCCAGGGCTCCCCCTTCCTCGCCGCCTACTCCGCCAGCAAGGCCTTCAACACCACGCTCGCCGAGGCCCTCTGGGGCGAGATGGAAGAGCACGGCGTCCATGTGCTCGCGAGCGCAGCCGGCGCCATCCGCACCCCCGGCTACGCAGCCACGCTGACGAAAGAGCCGCCCGGCACCATGGACCCCGACGCCGTCGCCGAAGAGACCCTTCGCGCACTCGGCAAGGGCCCGCTGGTCGTCCCCGGCACCTTCAACAAACTCGCCTCCTTCATCCTTCGACGGCTCCTCCCCCGCAGCCTCGTCGTCCGCATCATGCGCAACTCTGTGGCAGGTCTCCAATGATCATCGGCTTCTTCTCCTCCTGGATTGTCTACGCAGTTATCCTGCTGCTTCACCTCATCATCCCGGCCCGCTGGGTCGATGGCTACGTGAAGCACGAGGTCACGGGGAAACCCCTCCGCTACCGCCTCAACGGCCTCCGCGTGCACATCGTCACGCTCGGCCTCTTCGCCGCGCTCTGCCACTATGGCATCCTCCCCTGGGACTTCTTCTGGACCCACCGCTGGGAGGGGCTCGCCGGCGCCTGCACGCTCGGCCTCCTCTTCACGGCGGCCATCGTCTTCACGGCGCCATCGACGGGCAAACCGCTCCTCACCGACCTCTACCTCGGCCGCCGCTTCAACCCCCAGTGGCAGGATGGGCGTATGGACGCCAAGATGGTCCTCTACCTGGTCGGTGCCGTGTTGCTCGCGCTCAACGTCATCTCCTTCGCCGCCCACCAGGCCATGCTCTTCCCCGAGTCCATCTCCTACGGCGCCTGGCTCTATGTGGGCCTCTTCCTCTTCTTCACCAGCGAGTACCTCTACTTCGAAGAGGTCCACCTCTACACCTACGACTTCTTCGCCGAGCGAGTCGGCTACAAGCTCGGCTGGGGCTGCATCACCTTCTACCCCTACTTCTACGGCATCGGGCTCTGGTCGCAGGCCGAAAAGCCCTCGCCCGGCACCCCCACGGCGCTGCTGGTCGTCTACGGCCTGGTCTTCTTCCTGGGCTGGTTCCTCTCGCGCGGCGCCAACCTCCAGAAATTCTATTTCAAGACCGACCCGACCCGTAAGGCCTTCGGCCTGCTCACCCCCGAGACCGTCACCGACGGCCAGCGCACCCTGCTCGTCAGCGGCTTCTGGGGCCTCTCGCGCCACATCAACTACCTCGGCGAAGTCCTCATGGCGACCGGGCTCGCGCTCTCGCTCGGCCGCCCCGGCGAGCTGCTCCCCTGGCTCTACCCGATCTACTACGTGGCGCTCCTCTTCCCCCGCCAGGCCGACGACGACCGCCGCTGCGCCGAGAAGTATGGCCCGCTCTGGAAGACCTACACCGACCGGGTCCCGCGCCGCATCATCCCCGGCCTCTACTAGGGCCCTGCGCCCGAGGGCGCCGCCTTGAAGTAGATGACCTCCTGCAGCCCCGGCGTGAGGTAATCTGGAACCGCCCCAATCTGCTGGTAGCCGAGCGCCTCGTAGAAGCGCCGCGCCGCGGTGTTGGTGTGGGTGCAGAGCAGAAAGAGCCCGTTCGGGGACAGAAAGCGCAGCTCGAGTTCGGCCATCAGCGCCCTGCCCACCCCTTGCGACCGCACCGCTCCATCCACGCTCAGGAGCTTGAGGTAGCCGCTCCGTCCAAAGCCGCCCTTGAGCAGAAAGTGTGCAAAGCCGACGGGCACCCCTTCCAGCGTAGCGGCCAGCAGCGAGGCACCCGGGTCCTCCAGCGCGGCCCGCAACTGCCGCTCCACCCCGGCAGCCGTGATGCCATGCTCGGCAAACAGCGGCACCCGCGCCGTCCAGTCCGCCATCGATTCCACATCGGCCTCCACCGCGGGCCGTATCACCAGTGCATCGTTCAAAGCGGACCTCCAAAGAGCTGCGCGAGCGGCAAGAAGCGACCGAGCGCCTGCAGACGGGGCAGCTGCCGGAGCAACGACGTCACACCCTGCGGCTCGTTCCCGTTGCCGTGGACCAGCACCACGCTGCCGGCCGTCGGCTCCTGCCCATAGGCAATCCAGGCGTCGCTGCCGAGCGGAATGAGAGAGTAGGCAAGGAGGAGGTCCACCCAGCGCTGGTCGGAGACGAGCCCCGGAAAGCGGAAGAAGGGCGACGGAAGCTGCCCCCGTTCCAGCAGCGCGACCTCGACGGCCTCGATCTCACGCGACGGGTTGAGGCCCGGCGTGAGGAGGAAGTTCTCGGCGTCCGGCAGCCCCGCCACAAAGGGATGCGCGTCGGAGTGATTGACCCAGGTCAGCGCCAGCTTGCCGGCCTGCTGGAGGGCAACGAGCTCCGCGAACCGGGCGCCATGGTTGCGGAGCCATCCGCCCGTGATAGCGACCCCGATCGGAACTGGCCCGCCCTGCTCCGCGGAGAGGTCTGCGACTGCCGCGAAGAGCCGGCCTGCGAACTTTGACCCAGGCGCGGGACAGAGGTCGGCTGTCAGAAAGAGCCCGCGCACGGGCAGCTCTGCCCGCTGCAGGCCGTCGTTGCGGGTCGGATAGGGAGCAGCGGTCGCGGCAAAGAGCGCTCGCCCGAAGCGCGAGGCCTCAAACCGACGCTCCGCCTCCGGGTCTTGGCAATCGAGCGCCTCGGGGGCCACGAGCCGGGTGGTTACAGCCTCCACGTCGGTCACGAGGTAGCGCTCTGCCCCATCGAGCCGCATTGCCCGCGACGCATGCACCACCCGCCCGGTCGCGACCTCGATGCAGTCCATCTGCACCACCTCAAAGCCCGTCACCCGATGCCGCACCGCCGGCTCGGCCGCAGCGCGCGACGCGACGAGGAGCATCACCGCCCCCGCCAACACCCGCGCACCCTGCAACCGCCAACCCATGCCGCAGCCGCTATGCTGGGGTGTGACGGTGGTCAAAGAAGCGGGGCGGCGTGGAGTCAGATGGGTTGACGCCGCCCTCCGTCCCGTTCGCCGCTTGACCGTGCCTATTCGAATCGCCTACCCCCGCCACATCGACCCTACCTCGCAGATTGGTTGCATCGCTGGGGAACACTGGACCGGCTGAAGCCCTCGGTCCTCGGGTCTGGCTGCAACCGGTGAAGTCAGGAAGTCCAAGTGAGTAAATCGTTCGATAGATTTCTCCCGATCGCCGACCTTGCTCTGGCGCCCCTGGTTTATCCAGCGGCATGGCTGCTCAAGAAGGTGCGGCACGTCGGCGTCCACCGGCTGCCCCGTTGCAAGGAGGCGCTGCTCGAAGTCGGCGTCTTTCCGATCCGCGACCACTACTATGAGCCGAGATTCGACTATCGCGACGCGGCCAGGGCGGCTTCCGGCGAGCGCGAGTTGCCGGGAATCGATTGGAATCTGACCGGACAACTCGAGTTCCTCTCTCACCTGACTTTTGCCGACGAACTGGTCGATGTTCCCTCTGCCAAGCAGACCGAGTTGGGATTCCACCTAAATAATGGCTCGTTTGAATCGGGCGACGCGGAATACTGGTATCAGGTCATCCGACACTTCAGACCGCGCCGGATTTTCGAAATCGGAAGCGGGAACTCAACGCTCATGGCGATCAGGGCCATTGAGAAGTTGCGGGCGAGCGACCCGGGCTACACGTGCAAACACATCTGCGTTGAGCCGTTTGAGATGCCGTGGCTCGAATCCAGCGGCGTGACGGTCGTGCGGCGCAAGGTGGAGGAACTCGACGTGAATTTCTTTTCGGAGCTTTCCGAAAACGACATTCTGTTCATTGACTCGTCGCACGTCATTCGTTCCGGCGGCGATGTTGTCTACGAATTTCTCCACCTCCTCCCGACGCTCAACAAGGGCGTGGTAGTTCATGTTCACGACATATTCTCGCCGCGGGACTACCCGAGAAGCTGGGTCGAGAAAGAGGTTCGGCTTTGGAATGAACAGTATCTCTTGGAGGCCTTTCTTTCCAATAACAGCTCGTGGCGTATCATCGGTGCGTTGAACCTCCTCCACCACAGTCACCCCGCTGAACTCAAATCTGTGGCGCCGTTTGTAACACCCTCAAGGGAACCCGGGTCGTTTTACATCCAGAAGATTGCGTGAGGTCGAGCCAGCAATCCCCGACGCGCACGCCCCCAACCACTCCGGCCCCAAACCCGCCGCGCCGGAGCCAGCGCCCGACACCATCGAGGCGCTCCACAAGCAGCGCGACCCTACCGCCATCCTCGCGGCGGCTATGGCTGCGCGATAGGTCAGCGTAGCCTACCGATCCGCCTCCGATGGGAACCGCGATTCGGCTTCTACCGCACCGTGCGCACGAGACGAAAGCCAAGGTTGTCGACGCGATAGTCCACCGTGGCGCCGAGGCGATTCGCAGCGCGTGAGATATCAGCGTAGTGTACCCACGACCCGCCGC
>JABMMX010000205.1 GCA_013205435.1 Deltaproteobacteria bacterium
ATCGTCGATGACGACGCCGACCTCGACGAGGCGGTCGCCGGCGTGCTCTACTCCGCCTTCGGCTTCCAGGGTCAGAAGTGCTCTGCCTGCAGCCGGGCGATTGTGGTCGGGCCCATCTACGACGCCTTCCGCTCGCGCTTGGTTGCGGCCGCGCAGAGTTTCCTCATCGGTCCGCCGAGCGACCCGACCTTCCGGCACGGGCCGGTCATCGACGCCGAGTCGGTGGAGCGGGTGCGGCGCTATGTGGGCATCGGGCAGCAGGAGGGGCGGGAGATGCTCGTGCGGGATGCGGTCGCCGAGGCGGCGGCGCGCGGCGACAGTCGGGTGAAGGCGGGTGGCAACTATGCGCCCTTCGCCATCTTCGAGAACATCAAGCGGGACCATCGGCTCGCGCAGGAGGAGATCTTCGGGCCGGTGCTCGGACTGATGCGGGCGGCGAACCTGGGCGAGGCGCTCGAGATTGCCAACAGCACCGACTACGCGCTGACGGGTGCCATCTTCTCGCGGTCGCCGAAGAGTCTCGACCGGGCCCGCGCTGAGTTTGAGGTGGGCAACCTCTACATCAACCGCGGCTGCACGGGGGCGCTCGTCTATCGGCAGCCCTTTGGCGGCTTCAAGTACTCGGGCGTTGGCGCCAAGGCCGGCGGGCCGAACTACCTCCACCAGTTTGTGGAGGAGCGGGCCATCTCGGAGAACACGATGCGTCGCGGCTTCGCGCCATCCGACGAACAGCTCAAAGCGGAATAGTCGGGCAGGCGAGGAAGGTTGCGGCTCTGCCGCGCGTGGCTAGACTCACGCGGCGCAGCGAACTCCAACCTGGGTGAACGACATGTCTGGTCCCTTCAAGTCTTCGCGTGCCTCTCAGCTCGACCCCTTCTCGCAGGAGGGCCTTCGTTACGGAGGTGGCCGTTCCGGCGCCATCGCACAGTCCACCGGCTTCGCCTCCACCGTCTACACCTGGATGGCCATCGGCCTCGGTCTGACGACGCTGGCGACGACCATGCTCGGCAACAACGCGGGGTTCATCAACTGGATGGTGGCCAACAGCGGCTTCAAGTTCCTGCCCTGGATCCTGCTCGGCTACTCGCTGCTGCTCCAGTTCGGCATCCGCTCGATTCCGACCTCGCTCGCGACGCTCGGCTTCTTCGGATACGCGGCGCTGATGGGCGTGGCGCTGGCGCCCATTATGATCATCTATACGGGTGCATCGCTCGCGACGACCTTCGGCGTGGCGGCCGGCATGTTCGGTTCGATGGCCGTCGTCGGCAACCTGACCAAGCGTGACCTGACCTCCATGGGCTCGATGCTTGGCATGGCGACCTGGGGCCTCATGCTCGCGATGCTGGCCAACATGTGGTTCAAGAGCAGCATGACCGACCTGATTATCTCGGGCTTTGGTGTGGTGATTTTCACCGGCCTGTCGGCCTACGATGCGCAGCGGATCAAGCGCATCCAGGAGTCGGGCGTCGAGGGCGATGATGCTGCCCGCCTCGCAGTGCTGTGTGCGATGCACATGTATATGAATGTCATCCAGATTTTCCTCTTCCTGCTCCGGTTCCTCGGCAACCGGCGCGAACGCTAACTGCGGAGCGCAGCCATGCCCGTTACCCATCTGACCGAAGCCAATTTCGAGGCCGACGTCATCAAGAGCGACCTCCCCGTCCTGCTCGACTTCTGGGCCGAGTGGTGCGGCCCCTGCAAGGCGATGTCGCCGACGCTCGACCAGCTCGCAAACGAGTATGCTGGGCGGCTCAAGGTGATGAAGGTCAACGTGGACGAGAATCCGCGGCTGGCGCAGGCCTTCCGCATCCAGTCTATCCCCTACCTCGCGCTGGTTGCCGGTGGTCAGGTGGTGGATGCGCTGACCGGCGCGGTCGACAAGAAGACGCTCGTCGCCATGGTGGAGCCCCACCTCGGAGCCGCTCCCGTGGGTGGCATTGAGACCTGGGACCCGAAGAAGGTGCGGGCCGCCATTACCGCCAACCAGGCGGTCGCGGTCGACCTTCGCGAGGCCGTGGACTACAACCGTGCCCACCTGCCCGGCGCTCTCAACCTTCCGCTCGAAGGGCGCGAGGCTGCGCTGGGAGCCATGGGCCGGAGCACGGCCTATGTCTTTTACGCCCGCACGGCCGAGGGCGTTGACACGGTCGCCAAACAGGCGAACGAGCTGGGCCATGCCGCGATTATCCTCGAGGGTGGACTGCTCAACTGGGAGTCGTCGCTCTTCCCCATCGAGCGCGGCGCGCGGAAGATCTAGCGACTCTTCATCAGCTCGATCAGCTGGTCGAGCGCGATGCTCAATCCGGGATGAAAGCCCATGGCCTCCTGCTGCTTGCAGGCAGAGGCCTCGGAACTCGCCTGGGGCTCAGCGCCTAGAACGGGTCGGCGATGTAGTGGATGTTGAAGGAGCCTTCGTAGGTGCGGGTGTCGCCTTCGCCGCCGCAGTCGAAGCAGTTGGCCCAGCAGGAGATGGTGCTGGTGTAGGTGCCGGCAATGTTCTGGTTGACCGGGTCGAACTCGGTGATGGTGAGGCCGTTGCTGATGCCGTTGTAGTTGCAGGGATAGAAGGCCGTCGTGGTCGAGATGATGAGGCCGCTCTGGGGCGCGAGGCCAGTGATGTCGCCGATTTCGAAGCCGAAGGCGTCCTGGCTCGACTGGCCGCCGAGCACGAGGGCCACGCGGTCGCCGTAGTCGCGGGCGTAGCCGTAGACGCGGGGTTCGTCGCCCTCGTAGACGGTCTCGAAGGCGCCGATGCCGAAGGTGAAGCGGCCGTAGGAGACGAGGCGGGTGACCTCGGAGCAATCGGACTTGCAGAAGTCGCGGTTGGCGGTGTTGCCGTCGTCGCAGGCCTCGCCGCGCTCGACCGCGCCGTTGCCGCAGACGGCAGGGTTGGCGAAGCAGAAGTTGCCGGTGTCGTCGTCGGCGGTGAGGCAGGTGTAACCAGCCGGGCAGGTGTCGGTGCAGGGCTGGGTGCAGTAGGCGTCGATGCCGCGGCGGCCGTCGAAGGCGCAGGCGGCGGTGCAGTCGGACTGAAGGTCGACGCAGAGCTCGAGGTTACAGCCCATGGGGCAGGTGAAGCCGAGGTCGTCGACGCGGACGGGGGCGCCGCTGCCCTCGCCGGAGCCGCTGCCTTCGCCAGAGCCCGTGCCTGTGTCGGCGCCGGAGCCGCTACCTGCGCCGGTGTCCAAAGCGGTGCCGGTGTCGATGCTGCTGCCCGTGTCAGTGGAGCCGCCGGAGTCGGTGTTGCGCTCGCGGGTGGCCTCGACGGTGCAGGCTGCGGTGAGAAGGAGGGCAACGGGTAGCAATCTGCGGAGCATGACAAGCCTTGGAGGTCTGTGACGCGGCCTGTTTAGTGCAAGTCAGCACCCAAGTCACGCGACGGCTCGGGCCGCCTCGACCTCCCTCAACAACCTGCGGATCTTGCCTGTCGCAGACCCGCGCGCGGCATCCACGCTCCGCACTGCAGCAGCGAAGATGGGGCTCGTCTAGGCGCGGGCGATGAGGCCCTGGCCGGCGCTCACGGGCGAGGCGTTGGGCAGCATGTAGTCGCCCGCGACGAAGGAGTCGGTGCCCTCGTAACGGACGGGATAGTAGAACTTCATGACCTCGATGAGGCCGATGGTGGCGCCGGGCTCAACCCGCTGACCGGGCGTCACAAAGGGCGGCGCCTCGGGCGAGGGGCGGAGGTAGAACTGGCCGTCGAGGGGCGCAGCAACCGCGACCGCAGCGATGGCTCCATCGCCTGCGCTCGCCGCTGCGACAACGCCGGCATCAAAGGCCGCGATGGTCACGACGGCTTGGCCGTAGCAGGCGTCGTAGCCCGGTCGAACGATGGAGACGACGCGGCCCGTAATGCCATCCGGCGCCACGATCGGATAGGCGTTTCGGAGCTGACGGATATGGCCGAGGAGCGTCCCCCCCTGGACCAACGTGCCGACGGCGACGGCGGCGGTGAAGCGGCCCATGAGCGGAGAGCGCAGTTCAGTCTGCTCCTCTTTGGCCGCGACGAGCGCGACCTGCACGGGCATGGTCATGCCACACCTCCCGCTTCGCCCGTGAGTACGGCGAGGTCGTGAATGCTCCAGATGCGCGGGTTGCGGATGCGGCGGATGCCCATCGTCTGGTAGCTCATCTCGGCGAACATCGTGAGGTAGTCGCGGAGCTCGCCCAGCGCGACGATCTCGTCGGTGTCCATCTGGCGGGCGGCGGCGTAGGGGTTCATGTCGCGCTCGATGCGCTCCTCCACCGCCTTCATGCCGGCCTCGATTTTGGCCCGCTCCTCTTCGCTGCTCGCGACGATTTTGAAGTTGTCGTCGAGCTTGGTGTTGAAGGCACCGATGGCGAGCGTGCGGCCGTCCATGACGGCAAGGCGGGTGAGCACCGTGGAGAGCTGCAGCACCGGCTCATAGGGCAGTCCGGCCATGGCGTAGTAGCCGGCGCCGGAGGCCTTGCGGAGCAGCACCGTGAGCATCGGCGTGGTGTTGGTGCTGTTGGTGTAGATGAGGCTCGAACCGTAGCCCAAGAGGCCCTGCTTCTCGGCCTCGGTGCCGATGTCGAAGCCGCTGACATCCTGCAGCCAGAGTATGGGCAGGCCATCCTCGTTGCAGGCGCGCGAGAAGATGGAGACCTTGGTCACGCCCTCGCGGTAGAGGATGCCGCCGGGCCGCTTCTGCGCGGGGACGGAGGGGTGCGGCGTGAGGAGCTGCTCGTTGGCGATGATGCCGACGTAGAGGCCGCCCACGCGGGCGATGCCGGTGAACATCTCGGGGCCGCGGTCGGCCATGACCTCCCAGCAGAGGCTGTCGTCCACGAGGCGGGCGATGACCTGGCGCACATCGTAGGGGTCGCTCGCCTTCGCGGGCAGGATGCGGGTGAGCTCCGACGGGTCGAAGTGGGGCGGCGCAGCCTCCAGGCCGTAGCGGTAGTACTCGACCGCCGAGGTGGGGAGCGAGGCGACCTCGGCCCGGATGGCATCGACGCAGGCGGTGTCGTCGGGCACGCGGAAGTCGGCGCAGCCCGAGAGGTGCACATGGACGTCTGCGCCACCGATGCCGAGCGACGAGAGGTTCTGCCCCTTGGCACCCTGGATGAGGGCGGCGCCGGCGATGACCATGTAGGCCGACTCGGTCATGTAGACCTTGTCGGAGATGAGGGGCATGTAGCCGCCGCCCGCGATGCAGTCGCCGAAGACGCCCGAGATCTGGGGCACGCCGGCCGCGGAGAGCCGGGAATTCATCGCGAAGATGTGGCCCGCGCCGCGGCGGCCGGGAAAGCTGCGGCCCTGCTCCGGCAGGAAGAGGCCCGAGCAGTCTACGAGGTAGACGATGGGGAGGCGGAGCTTCTGCGCCACCTCCTGCGCTCGGATGATTTTCTCGGGCGTGCGAGGCCACCAGGAGCCCGAGGCTACGGTGTTGTCGTTGGCGATGACGACGACCCACTTGCCTGCGACCTTGGCGCAGACCGTGACGACGCCGGCCGAGGGCGAGGTCTTCTTCTCTTCGCCGAAGGTCTCGCCGTCGTTGACGAAGGTGAGGAGCGGCCGGATGGCGTCGGGGCTGTCGGCGAGCCGCTCGACCCGCTCCCAGGCGGTGAGCTTGCCCTTGGCGCGGACCCGCTGCTGGTAGCTTTCGCCCCAACCCAGCTTGAGCGCCGCGCGCCGTGCAAAGAGCTCGGCCTCGCGCTCGAGGACCGCGGGCTGCGCGACGGTCGACTCGGGGAGGTCGCCACCGATGGGCGTGAGCATGAGACGGGCCATCAGGATTCCTTAAGGCGAGGCGAGCGCGCGGGCCCGCTCGAGGACTTCGGGGTACTTCTGGAGGAAGCTGGTGTCGTAGCGGCCCTCCACAAAGGCGGGGTGTTCGACGATGGCGCGGTGGAGCGGGATGGTGGTGGCGACGCCCTCTACGCGGAGCTCGGCGAGCGCGGCCGAGAGGCGGGCGACGGCGAGCGGACGGCTCTCGTCCCAGACGATCAGCTTGCCCACCATCGAGTCGTAGTTGGGCGGGATGCGGTAGCCGCTCTCCACGTGGGTATCGAGGCGGACATGGGCCGAGCCGGTCTCTGCGGGCGCCTCGAAACGGGTGATGGTGCCGGGCGAAGGGCGGAAGTTCTCGGCCGGGTCTTCGGCGTTGATGCGC
>JABMMX010000206.1 GCA_013205435.1 Deltaproteobacteria bacterium
ATTAATGCGTTCCCCGGCCGAACGTTTCGGAGCGCAAATCAAGGCGGACGAGGTCGTTAGTGTAGATTGCAAGCGTCAGCCGTTTCTTGTTAACCTGGGGCAGGGTTCCGCACTTGAGGCAAAATGCGTCATTATCGCCACCGGCGCGAGCGCCGTGTATATGGGCCTGGATTCCGAGCAAAAACTTATCGGCCACGGTGTTTCGGGTTGTGCAACTTGCGACGGGGCTTTTTATCGGGATAAGGCGGTTGCGGTTGTCGGCGGCGGCGACACCGCCATGGAAGAGGCCTCCTACCTCGCCAAGATGTGCAGCGAAGTCGTCCTCATCCACCGCCGCGACAGCTTCCGCGCCTCGGCCGTGATGCAGGAGCGCGTCCTCAGCAACCCCAAGGTCAAGGTCCGGTGGAACAGCGAAGTCCTCGAAGTCCTCGGCACCCGCGAGACGGGCGTCTCAGGACTCAAGCTCCGTGATACCGTCACCGGTGAGCTCAGTGAGATGGCGACCCAGGGCCTCTTCCTCGCCATCGGCCACACCCCCAACACCAAGCCCTTCGCCGAGTGGCTCGACATGGACGACGCGGGCTACCTGAACGTTGTGCCCGGCTCCACCCGCACCAAAATCCCCGGCGTCTTTGCCGCCGGTGACTGTGCCGACCACATCTACCGCCAAGCCGTCACCGCCGCCGGTACAGGCTGCATGGCGGCACTCGATGCGGAGCGTTGGCTCGCCGACACAGGCCTCCACGCCTAACACGGCCACACCATGCGCATCGAACGGGCCGAACAGCTCATCCTCATCGTCTCCGACGACCCGGCAGCTGCTCGGCTCGCAGAGCAGGCCCTCACCGCACTCGACCGTGAGGTCGTCGTTGCGCGGGCCATCGACTGGGCGCTCACCACGATCGCGCGACAGTTCCCCGCGCTGGTCCTCATCGACCTCGAACTGCCCGCCGACGCACTCGAGAGGCTCGCCGCCGCGCTCCAGACGCCCCCGGAGGGCGAGCTCGCGATGCTGGCCGGCCTCTCCAACCGCTCCGTGCAACCGCCCGCAGGCCTCGAACTCGCAGAGCGACTCGACAAGCCCCTGCAGCGCCACGCCGTCGCCGACTGTGCCACCCGCCTCCTGAGGCGCCGCAACGAACTCCGGCGCTCAACCCTGCTCGACCAGCAGTCTGGACTCCCCAACCGCCGCGCCTTTCAGCTCGCGTGGCAGGCACGCACCCACTCCTTACAGCGGCTCGGCGAGCCCTTTGCCCTTGCCATGCTCGGCGCCCCCGGCCTCGCGGCAAAGCTCGCCAACGCCACCGCAGAGCAACAGGGCCTGCTCCTGCACCAGCTCGGAGAGGCACTACGCGGGCTCCTCCGTCGCTCCGACGGCCTCTTCCGCATCCACCGCGGCGAGCTCCTCCTCCTGCTCGCCGGATGCGACGATGCCAGCGCCATCGTCCTGCTGCGCCGCATTCTGGAGCGCCTCTCCGAGGTCGCCTTTGCGCTCGGAGCCTCCGACAAGAGCCCCATCCCGCTCGTAGCAGCCACGCTCACCGTCAACGAGCCACGCGACACCCGCGAGGTCATCGCACAACTCGAGGCGCTCTTCCTCAAGGCGACGGCGCAGCCCGCGCGGACCATCGTCACGCCTGCCGCGGTCGTCGAAAACCAGCTCCCGCTGGTCGTCGTCATCGAGGCCGATCCGCTCCTGCAGGAGTTCCTCACCTCGCTCCTCGAACGCGAGAACTTCCGCGTCCGCATCGCAGCCACGGGGGCTCAGATTGATGCCGCGCTTGCCCTCCCCGACCTGCGCGCCGTCATCCTCGAGAGCTCGCTGCCGGGCATCAACGGCCTGAGCATCCTTGCCCAGCTCCGCGCAGACAGACGCTACGACGAGACGCCCATCGTGGTGACCTCGGTCGCATCGCGCGACGACAGCGTCGTCAAAGCCTTTGAGGTCGGAGCCGATGACTTCCTCATCAAGCCCTATCTCCCCAACGACCTGCTCGCCCGGCTACGGCGCTCCATGCGCCGCCGCAACACCCGCTAGCAGCAGGCACCCGCCGCCAGCACAGCCCCAGCCGCAGGCTCCAGCGGGTTGGGCGTCCCGCACCCGGGGAAGATGCCGAAGTGGCGCTCAAAGTTGCCGATGAAATCAAAGTAGGGGGCAAAGCGGGTGTCGTGGAGCATCCGCCAGGTATTGCCGCAGACCGGAAAAACCCGGCCGCGCTCTATCGCGTGGTGACCATCGAGGATGAAACAGTCCTCCTCGCCCAACGCCCCGCCGCGGTAGACCACAGCCTGACCGTAGTCTTCGCAGAGCGGCTCAAGTCCATCGAGGGCAAACAACCGATAGGTCGCAGAATAGAACTTCGCCTGGCCGAGCGCTGCTTTGAGCTCGGGATCCAAAATCTCCAGGGGCCGGCTGGTCACCAGACGGGGGTCGCCGAAGCCGGCCGCTTTGGCCATCTGGAGGAAGTCGTTCCAGTAGAGCGCGCCGCCCAGACACTCACCGTAGAGAACCGGGTGGTTACGCACAGCCTCAGGAAGGCGACGGTCACAATAGACATCCGAGAAGAAGATCTCGCCGCCGGCCTTGAGCAGCCGTCGTGCCCCTGCAAAAACCGCCGGCTTATCGGGAGAGAGATTCACCACACAGTTCGACACCACCACATCAAAAGAGTGGGGTTCGAGTGGCAGCTCCGACAGCTTCTCGATGAAGCCCTCGAGAAACCGCGTATTCGCGCGCTCAAACCCGAACTGCTCGCGGTGCCACTCCACGTGGGCCCGCGCCACCGCGAGCTGCTCGGCGGTCATGTCCACACCAACCACCTCTCCCCGCTCTCCAACCAGCTGCGCAAGCAGATAGGCGTCGCGGCCCGAGCCAGAACCAATGTCGAGCACACGGGCGCCGTCGAGCGCAGTGGGAACAACAAGGCCACAGCCGTAGTACCGGCTTACAACCTCATCATGGATGCGTGCGAGCAGCGGCTTGACGAACTCCGGCATGGCGTCAGGCGTGCAGCAGGCGCTCGTCTTGAGGTCGGCGCTCGTCTGCAGCGTCTTGCCGTAGTACTCTTGAACGGTCGCGGTGGCATCAATGCTACTCATCGCACTCCTATCCGGGCACTCCGGTCCGTCGACGTTTCCAAATCACGCGTCGATTAAGTTCGCGCACGCTCCGGGTCAAGCAGGGGCCGACGAACGAAACGCACAAACCGTAGAGGCAAAAACGAACGTCGCTCACCCTCTAACCCGACCTGCATCGATTTAGACAGTGCGCGACATTTCATCGTCAAACTGCGTCTACTTTTGAATGATCGACTCGTTCAGCCGGCCGGCCTCACGCATCAAACGCGCCCAGGTCGGCGGGATTCCGCGACCCGTCCAAGTCTGATCTGCATTCTCGGGGTTGCGGTACTTCGGTGCAACCTTGCCGCCCTTCGACTTCGGAGCGAAGGCAGGCTTGACGCCCTTGACGGTCTCCTTGGCGGCCTTCGTCCCCTTCGAATCCTTTGCCGGAGCGCCGGCCGTTGCACCAGCCGCCGCCAAAGCCTTGACCACCTGCGCCGCGGTCAGACCAGAATCCTTCATAATCGCGAGAATCTTCTTGATCGCGCGGTCGGTGCTCTGCGCAAGCAGAGACTGCTCCTTCTTCTCCAGCGCTTCCCGGTCACGACGAATCTTCGCGATTCGTGCCTCAATCGTAATCCGTGCCATCTCATCTTCCTTGGTTCGAGGTTTCGCCCGAGAACGCTCGGGCCGTGCATTCAAATGTTACCCAAAGTCTTCCACCCTGTCGAGCGGAATTTGCTCTCCCGCTGTCACGGCGTTGTTGCCCAGATGCACTAAGACCTGCCACGCGCTTCAACAAGGTTCCAAGCCTCGCTTCGCAAACCGTTGCCTGCGCCGAAACATTCCCGCGCCACTCCCGGCCCTGCGGCAAAGACTCCTCGCAGCCAACACGGCCATCTGCTACCTGAAACTAGCGGGGTCTCCGCTCGCAATCTACCCTGGTGTCCATGCCTGTGACGCTTCAGAATCGCACTATCGCCCGACGGGTCGTCACCCTTGTGCTTTGCGCCGGGCTCGTGCTTCCGGCAACGCTGTGGGCTTCCGAAGGCGAAGGCTCTGCCGTGACTGCTGAGTCTGAAGGCTCTGCGGCTGCACCCTCTGCAGCAGCGGTCGAGATTGCCACCCCCTCTGTTGCCCGCCTGATCACCGAAGCGGAGCAGGCCCTTGCCTCTGGCAACCTCCGCGAAGCGCTCGAGGCTGCACGCATCGCCCGCCGCTTCGTGCCGGGCGACGTCGACGTTGCCATCACCTTTGCGAAGATTCAGGCGGCCGCGGGCAATCTCGACGATGCCCTGCAGACCCTTCAGTCCTTCCAGTCGCAGTATGCCGATTACGGAGAGCTCCGATGCGCAACCGCCCGCGTCCTGCTCTGGATGGGACGACGCGCCGAGGCTGCCGTCGAGGCAGGAGCAGCGCGAGACAGCGGCAGCGACCAGGCAGAGGCCACCCGCCTCCTCGCTGAGATCGCCTTCCAGTCCGGCGACCTCGATGCTGCCATCGAAGGCTACGCGGCCTACCTTCAAGCAGCGCCGCAAGACGAGGCGGCCCGCACCCGCTTCATGCAGCTCCTCTTCGGCCGCGACGAACTGGCCCGGCTTTCCGAGGAGCTCGACGCCCTGCCACCCCAGTCCGACGACCCGCAGCGAGCTGCCATGCGGGCGCTGCTCGCCCGCCGCTTCATGCCCTTCCGCGTTGACGGGGCCGCGACCTACACCTCCGTCGGGAACTCCGGACAGGGCAACGCCGACTGGCAAAATCTGCAGTTGGCCGCAGAGCATCGTGGAACCAGGTTCGCCGAAGGGCTCGGCTTCTTCCTCGATACCCGTCGCTACGGAACACGCCGGGTTGACTTCGCCTTCGAGCCCTCGCTCCGCTTCTTCCCAACCAGCTTTTACAACACGCGGCTCGCGCTTGCCGTTGCCCCCAACCCCGAGTTCCTGCCCAGCTGGGCCCTCTCCTGGGACAACAGCATCGACCTGGGAGAACGCATCGGAGTCGGCGCCTCCTACCGCATCTCGAAGTACGATCTCCCCGATGCGGGAAGCCTCGCAGCCGCTGCGCCGACCGTCCAGCTCATCGCCCCCTTTGTCGCGCTCCGGTTCGACGGCTTCCTCTTGGAGCCAGGCGTGACAGCCGTCTTCGGTGATGTCGCTGCGCCTCCCCTCCTCACCTACCAGCTCAAGGGCACCCTGCTCATCTCGGATGAGGAGAGGCTCGATGCCTGGCTGCTCTACGGAACCGAACCCTTCGACCAGTCGCAGGACCCAGCCCTCCTCCGTGCCGGCTCGCCCCAAGTTGGCGCCTTTCTCGGCTACACCCTCCCCATCTCGCACCTCACCTCCTTCAAGATGAGCTACGCCCTGACCGCGCCGTCCGACACAGGCGCCGACCGCGCCACCCGTGTCCGTCACGCGCTCTCGCTCGGCTTCACCCGCCGCTTCGGACGGGCCGCGCCCCAGGCGAGCGCCCGATGAACACCATCGACCTGCTCCTCACCGACCCGCTCTACCGGCTCTTCGTCCGCGTCATCAGCGTGCAGTTCGTCGCGCTCGTGGCGGTGCTCGCCACCGTCGTCTTCATCCGGCTGCGGCGCATCCGTCAGCGGCGCGAACGCCTCGCCGCCAACCGGAGCGTCGCCCCGGTGCTGGTCCGCTACCTCAGCAGCGAGATTCCGCTCTCGGAGGTCATCAAGACCCTCAAGCCGCTTCGCAAAGAGGATGCCGCCGAGCTGCTTGAGGCCTACGCCTCCTCCATCGCGAGCAGGCTTCAAGACGACCTCGTCGCTCTCTACCGAGGACTTGGCCTCATCGAGTTCGCCATCCGCCGCAGCCGCTCCCTCATCTGGTGGCGGCGCCTCGAGGCGGTCCGTATTCTCGGCATGCTCGAGGGCAAGGTCGAACCGCAGATCCTCTTTGACAGACTCCGAGACCCGGTCCCGGCCGTTCGGCTCGCAGCAGCGCGCGGGCTCGGCCGCTCAGGAGACCCCCGTGCCGTCGACCCGCTGCTCGCCTCGCTCGCAACGCCGGCTGGGATCTCGCGGCCGCAGATCGCTGCCATCCTCGTCGACCTCGGATCCTCCGCCCATCCCCGCCTCCGCGCCCTGCTTCGCCAGCCACCGCAGACCCGCGCCGAGGCCCGCCTCTACGCGACCATCCTCGAGGTGCTCGCTCTCTCCGGCGACACCCGCTCGGCGCCCTACATCCAGTATGCCCTGACGGACCAAGACCACGAGATTCGCATCGCAGCCTTCCGGGCGGCAGGCATCCTCCGCCTCACCCTCGCGCCCGACGATATCATCATGGGCCTCGAAGACGACCGCTGGGAGGTTCGCGCGCAGGCTGCGCGGACCGCTGGCCGCGTCGGCCTCAAGGAGATGGTCTCTCACCTCGCAACACGCCTCTCCGATACGAGCTGGTGGGTTCGTCTGAATGCAGCCTCCGCGCTTCGAGACCTCGGCGACTCAGGGCTCGCGGAGCTGGCGCGGCTCGCCAACGACAGCAACGACCCCTTCGAGCGCGACATGGCGCAGCGCATCCTCACGGAAGATCCGCATACCGGGTCCAACTATCTCCTCGGACGGGGCGCAACCATGCTCAGCCCCGCCATCGCCGCCCCCCAAGGCGCGCCTGAACCGCTGCCGCGCTCCGGCATCGAGAACTTCTGGGAAGACGAGGAGGGAGGCGCCTCCATCCTCGCAGAGCAGCTGCCGGACCTTGGCTTCGACGAAGTGGCACCGCTGCCGCCGCTCGGCTTCGACGAACCGTTGGCTGGCTTCGATGAACTGCCGCCACTGGCCGCCAGCGATGGCGACCATGCAGCGCTGGCGCCCGAGCTTCTCCCGCCGCTGGCCTTCGAGTTCGATATCGACGACGACAACTTCTCCGCGACCTCGGTCCGCGACCTCGAAGCCAACCCCTAGCACACCCGGGAAGACGACACTTTGGATCGCTTCATCTACATCATCGACTGGGCCTTCCTCTTCTTCTTCGTGGGGTTGAACACCAGTTACTTTATCCTGCTCGGGCTCTCCCTTGCCGAGATCTTCCTGCGTGCCCGCAGGCGCATCTCCGCAGACCTCGACGGCTCGCTCCGCAGCTATCACACCCACCCCGTCAGCATCATTGCGCCGGCCTTCAACGAGCGCCTCACCATCGAAGGCTCTGTCCGCGCCCTCCTCGCACTCCGCTACCCCGAGTTCGAGGTTGTCGTCGTGAACGACGGCTCCACCGATCGCACCACGCAGGTGATGATCGAAGCCTTCGACATGTATGAGGTTCACCCCATCTATCAGGCGATCATCCCGACCCGCCCCGTCATCGCGATCTACAAGTCCTACAAAGAGCCCAAGCTCACGCTCATCGACAAGGTCAATGGCGGCAAAGCAGACGCGCTCAACTGCGGCATCAATGCCGCCCGCTTCCCCCTCTTCTGCAGCATCGACGCAGATACCCTCATCAGCCCCGACGCCCTCCTCCGGCTCGCACTGCCCTTCATCGATGACCCGGCCCGCACCATTGCCACCGGCGGAACCGTCCGCGTTGCAAACGGCTGCACCATCCGCAACGGGCAGGTCGAGGCCATCGGCATGCCCGAGAAGGCGGTCCCCGCCTTCCAGGTGGTCGAATACCTCCGAGCCTTCCTCTTCGGGCGCGTTGGCTGGAACCTCCTCGGCGGAACCCTCATCATCTCGGGCGCCTTCGGGCTCTTCTCCCGCGACGCCGTAATCAAGATACAGGGCTACCGCCACGACACCGTCGGCGAAGACATGGAACTCGTCGTTCGGCTCCACCGCCAGATGCGCGAAGACCATGTGCCCTATCGAATTGTCTTCGTCTGGGACTCCACCTGTTACACCGAGGTTCCTGAGTCCCTCGAACAGCTCGGCAGACAGCGCGACCGCTGGCATCGTGGCCTCATCGACTCCATCTGGCGACACCGCACCATGTTCCTGAACCCTCGCTACGGCGTCGTTGGCATGGTCATCTTCCCCTTCTTCGCCATCTTCGAAATGCTCGGCCCGGTGGTGGAACTCGTCGGACTCGTCACGGTCTCGATCAGCTACCTCCTCGGCATCGTCGACACCTCATTCATGCTCCTCTTTCTAACGGTGTCGCTCATCTTCGGCGTGCTGCTAAGCGTCGCCACCCTGGCGCTCGAGGAGATCTCCTTCTCGGTCTACCCCAACTGGCGCGACCTGCTCCGCATGACCACCTTCGGCATCATTGAGAACTTCGGATACCGGCAACTCACCCTCTACTGGCGGCTCCGCGGCATGGTGAACTACTTCCGAGGCGTTCAGGCGTGGGGCGCGATGTCCCGCCGTGGGTTTGGTGGCTCGTGAGTCTTCGTAACGTCTACCGCGTGCTGCTGCTGCTCGCCATCGCCA
>JABMMX010000207.1 GCA_013205435.1 Deltaproteobacteria bacterium
ATCCTGCCCCCCGTCTCGCTGCAGCGCCTGCGGGGCGAGACGCTCGCGCTCATCGGCCGCAACGGCGCGGGCAAGTCGACGCTGTTGCGCACGCTGCTCGGCCTGCAGCCGCCGATCGCGGGGCGTATCACCTCTGCCGCCGGCCTCCGCGTAGGCTACGTTCCGCAGCGGTCGGAGGTGATGGCCGAGGTGCCGATGCGGGTGCAGGACTGGCTGCTGCTGGCGACCGACGAGGGGCGGAGTTTCTTGCGGCCCTTCGGCTCGCGCGCGGCGCGGGAGCGGGTCGCCGCGGCCGCCGAGCGGGCACGGGTCACCGACCTGCTTGGCCAGCAGGTGTCGCAGCTCTCCGAGGGGCAGCGGCAGCGGGCCGCGCTGGCGCGGGCGCTGGTTTCGACCCCCAACCTGCTGCTGCTCGACGAGCCCACCAGCGCGCTCGACCGGGTCGCGGAGGAGCTGGTGCTCTCGGTGGTCGATGAGATCCGCGCGCGCGGCGACGTTGGCGTCATCCTCATCACCCACTCGCTGCATGTGGCGGGCACCCATGCCTCGCGGGTGCTGCTGCTCGACAAGGACGACAGGGTGGTGGAGACGGGGAGCTTCGAAGAGGTGAGCGCGGGTGCCAACTTCCGGCGGCTCTACGGGCTGTCGCATGCGGCGGTCGCCGACTGTGGAGGCCACTGATGGCACAGCCTCTCTCCGACTTCTTTGCAGCCTGGGAGCTCTTCCGTGAGCCGGCGCTGGCGGGCGCTGTCTCGGGCCTGCTGCTTGGCTGGGTTGGGGTCTACGTGGCACTGCGCCGCATGGTCTTCCTGTCGGCGGCGATGACGCAGACGGCGGGGCTTGGCGTGATGCTCGCCCAGTCGGCCGCGGCGACCTTCGCGATCGCCGGGTTGGCGGCCTCCCCCACGCTCTGGGCGCTCGCCTTCTCGGGGCTCGCTGCTGCGGCGCTGGCCGGTGCGGAGCGGCTCCGGTTGGGCCGCGATCAGGTGCTCGGCGCCCTCTACCTGCTCGGCGCCGCGGGTGCGATCCTGGTTGGCGCCAAGGTGGCGGTCGACGCGCACGACATCGAGACCGTCCTCTTCGGCAGCGCCGTGGCGGTGGCGCCGGAGGACTTCCAGCGGCTGGTCGTGACGGCTGTAGGGCTGCTGGCGCTCCACCTCTGGCTCGGTCGCGGCTTTGTCGCGGCGGCCTTCGACCCGGAGGGGGCGGCTGCCCGTCGCCTGCCTGTGGTGCTGCTCAAGGTGCTGCTGCTCGCGACGGTCGCACTGGCCGTGTCTGTCACGACGCGCACCATCGGCGCGCTGCCCGTCTTTGCCTTCTCGACGCTGCCTGCGCTGGCTGCTTCGCGCCTCTGCCCAAGCCTCGGAACGACGCTTCCGGTCGCGGCGGTGCTTGGGGCTGTAGCCGGCTTTGGCGGCTATCTGGCGGCCTTCGTCTGGGAGCTGCCTGTGGGGGCGAGCCAGACGGCGGTGGCGCTGCTGCTCTTTGCCGGCGCAGCGGCGCTTGGCAGGCTACTGCGGCGCTGAGGCGGGCGCTGCCGGCTTGGTGCCGTAGATCTTGGCGTGCTGCTTGCGCAGGCTGCTCATGATGGCAGGCAGCGTGGTGCGTGAGGCCCAGCGGATAACGAAGTCGGGGAACGGGATGCCCGGGTCGCCGTAGAGCACGTAGCGGCAGTAGGTCCAGGTGGGGTCGTCGGGGAGGGCGGAGACCACCCAGAAGCCGGCGCTCTCGTTCATGTTGCCGGAGCCCGGGATATACTTGAAGAGGTTCACCCAGGCCCGCCGGCCGCTGACCGTCTTGTAGCCAACCCAGGCGCGCATGTTCCAGGTGCGGTCGGGCACGGGCCAGGGGAGGTCGGTGACGCCACCTAGGATGTCGAACTCGCCTTCGCGCCGAATCAGCCGCATTTCGGCCATCGAGGGGGCCCACTGCGTCTGCTTGGGGTAGTCTCGAAGGACCGCTGCGAGCTCCTCGACGGGCGCCTGAATGAGGCCAATCACCTCGCCGCGGAAGGGCATGTTGGTGTCCATACTCCGGATGGTCTCACCCTTCTTCAGCGAGGCGATCTGCGCGGCGCTGAGCTGCCGGATGGAGGGCGGTTCAACCTCGATGGCGGCGGCGAGGCCAGGCGCGAGGAGCAGGAGCGCGGCCACAACGGCGGCGAGGGCAGGGCGTAGGAGAGAGGCCAAGCGGGCATGCATCAAGCGGTCGTCCATGCGAAATGGTGAGGCTCACGGGACGCCCCGCATAGCAGGTTATTCGGGGCTCCCGCCACCAAGCTGCAGGCGAGCCTCTGTTCATCTGCTTCTGTCGTCGCACAACTGCTTCATAAAGTTCATCGTTTTGCGTGCTCGTCGCAACAATGTCGCCACATCCACCCTCTAAAGCCCCTTACGCAGGCCGAAGAGGGAGACGATCGTGAACAGTCCAGTGCCCCGGATTCCCAACCGCTTTGTGTTGCTGTGGACGGGCTCCGAATTCCCGCTCCACTGCCGCCTCGCCGTTGAGAGCCTGTTGCAGGTCGACCCGGACTGCGCCGTAGAGGTTCACCTCTTCGGTGAGGAGCCTTTAGAGGCGCCCCATTTCAAGCCACTTCTCGGGCGTGATCGGGTTACCCTCCATCGCATCTCGCTCGATACGGTCTTCCAGGCGACGGGCGACCTCGCTGCACCGCTGCGCGCCCTCTACAGCCGCATCCCCGCGTCGGCGCGAAGCGCGCAGAGCAACCTCCTCCGGTATGCCATCCTCTACGATCGGGGCGGCATCTATGTGGATTTCGATATCCTCGCGCTGCACGACTTCCGACACCTGCTGCATCACGCAGCCTTCGTCGGCGAGGAGCAGGTCTGGAAGGTTAACAAGGCCCGCGTCGAGGGCCGTCGCGAACCTTGGATGGTGGCTCCCACGCTCTCCTATTTGGCAGCCTACGCGCTGAGCCGGGGCTGGTCGCTCGCGGGCGGTCGCTCGCTTGCTGGAAGCTGGCTGGTCCGCAAGCTCGATGCCGCCTGGAGCAGGCCGAACCTGAACAACGCAGTCATCGGCGCCGAGCCTCGCAGTGCCTTTGTGCGGAGGCTGCTGGTTGCGGCACTCGATGCCTCGCCCACCCGCCGGTTTGCGCTCGGTCCGACGCTCATCTCCGATGCGTGGCAGGCCGACAGCAGCGAGGTGGAGCGGCTCCCCTCGTCGGCCTTCTACTTCGAGCCTCCGACCTACAGCTTCCGCTTCTTCGAAGGCGCGGCGGTAACGCCTCCCGCAGCGGCGCTGCTGGTCCACTATGTGAACAGCAACCATCCCAAGCAGCTCGAGAAACTCTCGCTCGAGGTGATTGAGGCGCGGCGCTTGGGCCCGCTCTTCTACCAGCTGGCCGACGGCGTCTGCCGCCGCGCCGGGATGCTCCCGCAGGCCAACGCCTAGCAGCCTCCCGCCGCCGCTGCGCGAAGAGGCTAGGCGCGGAGTCGGCGCGTCTTCATCGTACCCCAACCCGTCTCGCTCACGCTGGCGAGGAAGGACCAGATCGCTGATTCGCGCGGCTTCGGCTCGCCTCCGTGGCCCATGCGGCGCAGCTGCCGCGCATACCAGGCGACCTCCAGCAGGGCCATCCTGTCGATGGCGGCGATGCCGGTCTTGACGGCGCGAACGGCCTCGCGGGGCTCCTGTCCTGCCACAAGCCGAAGCGGCGCGTCGGGCTCGATGGCGAGCAGCCGAGCGAGGCCGATAAAGTCCACGGCGCCGCTCTCAATGGCCGCGCTCATCCCCGCCACCGAGCGGAAGCCGCCGGTGAGCATGAGCGGGGTCTTCGTGGCCGCGCGCGCCTTCTCCGCGAACTCTAAGAAGTAGGCCTCGCGCCGAATCGTCGACTCCTTCATCGGCTCGCGCGTCACGCCGGCCATCACGGGGGCCTCGTAGGTGCCGCCCGAGATCTCGATCATGTCGATGCCGGCCTCCGAGAGGGCACGCACCACGTCGAGCGACTCCTCTTCCGAGAAGCCTCCCTTCTGGAAGTCGGCCGAGTTCATCTTGATGCCGACCGAAAAATCGGGGCCTGTGGCGGCGCGGATAGACTTGTAGACCTCCAGCACAAACCGCCTGCGCCGCTCGGCATCGCCGCCCC
>JABMMX010000208.1 GCA_013205435.1 Deltaproteobacteria bacterium
CGGCGGCGGCGGAGGCGAGGATGATCTTCACCTCGACGGCGACGGCTGCACGAGCGGGAGCAGCGGCGGCAGGCTTTGCGTCGGCAGCAAAGGCAGCAGGTGCTGCGAAGGCCAGAAGCGAGGCGGTAAGGAGCAATGCGAGGGGGCGTTTCATGGTGACTAATCCGTGCGAACGGGGAGAGCAGGCGAGGCGCCGGAGCCTGCGAGGGTGGGGTCTGTGGAGGCGGGTCCGGTGCCCTTGGGCGCCGTGGCGAGCGTGCCGTTGGGCTGCAGCCAGATGACGGTCGCGGTGTCGTCAGCCTGGGAGCCCTGGGTGACGCTCGCGGTGAAGCCGGAGGTTGGGGTCAGGCGGTCCACGCTGGGCGCCTGGACGTAGTAGTTGTTGATGATGGTGGTCTTCGCCGGGTCGGTTTGCGCGCTCTCGGGTGCGGCGGGCGAGAGCCGGTTGGAGAGCGTCACTGCGAGGAGCGCTGCTGCCACGGCAACCGCGCCTGTGAAGGCCCAGCCAGAGCCCCAGCTGCGGAGCCGGTCGAGGAAGGAGTCGCCGGCGGTTGCCGCTGCGGCGACACGCTCGCGCTGCTCGGTCTGTGCGGTGACCCCTGCCATGATTCGGGCGAGCAGGGCAGGGTCGGCTGGCTCTTCGCACTCGCGGCGGAAGCCGGCGGTAAGGATCGCGGAGGTCGCCTCCTCCAGTTCGGTGCGTGCCTCAATCTCCGCCATGATGCGGGCGTGGATGGCAGCGTCGCCAAGCCCCTCGCGGTCGATGTGGCTGGGGAGGGCGAGCGTATCGTGGAGGAACTCGAGGTCTGCGAGGTAGCGGCGCGCGTCGGGGTTGGCCTCGAGGATGGCGCGGGCCTCTGCGGCCTCTACGCCGCGGGTCTCGCGGTCGTGGTGCTTGTCTAGGAGGAGAGCTTGTTCACGGGTCAGCATGTTGGAACCACGATGAGCAAAGAATAAGGAGAAACGAGGTAAAATCCGGACGGAGGGCGCGCCGCGCTATTCACCGGAGGCGGGATTCTTCTTCCCATAGAAGGAGCGGAGCTCGAACTGCATCGCCTTGCGGGCGTGGAAGAGGCGGCTCATGACGGTGCCTTGGGGGATGTCGAGCACCGTCGCGATCTCCTGATAGCTGAGCCCCTGGTGATGGTAGAGCAGCAGGATTTCGCGTTGCTGGACCTTCATCTGGTCGAGCGCGTCGTAGACCTTCTCTGCGGTCTCCTTGTTCTCGAGCACCTTGAGTGCGCTCATGCCGGCGGAGGCGCTGAGGTAGTCTGACTGGTCGTCGGTGACATGCTCGAAGGCGTTGCCCGGCTCGGTCGTGTCGGTGGGGATGAAGCGGTTGGACTTGCGCAGCAGGTCGATGCAGAGGTTGCGCGCGATGCGGATGGTCCAGGCGATGAAGGAGGTGTCGCCTCGGAAGGTGGCCAGTTTCTGCCAGACCTTGAGGAAGGTCTGCTGGGTGAGGTCGTCTGCGTCTGCGGTGTTGCGGACCATGCGGATGCAGAAGGCGCGAACCCGCGACTGGTAGGCGGTGACGACCTGCGCAAAGGCGGCGTTTCCGCGTTTTCCACCCTCCGCGCTGTCGGCGATCAGCTGTCTGATGCGTGCTTCTTCTTCTGGGTTTGCCATGGGCTGACTCGTACTGCGGGTGTGTTAGGGAGTTGGATGAGAGGGTGCGCTGTCGGCCTGTGCAGCGTCGGGGTCCAACCAGCGGACCTCCGTGACGACCTCGTCGACGCTGTGGTGGTGCTCGAGGATGTGTTTGACCTGCCGGAGAAGCGCGTTGGGCTCGGTGCCTCGTGGCGCATCAATGCGGACCGTCGCTGCGCGCTGGGTCGTCGACCTTGCCCAGAGGTGCAGCTGCGTGAGCTTTGCGGGCGCTACGGCCGTGGCGAGTTCGTCGCGGATGGCGTCGGCGTTCAGCTCTTCGGGGATGGCATCGAGGCTCAGTGCGATGGCCTCTCGGAGCGGATGCCAGACGCTCCGGATGACAGCGGCGGCGACGAGCAGGGTGACAGCGGGGTCGATCCAGTTTTCGCCCGTGAAGTAGACGAGGATGGCGCTGACGAGCACGCCGGCCGATATGCCTGCGTCTGCGAGGAGGTGCAGAACGATGGCCCTGGCGCCCACATTGCCCGCCTGGTGGCGGAAGAAGGGCACCGCCGAGAAGAAGTTCACCGCGATGCCGAGCGCAGCGGCGATCATGACGGGCGGCGCGTTGAGCGTGGGTGGATCGGCGAGCCTGCTTGAGGCCTCGTAGAGGACGATGGCGATGGCGCCGAGGACGAGCGCGCAGTTGAGGATGGCAGCGTGAACGGTGACCCGCCCGAAGCCGAAGGGGAACCGCGACGAGGCGGGTCGGCGCGATAACCAGAGCGCAGCCCAGGAGAGAAGCAGTCCGGAGATGTCGCCCAGGTTGTGGAGGGCGTCTGCGACGAGGGCGGTGGAGTGTGAGCTCCAGCCGACGCTCAGCTGGATGGCCACCAGCGCTGCATTGAGCAGCACCGACCAGCGGAAGGCCTGGTCGAGGGATCCCTTCCCGTGGTGCGCGTGCCCATGGCCGTGGTGCGCGTGCCCATGGTGCGAATGCCCGTGGTGAGCATGCCCGTGTGGGGTGGCTGTCGTGCCGGTCGCCATGGAGGGTGGAGCTGCGGTGGAAGGTGGTAGGTTGGGTAGCGGTCAGGGCGGGCAGAGGCAATGAAATCGGCCTGCGCGGGGGTTCTCGCGAGGATTCTGCGCGTTGACGAAAGCAGCGGTGGTTCGTAGCGTTGAGGGTCGACAGGAACTCATCGGGAATTGCGTGGGACATCAGCCTGAACAGCCGCTCCGCGAGGTTATCGCCGCACTGCGCGCCGTGGTCGTCCGTCGGCGCCTGGTGGAGAGCGCCGGTTGGGTCGCGGCGGGCTCTGTTGCCGGCCTCTGGCTTGCCGGTTGGCTGCTGGGTCTCGTGCCTGCGCGTCCGGCGGGCGAGGGCTGGTGGCTGGTGCTGCTTGCCGGTGTTGTCGCCGCCGTTGTCTCGCTGCTTCGCGGTCGTCGGGCCTTCGGCGAAGACCATGCGTTGGCGCGGCTGCTGGAGGGGGCCTTTCCGCAGCTGCGGACCGACCTCCGGACCCTGCTCGACTTTGCGGCTAGGCCTCCGTCGGAGGCGGAGGGGCAGGCGCTCGCGGCGTCGCTGCAGCTTCGCGTTGAGGCAGAGCTCGTCGCTGTTGCGCCGCTCGTGGAGCGAGCTGCGCCGCCCGTGCGTCTGCGTCCTCCTGCGCTGATGTTGGCAGTCGCTGTGGGTCTGCTCGGGCTCTCTTTTTCGCTCTCGCCAACGCGGTTTGCGCCGGCGCTCCGTCGGATGATGGCCGGTGCGACGGAGGGGCCGCTGCCGGCGGCCTTTGCAGAGCCGCTTGTCTCCACGCTGGACCTAGAGATTGAGCCGCCGGCGCACACGGGGCTGCCGCGTCAGACGCTGGAGGGGACGAACGGCGACATCAGCGCGGTGGCCGGGTCGCGCGTGACCGTGAGCGGCAGCCTGCTTGCTCCAGCCACGGAAGTCTATCTCGCTGTGACCGACGAGGCAGGCCGGCAGGAGGTCGCTGCGACGGTGACGGGGGAGCGCTTTTCGGCCTCGTTCGCGGTGCTCAGTTCGGGCAACTATCGGATTGGGATCGGGGCGCCGCAGGATGGACGCTTCGACCCCATTGATCGGCAGGTTACTGTGATCGCTGACCAGGCGCCCGTGGTCGCCTTCCTCGCGCCCGAAGGCGATCAGGAGGTGGGCGTCAGCGACAAGGTCAACGTGACCGTCCATGCCACGGACGACTACGGCCTCGTCGAGGTTGCCTGGAGCTGGAAGCTGGAGGGACAGACGGGCGCGGGAACGCGCGAGGTGCTGCGAAGCCCCGAGAAGTCGAGCGACTACACCGAGCAGTTCACGCTCGACCTCGGGCCGCTCGCGCTCGCCTCGGGCGATGTGGTGGTGCTCCAGGCGGAGGCCTCCGATCAACGGGCGACGGGTGAGTCGGGTCGCGGCCTGTCGCCTGAGATTCGGCTCCGGGTTCGCTCGGATGCCGACAAGAACGAGGCCATCCTTGCGGAGAAGGAGGCCATCTTTGAGAGGCTGCTGACGCAGCTCGCGGGGCAGCTCTCGCTCAAGATGGTGACCTACGCGAAGGTGGAGGCTGCGACCTCTGCAGAGGTTCGGCTGCGGGCGGCAGCGGCGGATGTAGCGCAGGCCGGCCGGCCGCCGATGCTGCAGTCTGCGACGAAGGTGCACGACGCCTGGCCGGAGCTTCTGAATCGCTGGGACGATATGCTGACGCTGATGAAGGAGGACAAGTTGACGCCGCCTCGCGAGCGCATGCTGCTGGCTGCTGCGCGGACCCGGGTGCGGGGCGACGAGCGGACGCTGCATGGGCTCCTCGATGGTGTGAGCCTCGCTGCATCGGAGGGGACGGTGGCCGACCTGGACTTTGCGGGCGTGGCGACCGGTCAGGCTGCGATGATCGATGCAACGGAGCGTGCCGCGACGCTGTTCGACTCGCTCATCGCCTCGCAGAAGGCCGATGCGCTTGCCCGCAACATTCAGGAGCTGGCCGACTCGCGGGAGACGTTGAAGTCGCTGATGGAGAAGTATCGCGACACGCGCGACCCCAAGGTGCGGGAGCAGATTGATCGGGAGCTTCGCCGTCTCGCCAAGCGAATGAAGGAGCTGATGGAGCGGATCCGCGATCAGATGGAGAAACTGCCGCAGGAGCACCTCAACATGGAGGGGCTCGACCAGGACAAGGCGTCGGAGAACCTCGAGGAGATGGCCAGCGCGCTCGAGCAGATGGAGAAGCTGCTGAACGAAGGGAAGATTGACGAGGCGCTCGCCGCACTCGACCGGATGGGCAAGGAGATGGACTCGCTTGAGAAGGAGATGGGCGATCCGCTCGCCGGTGCAAGCTCGGACGAACTGTCGGAGCTCGACAAGACCATGGGCGAGGCGACGAAGGAGCTCGACAAGGTGGAGGCGCAGCAGCAGGCGATCGCGGAGGAGACGGCAAAGCTGATGGAGGAGATGCGGGCGGAGACCGCCAAGAAGATGGCCGGCGAGATCGCCGACAAACTCGCAAGCGCCAAGGCCGAGGTTGCCGAGGCGAAGCGGGCGTTGGATGCCGTGGACGACAGCGCGCTCCGCTCGAGCCTGAAGGCGGAAATGGAGGAGATGGAGGCCAGGCTGCAGAAGGTGCAGTCGGCGCTCGACAATGGAGATATCAAGGAGGCCGCAGAGGCGGCGGCGGACGCGGAGTATACCTTCGAGATGGCGAAGGAGAGCCTGTCGTCGCTCAAGCAGTTCGAGAAGGGGGCAGCGAAGCAGGCCGCTGGCGAGGCGCAGAAGGCGGCCGAAAAGGGCGCTGCGGGCATGGCCAGGGTGGCGTCGGAGCTCGGCAAACTGCTGGAGAAGGCAGAGAACAGCATGGGTGAGAGCGGGCGGTCGAAGCTGGGTGAGCTGGCGAAGCGGCAGGCCGGCACCGAGCAGGCGCTCCAAGGTCTCAAGGAGAAGCTTGGCGGGCTGCAGCAGAAGTTCTCGCTGAGCGAAGATCCCTTCGCCGAACCGATGGCGAGGACGGAGGGTGGCATGCAGGATTCGCGGAGCGAGCTCGGCGAGGGTGCCCCTGATGGCGCGCGCGACGGGCAGCAGCGGGCGCAGGAGGGGCTCAAGTCACTTCGCCAGCAGATGCAGTCCATGACGGGCAAGCAGCGGCAGAAGGAGCAGGGCGAAGGCGGTCGGCAGGCCTCCAACGAGAAGGTTGAGGTGCCCAAGGAGGGCGAGACGGGGCGTGAGGCCTACCGCAAGCGTCTGCTCGACGCGATGCGCGAGGGCGGTCTAGACGATTACGGTGATGCCATCCGGAGTTACTATGAAAGCCTCATGCAGTAGCATCTGGGCCCTGCTGCTCGCCGTGCTGCTTGCGGCGGTGCCGCTGCGTGCCGTGAACGCGGGCGCGACGCCGGGCGCGGTGGAGGAGCTCATCGACCGCGGCCGATATGCTCAGGCAGACAAGGCGTTGCAGGAGTTGGAGGCGAGCGGAGCGGCGGCGGTGGAGGTGCTGCGGCTGCGGGCGATCTGGCTGCATCACGCGGGGCGCTACAAGGAGTCGCTGGCGGCCTACGAGGCGGCGCTGGCAGTGGCAACCGACCCCTATCTTTTCGCAGCGCTTTCGAAGGAGCGGGACCTGCTCACATCGACCATCGAGGCGACCGCGAAGCTCACGGTCTATCGGACGAGCGACGGCCATTTTGAGGTCTACCACGACGCCATCAAGGATGCCCCGCTGCTCCCCTTCCTCGATGAGACGCTCGAGGGCGCCTACTACGAGCTGGGCTACGACTTCGGGTACTGGCCGACCGAGCCGATTCGGGTGGAGCTGTTCGGCCGCGCCTCGGTGCTGGCGAAGGTCTCGACGCTCTCGGCTGAGGCCATCAAGACGACCAGTACGATCGCGCTCTGCAAGTACAACAAGCTCATGGTCACCTCGCCCCGCGGCACGGCCCAGGGCTATGGTTGGCGCGACACGGTGAGCCACGAATATGTTCACTACGTTGTGGAGCAGGCAGTGGGCCACGGCATCCCCATCTGGCTGCACGAGGCGCTGGCAAAGTATCACGAGGGGCGCTGGTCGGGCGGGCGCGAACTGCCCCTGCTGCCGTCGCGCGAGGAGCTGCTCGGCAAGCGGATCGCCGAGAACAAGATCGTGACCTTCGAGCAGATGCATCCGTCGATGGCGCTGCTTCCGAGCCAGGAAGATGCGGCGATGGCCTATGCCGAGGTCTACACGGTGCTGGAGTATCTGGTGAAGCAGCGAGGGCGCGGTGTGGTTCGCCAGTTGCTTGCCGCCTTCGACCAGAGCCGGGCTGTGGAGGCTGCCGTTGCTGAGGTCTCCGGGGTGGCCTTCACAGGCTTTGTTGCGAAGTGGATGGCCTACCTTGTGGCTCGTCCGCGGCTCGATGTACCGGGCGACTTCGACGACGAAGAGGTGGAGATTGTGGGCGCTGTTGGCGACGGGTCGGGCGACGAGGGGAGCGGCTCCTTGGAGAAGGTCCTCAATGTGGAGGCGCGCGACTTCCTCAAGCTCGGCGAGCTGCTCCGGGCCCGGGGTCACAACGAGGCCGCGTTGGTGGAGTATCAGAAGGCAAACCTGCTGACGGGCAACACCCAGCCCGACCTGCAGAACGCGCTGGCAAAGCTCTACATCGCCGCGAAGCAGCCGGCCGAGGCGTTGGAAGCGCTCCGTGAGGTCGCGCGCTGGTATCCGGGCTACTATCCGACCTACCTTCATCGCTGTCAGGCGCTGCTTGCGCTGTCGCGCGGGGCGGAGGCGGTGGAGGCCTGCGAGGATGCCGCTGGCGTGAACCCGTTCGACCCGGCGGTGATGTCGGGCCTGCGCGACGGCTACGCTGCGACGGGCCAGAAGGAGCGGTCGGCCTGGGCCGGCTCGATGGCCGCAAAGTTATGAGATTGTTGTTCTTCAAGGAGTGAGCATGGAATCGCAGACGGTACCGGTGAAGGAGCTGCTGGAGCGGGCGCAGAGCGCGCGGACGGCCATTGAGCATGAGGTCGCCAAGCGGGTCTTCGGCCAGAAGCATGTGGTGGAGCATCTGCTCATATCGCTCTTTTCGCGCGGCCACACGCTGATGATGGGTGTGCCCGGTCTCGCCAAGACGCTGCTTGTTTCGACGCTGTCGGAGGCGCTCGACCTGCGCTTCAACCGCATCCAGTTTACGCCCGACCTGATGCCTTCGGACATCACCGGTACCGACATTCTCGAGACCGATCCGGAGACAGGCGCGCGCCGCTTCCGCTTCCTGCCCGGACCCGTCTTCTCGAACCTGCTGCTCGCCGACGAGATCAACCGGACGCCGCCCAAGACGCAGGCTGCGCTGCTGCAGGCGATGCAGGAGCGCAAGGTCTCGGCCGGCGGCAAGACCTACGAGCTCGAGGCTCCCTTTCTGGTCTTCGCGACGCAGAACCCGATAGAGCAGGAGGGCAC